>JBGFRN010000190.1:0-8270 GCA_041695105.1 Bacillota bacterium | reverse complement strand
CCATAATGAAGCCACCGATCAGGTTAACAACGACGATAATGATGCCAGCGATAGCATCGCCCTTGACGAATTTTGAGGCACCGTCCATGGCCCCGTAGAAATCAGCCTCTTTTTGAATCGCCCGCCGGCGTGCCCGGGCCTCGGCGTCGTTGATAACCCCGGCGTTGAGATCAGCGTCGATGCTCATCTGCTTTCCGGGCATGGCGTCCAGGGTAAACCGCGCCGCGACCTCGGCGACGCGCTCGGCGCCCCGGGTGATGACGATGAACTGGATGATGACTAATATAACGAATACGATGAACCCGACCACGGGGTCGCCGCCGACGACGAAGTTTCCGAAGCCCTCGATGACCGCGCCAGCGTCCCCGTTAAGCAAAATCAGGCGGCTAGTCGAAACGTTCAGTGACAGCCGGAACAGGGTGGTCAGGAGCAACAACGATGGAAAGATCGAAAACTGAAGCGGTTCCTTGGTATACATGGTAATCAATAGGATCATCAGCGACAGGGTCAGGTTGATCACCAGGAAAAAGCTGAGCAAGGCCGTGGGCATTGGGATGATCATCATGGCGATGACCGCCAGAACCCCTACGGCGACCAGCATATCAGAGTGCTTCAGCCAATCAGCCAGTAATACGGCCGCGCGACCCACAGCTTTTCACCTCACTGCGCCTTTTTCTTGAGCTTGTAGACAAAGGCCAGGACTTCGGCCACCGCCTGATAGAGCTCGCCAGGAATCGTCTCGCCGGCCTCGACCGACTTGAATAAGGCCTGGGCCAGCGGCCGGTTTTCGATCACCTCGACCCCGTGGGCCATGGCGATCTCTTTGATCTTCTGGGCGATATAGCCCTGGCCCTTGGCCAAGACCTCCGGAGCCTCCATCTTTCCGGCCTCATACTTGAGCGCCACGGCGTAATGGATCGGGTTGGTCACAACCACGTCGGCCTTGGGAACCTGCTGCATCATCCGCTGCCGGGCCATAGCTCGCTGGCGCTCGCGAATGCGAGCCCTGACCGCCGGGTCGCCCTCGGTCGATTTGGTCTCTTCCTTGATCTCCTGCTTGGACATCATCAAGGAACGCTCGAACTCAGCCCGCTGGAACCAGTAATCGAATCCGGCCAGGACCAAAAGGACCAGGCCGACCTTCCAAAGCGCCCCCATGGTAATCCCGCCAACCAGGGCAAAGGCCTCGGACAGGTCCATGCCGGCCAAGACCTGTAATTGATCGTAATCTCGCAATGAAGATGAATAGATGATCCAGCCGACCAGCCCGGCCTTGACCATAGCCTTTAGTAAGTCTATCAGAGCCTTGCGGGAAAACATCCGCTTTAAGCCGTGAGCCGGGTTGATGCGCCCGAAATCCATCGAGAGCCCTGACATGGTGAAATTGAATCCAACCTGGGCGGTATCGACAATCAGACCGACCATTAAGGCAGTCAGGGCGATCGGAAGCGCCGCCTGAACCGAAACCGAAACCATGCCGTTGAAAAGGTTAGATACGTCCTCGATTCTCCAATCGCCCTGCGGGAACGAAGACAGGGTCTGCCGGGTATAATCGGCCATCACCTGGTAGGATCCTGGTCCTGAAATTTTGATAGCCAGGAACACTCCGAGCAGGATCAAAGCGGTGGTCAGATCCGGCGATTTGGCCACTTGGCCCTTCTTACGGGCTTCCTCCCTGCGCTTCGGAGTCGCCTGTTCGGTTTTCTCGCCGGCGAACTGCTGCAGCCACATAGCCCTACCTCACCGCCGGCCCCATAGTGGCCATGACGCTGCTCAAATCGGCTAGCATTTCGCCGAAGAACTTGGCCACCAGGTTGATGAATAGGGGCATCCCGGCCGCCAGGGCGGCCAGGCCAACAGCCAATTTTAGGGGGAGGCCGACGGAAAAAAGGTTCATTTGGGGCACCGCCTTGGCCATCACCCCCAGAGCGACGTTGGTTAGAAATAGGGCAGCCAGGACCGGCACCGCCAGCTTTACGGCGGTCACAAAAAGCCCGGCGAAGAGGTTGACCACCGCCGTGTTCAGCTCGGTCGCGAAAATGGCCCCGCCGACCGGGACGATCTCAAAACTGCGGGCCAAGGCGGCCAAGAAGTAATGGTGCGAGTTCGTCAGCAAGAAAACCAACATGGCCAGGAGTTGTTGGTAGTTTGAGATCAAGGGAGCCGACTGGCCAGTGTGCGGGTCGACGATATTAACGATGGCAAACCCTACCTCGATGTCCAGGAGCTCGCCGGCCAACTGGACGGCCACCAAGACCAGGTTGGCCACATACCCCAGGATCAGCCCGACCGCCAGTTCCTTCAGGGCCTCGGCCGCCCAGCCGTAGAGGGTGACGTCAGCACTCAGGTCCGGTGCCGGAACCAGGGGAAGCAAGATCATAGCCAAAAGCAGGCTAAATCCAGCCTTCATCTGGGCCGGCAGGTAACGGCTTCCGAAGACCGGGGAAACAAAGAGGATGCCCCCGATCCGGAAAGTTAGCAGCAAAAAAACGGGAAATTTGACGAGGGCCGCGCTCAATGCGTCCATAGATCAGCGGGCAAAGCTGGGGATGTTTGAATAAAGGTCGATAGTAAAGTCTATCAGGACGGAGAACATCCAGGGCCCGAAAAAAATCACCGAAAGCAGCACGGCGATAATCTTAGGCACAAAAGTCAGGGATTGCTCGTTGATCTGAGTAGTAGCCTGAAAGACGCTGACGGCCAGACCGGCCAGTAGGGCCAGCCCCAGGATCGGAGCGCCAACCAAAAGGACGGTCAGGAGTGCCTCCCGGCCCAAAGTAATTACCATTTCCTCGGTCAACTTAGCCTCACCCCTACCTGAAACTGGTTACCAGCGATTTGATCACCAGGTGCCACCCGTCGACCATAACAAAGAGTAAAATCTTGAACGGCAGCGAGATCATCATTGGCGGGAGCATCATCATGCCCATCGACATCAGGGTGCTCGCCACCACCATATCGATGACGATAAAAGGAACAAAGATTACAAAACCGATTTGGAAGGCTGTTTTTAATTCACTGATGGCGAAAGCCGGAACGATGACGCTAAGCGACAAGTCTTCGGGCCTCTCGGGGAGCTCCTGACCGCCGAGCTTAACAAAAAGAGCCAGATCCTTCTCACGGGTCTGGCGCAGCATGAACTCCCGGATCGGGGCTGCCGCCCGGTCCATGGCTACCTCCTGGTCGATCTGGCCGTCCAGGAAGGGCTGGAGGGCGTTAGTGTTCACCTGGTTCCAAATCGGGGCCATAATGAAGAGGGTCAGGAACAGGGCCAGGCCGATCAACACCTGGTTAGGAGGCATCTGCTGGGTCCCGAGGGACGTCCTGACAAACGACAGGACCACGATGATGCGGGTGAACGAAGTCATCATGATCAAGATGGCTGGGGCCAGGGAAAGAACTGTGAGGAGCAACAAGATTTGAAGGCTCTGGGCCACCTCGCGGGGCGAGGTAGCGCCGTCGACTCCAATCTGGATCCGGGGAATCGGGATGGTGGTTCCTGGGGCCCCCGGCACCTCCGCCAAGGCCACGGCGGCCACGCCAAGCGTCAGGGCCAGGGCGGCCAGCAGACCCTGGATGATCCTGGCACGGCTAGTCATCACGCTCACCGTTCCTTTTGAGTTCCCTCAGCCGGCGCAGGCTGTCTCTAACCGCCGGGGGCAGATCGCTGACCTCAGGCCCGCTCTCCGAGCCGCCGGTGGAACGGTTGATCTTGTCCCGGGACAGAAGCTGCTCGAGCTTGGCTTTAAATGAACCTGAGTTACCGGGCGGGACTGCTTCAACCATGGCCTTAACCGTTTCTGGGTCGTCGAAGGTCCCCAGAAGCGAGACGCCCCCTTCGGCCGAACCGACCAAAAATACCCGGCCCTGGACCTCAATCAGGAATACCGAGCGGTTCGACCCAAGGGGGAGTTGGTCAAGCAAACGCAAATGCCGGCTGGACCCTAAACTGATCAGCTTCCGGCCGAGGAACCGGGTAGATACGTAAGCCAGCGCAAGCACCAAACCAAAGAGAAAAACCACTTCCAGAAGCTGAATGGTAAGGTTCCAGATGTTACCCATTTAAGCCATGGCCTTTCTCAAAGCATCGAGCACGCGGTCGGGGGTGAAGGGTTTGGCGACGAAACCGGCGGCTTTGTGAGCGACCGCTTTGATCACCGCCTCTTTTTGAGACAGGGCCGTACAAAAGACGATCCTGGCTCCGGGGTCGATCAACCTGATCTGTTTGGCGGCCTCGAACCCATCCATCACGGGCATAACAATATCCATCAGAACCAGGTCCGGCTTTAGCCGGCGGTAGAGGTCGACGGCCTGATCGCCGTTGGTCGCCTCGCCGGCTACCAGGTAACCCTCAAGCAGGAGTATCGATTTAAGCATGTCGCGCATGAAGGCAACATCATCGACCACCAGGACGGTATGACCGGCTATAGGTTTCTCACCCTTTCGGCCGGGCTGACGATATCGGTAATTCTGACACCGAAGTTCTCGTCGATCACAACGACCTCACCCTTGGCGATCAGCTTGCCGTTGACCAAGATGTCCACCGCCTCGCCGGCCAGGCGGTCAAGCTCGACCACCGAACCAGGCCCCATGGCCAGGACATCGCGAATCTTGCGCCTGGTCCGGCCCAGTTCGACCGTGATCTGGAGGGGAACATCCAGGAGCAGCTCGATGTTCTGGGCTTCGGCCGGGGTTATCCCCCGCCCGAGATCCTGCCAGTTTGGAGTTTGGACGGCCACCGGTGCCCGCGAAGCCGCCGCGGGCGGCGGGTAGGTCGGAGCCGCCGGCGGTGACGGATCAAACCCCTCAATTGCCCGGGTCAGCGAGGTAGGGATAGTCGCGGGCGTCGACGCCAACTGGGTTGGGGGCGGGGGGGCTGGATTCAACGAGGGAGCCAAACCCTCGGCCAATCCCATCTGCAGCAGGAGAATGATGCCGGTGCTCATTTTCCCGTCGATCTCCATCTGGATATCCACCCGAACCAGGTTGGCCTCGGCCGGGAACTCTGACCCGATGGCATTGCCAACCTCCGAACTGGCCAGGACCTCCGGTGGAGCAAAACTCAGGTTGGTGCCGGTAGTTTGGGACAGTTTGGTGCAGGCGGCGCCCAATAGTTGGCCGACCGCTTCGCCCAGGGAACTCTGGGGGACGGGGCCTACATCGGTGATTGAATCATCGCCCATCAAGATCTGAGCTATTTTCAGAGCATGGGCCTCGGGGAAACCAAAGTAAGCCGTCCCGCTCAGGCCCTGGACAAAATCCACCCTGACGCAGACCAACGGTCCCAGAGACGGAACGGTCTCCCCGGCGGTTCTAACCTGAACGTCTCTGACTCCGAAGAAAACCGGGGAACCGAACAGGACGCTCAAGGCCTCCCCGCCCGCGGCTAGCGACAGACCGAGCCGGTCGCGCAGCAGGTCGATCTGGTCTTGAGAAAAACCGGCCATTACCGGATTCCCGGAAGTCATTTCGGCCAGCAAGGCATTAATCTCGTCCTGACTCAGGTTGTCACTGTTCATCAGTATCCTCCTCCGACAGCTGAATCTGAGTAACTCTCAGAGCCATGCGGTCGTTGAGTGTGCCCGGTATGGCTGCAAATTTGGGACGGTTGCCTACCAGCAGGGAGATCTCCTGGTCGACTGCCCGGTTCAGGAGGACAACATCGCCAGCCTCAAGGTCAATCAACTCTCTGACCGTCAACTCAACCTCGCCGAGCACGGCCGATAGCAAGACCGAGGCATCGGAAAGGCGCCGGTTGAGTTCGGTGAGAAAAGCTGGACTGCTCTCGCGCTTGGCGCTGGTGAACCAGTTGTGCGCCGATAGACGGTTGACCACCGGCTCAATCATGATATACGGGACGCAGAGGCTGATCGGCCCCTTGTGCTCGCCCAGCTTAACCTCGACCAGGATACCGACGCAGATTTCGTTAGGCGGTACAACCTGAGAGAACGACGGATTGGTCTCCACCGCCTCCAGCCGGGGCTTGGTGTCGATGATATTGCACCAGGCCTCGGCCAGGGCGTCAAGAAAGCCCTTAATCACCCGTTCCATAACCGAGCTTTCGATTTCGGTCAGCGGCCGCAGTTTTTCTAGGCCCTGCCCATGCCCACCGAGCAGGCGGTCGATCATCGGAAAGGCGATTGACGGGCTGATATCCATTATGGCGTTGCCCTTCAAGGGGGGCATTGAGAAGATCGACATGATGGTCGGCTCCGACAGGGTTCGGGTGAACTCCCCGTAGGTCATCTGGTCGACCGAAGTCAAAAATAGGCTAAAGGCCGTGCGGAAGTTAGCCGAGAAATAGGTCGAGAGATATCTGGTGAAGTTATCGTGGACCATCGAGAGCGTCCGGAGCTGATCCTTGCTGAACTTGTCGGGACGGCGGAAGTCATAGACGCGAATCCTTTTGTCCAGCGTCCCGGACTCAGCCGGACGGGCGGTTGAAGGAGCGTTCGAGGCCGTGGCCTGTGGCTGGCTGGGAGCCAGATCGCCGGAGGCCATGGCCCGAATTAGGGAATCTATTTCCGACTGTGAGAGAATTTCAGCCAGAGGATCCACATCCTTCTGCTATTGGGTAGCTATGTCGGTAACGTAAACATGCATCAGTTTGCCTTGAGTCACCAGGGGGGCGACTCTCCTGGTCAGCTCCTTAGTCAGGGCTTCCAAACCCTCAGATCCGTTGATTTCGGCCACGGTCTTTGACCTCAGAACCGATAGGATGACCTCTTTCATCGGGGCTTGTTTCTTTTCAAGCTCGGCCTTGGCCTTCTCATCCGAAAGCTCCAGGTCAATCTTGACCCTGATCAGCCGCCGGCCGGAGGGATCGGCCAGGTTTGTAGTGATCTCGGGAAGCGTCAAAAAGACACCAGCCTCTTTTTTCTCTTCTTTTTTGGTATCAGCGGCTTTGGCCCCCGCGCCGCCCCCGGCCTTGGCAATCACCGCGGTGGCCGCCCAGTAAGCGGCACCGCCGGAAATGCCCATCACCAGGATACCACCCAAGATGATCAGCACGATGTTCTTGATGAGAGCCTTATCTTTCAACGCTTGCCCTCCTCGGCAGTCTCAGCCACACCCCGGCAAGGAACGGTCTTGCGAGCGGCCAAGATTTCCGCCCGAAACTGGATCACCCTGCGCCTGACCTCGTCGGCAGGCTCCTGAACCAGGAACTTATTCCCGCTGGCCAGGGAGACAACCGTATCGGGGGTCATCTCAATGACCTCAATCAGGTCGGGGTTGACCATTATTTCTTTTTTTCCGGGGCCCAACCGCGTCAGCTTGATCACGTCTCTACCTCACACTCACCGCCGGTTTACCGGATCAGATTGACCAGTTCCTGGAGCATCTGGTCGGAGCTGGTGATGACACGGGTGTTGGCCTGGAAGCCTCGCTGTGTGACGATCATGTTGGTGAACTCAGACGAGAGGTCAACGTTTGACATCTCGAGGTTGGCCGGGGCGATCGTGCCGCGGCCGCCCACGCCAGATTCACCGATCTGCCGGAGGCCAGAGTTGTTTGACTCCTGGTAGAGGTTCTCGCCCTTCTTCAAAAGGCCACCCGGGTTGGCGAAGCTGGCCAGGGCCACCTGGCCGATCTTCTGGGTCAGGTCGTTGCTATAGATGCCGGTGATGACACCGGACGAGTCGATCGAAAACGACTCCAGCGAGCCCATCTTATAGCCGTTGCGGTAGCTGACTTGGGCCGAGGACTTGGCCGCCAATTGGGTCGCGGCGGAAAAGTCCGGCGTCACCGTCAGGGTGGCGGCCCCGGGTGGGGTGAAGGTTACCGGAGTGGTAGTGGTGATTTGGGTTGGGCCGGTCGTCGAAGTGTCGAGTGAGCCGGTGGTGGTAAACCTAAGGAAATTGTTTTGAACCGCGATATTGGCCGTGCCGGCCACCGGAGCCGCCGGGAGGGTGACGGTCAGGAGCGGATTGCCACTGGTGACGTCATTGAGCGTCACAGTGCCGCCGGCGGCCACGCCGCTGGCCGTGCCGTAAAGGATCGCCCCGGTGCTATCGCGTAATTCGACAGTGAACGGTCCAGTTCCCCCCAAAACCACCCGGTAATTGCCGGTTTTTAGCGAGCTGTTGGCCGGAAGGGCCAGGTTGCTCGTCGCCAGGCCGGTGCCACCAGAGGCGGTCACCTGGGCGTGAGTAATCCCACCGACGTCAGCCACCCACCGCCAGGTATTGGCACCAACGTTGTTGGCAGCTCCAACCCCGCTCGCCAATTTGACCAGGGTGATCTGCATGGTATGGGGATTTCCGAGGGAG
>JBGFRN010000164.1:0-8376 GCA_041695105.1 Bacillota bacterium | reverse complement strand
GGATCCACTGCTGGCCCCGGGTGACTCCGGGCAGGGCTCCGGTCCGGGCCAGCTTCTTATACCACTTGTTGGCCTGTCGTCCATAACGCGGATACCCTAGGGGGTTCTCCGGGATTGGGGTGTACCCACGGAAGTGCCTGCCACGATCGCCCAACCGGTTCAGAATCGACGACTTGCCGACGTTGGGGATGCCGACCAGCATAAGGCTGACCTTGGACTTAACCCGGCGGACCAGGTTAGTCGTACCCTCAACCCTGATCGGGGCGATCTTCTGGTCGGTAAGTTGCCTAATTTCCCTGAGCATGGCCTCGATGCCCTCACCGCTGTCGCCGTTGACCGGACCGGCCGGATAGCCAAGCGAGCGCAGGAAATCGGACCAGGCCTGGGTAAGCTTGGGATTGGCCAGGTCAGCCTTATTCAGGGCGATGACCCGCGGCTTGTCTCCTACAATATCGTCGATTTGCGGGTTGCGGCTCGAAAACGGGGCCCGGGCGTCGAGAACCTCGACCACCAGGTCGACCATCTTTAGGTTTTCCGAGACCACCCGGCGGGCCTTAGCCATGTGCCCGGGAAACCAGGGTGCCGGCACGGAATCACCTCCAATGCTTAGGTAAGTCGGGCGCAAGGCCGGCTACAGGAGCTTCAAACGGCTTACCGGCCAAAAGCGGAGGAAGGCCATTCCCTTCACGTTTTTCATCGGAACTTGACCAACGGCGTTAAAGCGGCTGTCCTGGGAGTTGTTGCGGTTGTCCCCTAGGACGAAAATCGCCTCAGGGGCAATTTTAGTCTTGGGATAGTCGCTGCGCCCCGGGTCAAGCAGGTAATCCTCTTTCAAGGGAACACCGTCGACGTACACCTGCCCGCCCCTAATTTCGACGATCTGACCCTCATGGGCGACCACGCGCTTGATGAAGTCGCGCCGCGGGTCATCGGGGTACCTGAAGACGACCACGTCCCCGGTTTGAGCCAGACGAAACCGGTAGATGAACTTGTTGATCAGAAGACGCTCCCCGGAACGCAGGCTGGGTTCCATTGAAGGACCGTCGACAAGAATTGTCTCGACTACGAATGACCTGATTATAAAGGCTAAGACCAGGGCGATTACAATGGTTTCAATCGCTTCCCTGAGCACCTTCCTTGGCGACGAAGTCTCCACAAATACCTCCTTGAAGCGCGAGCCGCGTACCCCATGGATGGCCTTTGCGCGCGGCCCTGAATGAAAAAAGGACTGCCGCTAGTCAGTCCTTTTATCTTTTTATCTTTGGCGAGAAGCAAAGTCTCAATGCAAATCTACCGTTTCTCTTTAATCTTGGCGGCCTTGCCCGAGACTCCACGCAGGTAGTAAAGCTTGGCGCGGCGCACGCGGCCCCTGCGTAGCACGTCGATCTTGTCCAGCTTGGGGGAGTGGACCGGAAAAGTCCGCTCAACGCCCACGCCGTACGACACGCGGCGAACGGTGAAGGTCTCGGTAGCACCGCCGCCCTTGCGAGCGATAACGGTGCCTTCGAAGGCCTGAATACGCTCACGATTACCTTCTTTAACCTTAACGTGCACCCGGACGGTATCGCCCGGCCCGAACTGCGGGAGATCGCTTTTGATCTGCTCCTGTTCGATCATCCGAATCAGGTTCATGGTAAGTGTTCCCTCCCTTCGACGCACAGCATTATAGCATACTAAATTTGGAATGACAACCCGTAGTCTTTTTTTCCTAAAGCTACTGCCCGTATCGGTTTCCTTCGCCTCGCTCCTCCCGATCCAGCTCATCCAGCAACCGCCGGTCCTCCTCGCTAAGATTCCCCAGCAGGAGGTCTGGACGGCGCTGCCGGGTCCGGCGCAGGCCTTCCTTGCGGCGCCAGAGACGGACCATCTCGTGGTGGCCGCAAACCAGGATTTCAGGCACGGCCAGGCCACGAAACTCTCGCGGGCGCGTGTACTGTGGCCCTTCCAGGATGCCATGGGCGAAAGAGTCGTTGTGGGGCGATTCCCCGGCCAGCACCCCGGGAACGAGCCTGACCACGGCGTCAGTCACAACCAAGGCCGGCAGCTCACCACCGGTCAAAACGTAGTCGCCAATCGAGATCTCGTCGGTCACAACCGACCTCACCCGCTCGTCGACCCCCTCGTAGTGGCCGCAGATAAAGAGCAGGTGTTCCGCCTTGGACAGCTCCCAGGCCTTGCGCTGGCTAAAAAGCTCTCCCTGGGGGCACATCATGATGACTCTAGTTCCCTCGGGAAGCGAGTCCCCGCCCGCCCCGACAGAAATCCCCAGCGCGGCCTCGAGAGCACCGAAGATCGGCTCCGGTTTCATGACCAGCCCGGCACCGCCACCGTAAGGGTAGTCGTCGGTCACCTGGTGACGCCCCGCGGCGTAATCGCGGATGTAGACGACCTTGACATCCAGCAGGCCCTTGTCCTGGGCCCGTTTCATCATGCTCTCCGAAAGCGGGGCCCGGATGGTCTGGGGAAACAGGGTCAAGATGCTGATCTTCATTCCTCAATCATCCCGGGAATCGGCCGCAGGACGATCTTTCCTCCGGCCAGGTCGACCTCGAGGAATTCCTTCATGGCCGGAATCAGGTACTCCTTGGGCCCTGAGGCACCATCCCGGCGGATTACGAAGACATCGTTGGCCCCGGTTTGAAGGATATCGCGCAGCCTCCCGACCTCCGAACCGTCCGCGGTTACGACCGGCAGGCCCACCAGATGGTGGACGTAAAACCTGCCCTCCTCAAGGGGCTCCAGCGCCTCCTCGTCAACCTGAAGCTCGAGACCGCGCAAAGATTCGGCCGCATTCCGGTCGTCGATCCCGGCCAGTTTCAGCAGCCAGACCCGACCGTGCGCACGAGCAGATTCCAGGCGGACTCGACGGTCCTGAGGCGGGCCGAGCCAGAGTTCCTTACGCTTTTGAAAGCGCTCAGGAAAATCGGTCAGGGGCAACACCCTGACCTCGCCTCGCACTCCCTGGGGAGCCAGGATCTTAGCGACGGTCACCCGAGGATCACCCATACGGCTAAATGAACTCCACCGATACCCGGCGATCCTCCCTGACCGAGGCGGCCTTGACAACAGTGCGGATCGCCTTGGCGATCCGGCCTTGCTTGCCGATAACCTTGCCCATGTCGGACGGGGCCACGCGGACCTCGATCACCACCGACCGCTCGCCCTCGTGCTGGGTGACCTCGACCTGATCGGGGTTCTCGACCAGAGATTTGGCCAGGATTTCCACCAACTCTCTCATGGTGAACCGTTCTCCTTTAGGCCTGCTTCTTTCGCTCCTCGATCTTCTTGAAAACGCCTTTCTGCTTCAGCAGCGAACGGACAGTGTCGGAAGGTTGTGCTCCTTTGCTAATCCAGTCGGCCGCCTTGTCCTCTTGAACCACCAGGGTAGCCGGCTCGGTGGTCGGGTTGTAGTAGCCAATCTCGTCGAGAAACCGGCCATCCCGCGGATAGCGGGAGTCGGCGACCACCAAGCGGTAGAACGGGGCCTTCTTGGCACCCATCCGGCGCAGTCTGATTTTAACTGACATTAAAGTTTTTCACCTCCTAAAATGCTGCCTCGCGGGAATATTTGGGTTGCTCCCATATATCTTAACCGCCGGGCCGATTTGGCCGGACGGCCACCGCCATTAACCGAAGAAAGGAAACTTGAAACCCTTGCCTTTGGCCATTTGCTTCTCCATGCCGGAGAACTTTTTCATCATCGCCTTAGTATCCTCAAACTGCTTGAGCAGCCGGTTGACGTCCTGGACCCGGGTGCCCGAGCCGGCGGCAATCCGCTTGCGGCGCGAGGCGCTGTCCGGCCCCTTGGCCACAGTTTCGGGCTTGCGGCGTTCCTGAGGGGTCATCGAGTTAATGATGGCCTCAATCCGGCCAAGCTCCTTTTCGTCAACTTTGGCATCCTTGAATTCCTTGCGTCCAGCCAGCCCGGGGATCATCCCGAGGATCTGGTCGAGGGGCCCGAGGTTGCGGACCTGCTTGAGCTGCTCCTTGAAGTCTTCGAGATTGAACTCGGCCTTGCGGAGCTTGCGCTGCATCTCCTCGGCCTGTTTCTGATCGATGTTGGCCTGGGCCTTCTCGATCAGGGAAAGAACATCGCCCATGCCCAGGATGCGCTGAGCCATCCGGTCGGGATGAAAGGGGTCCAGGGCGTCAAGTTTCTCGCCGACCCCGGCGAACTTGATCGGCCGCCCAGTGACGGCCCTGACCGACAGGGCGGCACCGCCGCGGGTATCTGAATCAAGCTTGGTCATGATCACGCCGTCGATCCCCAGGCGCTGGTGGAAGGTTTCAGCCACCGAGACGGCCTCCTGACCGGTCATGGCGTCGACGACGAGCAGGATCTCGTGGGGTCTGACCCGGGCCTTGACCCGCTCCAGTTCCTCCATCATCCTCTCGTCGATCTGGAGGCGGCCGGCGGTGTCGATAATCACGAGGTCGTTCCCTTGCCGGTTGGCGTGCTCGATGCCCCCGGCGGCGATATCGGCCGGGTCGGTCTTGTCTCCCAGAGAAAAGACGGGGATGCCGATCTGGTCTCCGAGCACCTGGAGCTGCTTGATGGCGGCCGGGCGGTAGATGTCGCCGGCCACCAGCAGGGGGCGGCGCCCCTGCTTGCGCAGGTGCAGGGCCAGCTTGGCGGCGTGGGTGGTCTTGCCGGCACCCTGCAAACCGGCCATCATCACGATAGTCGGGGGCTTGGGGGAGACGGCGATCTTGGCCTGGCTGCCGCCCAAAAGGGCGGTCAGTTCCTCAAAGACGATCTTGACGACCTGTTGGCCGGGAGTGAGGCTTTCGAGGACTTCGGCCCCGACGGCCCGCTCTTTGATCTTGGCGACAAAATCCTTGACCACCTTGAAGTTGACATCGGCCTCAAGAAGGGCCATCCGGATCTCCCGGCTGGCGTCGCCTACGTCGGCCTCGGTCAGCTTGCCCTTGCCCTTAAGGCGGGCCAGGGCGTTTTGCAGTTTGGAGGCCAGGCCTTCAAATATCACGAGGGGAGACACCTCCCTGGGAGTGAGTGCGGAAACCGGGCAGGTCAGCAAGTGAGCGCGCTAGTCGTCAAGCAGCCCAGCCAGAATTTTCCGGGCCTCCTCGATCGGCGGCCGGCCCTGGGTCTCGACCGCCTCGTCAAGGTGCTCAAGCGCCCGGCCGAGGCGCTCCTGCTGCTCCCGGTAGCGGCTATGCAGCCCGAGCTTGGCCTCGTACTCAGTAAGGGTCTCCGAGGCCCTCTTGATCAGATCGTGAACCGCCTGACGGCTGACCCCGGTCTGTACGGCGATCTCGCTCAAGGATAAATCCTGCCGGTAATAGAGATCAACCATCTGGCGCTGCTTTTCGGTCAGCAATTGGCCGTAAAAATCAAAAAGGAGCCCAATCTGGACCATCTTTTCCAGGGTCAAGCTCCACCAGCCCCCCTGTCAAGCCTTATTGCTTTACAGGGATGAATTTTACGGGATAATCAGGGGTTTGTCAAACAGTCGATGAAAGGGGGATGATTTCGAACCTATTGCCCACTATTTCGAATCGTGATAAGATTTTTCGAAGGAAGGAAGTGGTGTTTATGGCCACCGTCCGTGTTGGGAAAAGGGGAATTCTGGTTCTTCCGGTTGAAATCCGGAAGCAGATCGGGCTTACCGAGGGGGACGAGCTGATCGTCGAGGTCGATAATTATGGCGGAGTCCATATGATCAAAAAGCCAAAGGACTATGCCAACTTCATGCGCAATCTGGGCAAAGAGGTCTGGCGTGGAATCGATCCGGTTGAATTCGTCCGGCGGGAGCGAGAGTCGTGGGAGAAGTAGCCAGTCTCCTGTCTGGGCACCGATTGGTCGGAATCGATACCAGTCTCTTCGTCTACCAGTTTGAAAGTGACCATTACCCCCAATTCGCGCCAGTATCCCAGGAATTGTTTGAGTTGGTCCAGTCTGGAGCCATCCAAGGTGTAACCTCAACGATCACCCTGGCCGAGGTGGCGGTTATTCCCCACCGTCTGGGCCGGGCCGATTTGGCCTACCAGTATGGGTATATCCTCAGAAACATGCCTAATTTGAGGCTAGTTGACATCGATTACCGGGTGGCCGATCAGGCCGCGTTTTTTAGGACTAAATACGGGCTCAAGACCCCTGATGCGCTCCAGATATCGGCGGCACTGTCCCTGGGAGCCACCGCCTTTGTAACAGGCGATCAGGAACTTCGCAAGGTCACCGGGGAAATCGCGATAGCCGTACTCACCCCAACCCCCTAGGAAAGTGGCCCCGGTCACGCCGTTAACCTCCCGCCCTCGATCCTCAACTCCCTGGTCGCCAGAACCCGGGCGTCCTCCGGGTCGTGGGTGACCAGCAAGGCCGGGATAGCCAGTTCACTCAAGACACGGGCCAGTTCATCGCGGACCTGACGCCGTGTCGAAACGTCCAGCGCCCCCATCGGCTCGTCGAGGAGGAGGGCGTCGGGCTCGATGACCAAAGCCCGCGCCAGGGCCACCCGCTGCTGCTCGCCGCCGGACAACCGGGCTGGACGGGCGGAGGCCAGCCGGGTCAGGCCGAAGCCGTCGAGGGCTCGATTGACCTTGTCCTTGATCTCGGCCTCGGGCCGGCGACGGCAGCGCAGGCCGAAGGCTACGTTTTCGAACACATCCAGGTGGGGAAAGAGGGCGTAATCCTGCGGCACCAATCCGATCTCCCGTTCCTCGGGCGGGAGGTTGACTCCCGAGCCGGTGTCCAACAACCGGCGGGCCGACAGCTCGATCCATCCCTTATCGGGGCGGAACACTCCGGCCACGGCCAGCAGGGTGGTGGTCTTTCCAGCCCCGCTCGGGCCAAGTAATGCCACCGTTTCCCGACCGACCGAGAATTCGAGGTCAAGGGCAAAGTCGCGCAGGCGGTGGCTCAGTTTGACGGTCAGCCTACGGTTCAGGCCCAACCCCTCACTTCCAAACCCCTCACTTCCCATCACCCTCTCACCTCCGGCCCGCCGACGAGCGCCAGATTTTGGCCGTCAGCAGGATCGCGAAACCGACGACGGCCAGCACGGTCGACAGGGCCACGGCCACGCGGAGATCCGATTCCATGGCAGTGTAAATGGCCAGGGGCAGGGTCTGAGTACGCCCGGGGAGATTGCCGGCAAAGAGAATGGTGGCGCCGAACTCCCCCAGGGCGCGGGCCCAGGCCAGAGCCGCCCCGGTGACCATTCCGGGCAGGGCCAGCGGCAGCCAGACCCTTCGGAACGCCTGGGCCGGACCGGCCCCGAGGCTCCGGGCCACTTGATCCAGCCTGACATCGACCGAACTGAAGGACTCCTGAGCCGTCCTGATATAGAGCGGGGCCGACACGACCGTCTGAGCAATCACCACGGCCGCGAAGCTAAAACTGATCTGAACTCCGGCCGCCTCAAGGGCCGGACCGAGCAGTCCCCGCCGGCCGAAGGCGAGCAGCAGCCCGACACCAAGCACCGCTGGCGGGAGGGCCACCGGAAGATCAACCAGGGTCTCGATCAGACTTTTCCCCCTGAAGTCCCCGCGGGCGAGCCAGTAGGCCAAGGGCGTGCCCCCGGCCACGACCACCAGCAGGCTCAGGGCGGTCGACCGCAGGCTGACCTGCAGGGCGGCCAGGGCCGCGGGAGAGCCTAGCCCGGCCCAAAGCTCGCGTGGTGACAAAGCCACAAAAGGCGCTATTACTGGCATGGCCAGCAGCAAAAGCAGCAACCCGCCAAGGGCGGCCGGTATCAGGCTTTGGGGCGGTCTGGCCAGGGCGCTCCCCCGTTTCACTTGGACTCGGGAACCACAAAACCGTGGTACCGGAAGACCCCCTGGGCCTCAGGTGAGAGAAGAAAATCGATCAGGGCCTCCGCCAGTTCCGGCTGGCGGCTGTTTTTTGTCCGGGCCATCGGATATCCGGCAACGATATTCCAGGCTTCAGGGAGCGTCAAGACCTGAACCTTTTGAGCCAGGGAACCGGCGACGTCGGTGGCGTAGACGATCCCGGCGTCGGCCTCACCCAGGGCCACCTTGCTGGCAACCTGTTTAACGTTCGGCTCCTCGGAAACCCGGTTGGCCAGAACCCGCTCAGAAAAGCCCTGACCCAGATCGGCCTCGGCTTTCCTCAGAGACTCCCGGGTGTATTTGCCGACCGGGACATCCGGGGCTCCAACGACTAGACGGTGAGGACGGATCAGGTCTTCCAGGCCGCGAATTTTGGCCGGGTTATCCTTGGGGACGATCAAGACCAGGCGGTTACGCACAAGAACCCTGGGCGCCTCAACCAGTTCCGCGGCCTTTTCCATATTGGTCAGGTCGGCCGAGATGAAGATGTCGGCCGCGGCGCCGCCTTCGAGCTGGGTTCGAAGCTGTTGGGACCCGGCAAAATTGAAGACCACCCGGACACCT
>JBGFRN010000150.1:0-8381 GCA_041695105.1 Bacillota bacterium | reverse complement strand
GTGTGGCGCGGCCCGTGGTCTTGCCAATCCGCCTCGGATGGCATACGGTCCACGAAACCAAGTCGAAGGTGGCTCTTGCCGCCTGAGATGCCGCTGACTTTCAGCCGGCGGAGTACGTCACAACCCTGCCCAGGCACGCAAGTTCCTCGGCCTGACCCCCCACCAGCCCTCCATATCTTGGGTTGACCACTCAAAACAAAGTGGCAGCCACCGGCCACGCGCACCCTATATACTTCTAAATTTACATAATTGGTAAGGCTATGTAATCTTTACCCCTGGCCCCCGCCACCCACAGCCCTTGCCACCCACGACCTTCGCCCCCTTTACACCGGCCTTAGACATGATAAGATAAATAGTAAGAAGTTTCGGATAGCGCCCTGGGGGGGTGGCGGCAATGGCCATCGGAATCGGAGGTTTCCCCAACTACGGTTTCCCCAACTACCGTTTCCCCAACTACATCGGCTCGTTGTTCAAAGCCTCATTCGGGGTCGCCTCGGTGGCGCCAGTGGTCGACGCTGTTTCGGCGGTGGCTGTCGATGCCCAGGGATCCATTGACTTTGCCCGCCGGTACCAGGCCGAAACCTTCGCCGCTTTAACCCAAATCAATGGCCAGGCCCGGGATTTATCAGCGGCGGCTCGCAAGCTGATGAGTTCCGCCAGCGCTTCGGCTCTCCAGCAACGGTCGGTAACGCCCAGCCACGACCCTAATGTTGCCGGGGCCGCCCTGAGCGGGGCCAACCGGGCCAGTTACACCATCAGGGTCTCTTCCCTGGCCCAGGGCCAGGAGAACACCGGAACTGGGCTTGAGGCCTCCGGCGCCAGCGCCGTCTCCGCCGGGGCCAACGGGTTTAATATCACGGTCAACGGCGTAAGCAAGTATGTCTCCTTTGCCGTCACGGCCGGTGACACCAACCAAACTGTCTTGAATAACATGGCCTCGGCCATCAATGGCGCCGGAGCCGGGGTTACCGCCTCGGTTGTCACCAATGCTGACGCGACGATTGCTCTGAAGCTGGTGGCCGCCAAGACCGGAACCGACAGCACTTTCACCGTAGTCGACAGCACCGGCGACGCCGCAGCCAAAACCGGGGCTGCCACCGTCACCAAGAGCGCCGCCAACGCCTCTTACACAATCAACGGCACGCCCGGCACGGCGCAGACCAACGCGATCCAGGCCGACTCCGGCCGGGTTCAGTTTGAACTCAAGGGGATCACGGCCTCGGACGTCACCCTGAAGGTCGAACCCGATTCGTCCAGTATCGCCAAAGCCGTCGCCGGGCTTGAAACCGCCTTCAACAAGCTGGCCTCATCCCTAGGAGTCTACACCGGCCGTGTCTCTTCAGGTCTCGCCCCATCCCTGGGCCAGGCGGCCTTGCGCAATCGAGACGAGCTAAAGGACATCGGGATCAACGTTGAGGACGGTAGCCGGATTAGCGTCGATTACACCAAGCTTAACAACTCCATCAAGAATAGTTTTGATAAGGTCTCGTCAGCCCTTGGGGGCTTTAGAGGCCTGGCCGGCGAGCTCGAATCCTTTGGAAAACGGGTCTCTGGCAGCCCGCCCAGCCGCCTGGCCGGGCCCTCGCTCTCGGTCGGGGCATCTTTCGGCTCCCAGACCACCAACCTGGGCGCACTAAGGGCCTACAACCATCGTTCTCAGATGACCCAGCTTTACGGGTCGGGCGCCTTCTTCAGCGGGCTGTTCTAACGGCGTTAGTCTACGTAACATACCACCGGGGTGGGGCATAGGGTGTTCCAGTAGGATTTCAAGGAGGCCACGCCATGCCCCACCGTATCGTGTTGAGTGCCATTGAACCCTTTGTCCGCCACGGGGTCTGGGAGCACGCCCAGGGTGCCCCGGTAGCCCATGTCCTGCGCGAAATCGGGGCCATGTCCTTCCTGGCCGGTCAAGGCGTCCCTACCATGGAGGCTTTTCGCCGGGTTGAGGATTGGGAGCGCCGCGGGTTCTTTCCCGAAGCCCTCCCGCTGGCCCGGCGCCGCTTCGAAGCCAGTGAGATGATCCACGGCGGAGCCATCCAGGTTCCTCCCCTGCCCCCTCCCCCGGGTACTATGTAAAAGTCTTGAGGCAGCCGTCAAGGCTGCCTTTAACTTTGTTCTGGTTTATGTAGCCTCTTGGGTTGGCCTGCATAGACTGTGACCAGGGCGATACACACAAATCCATAAGGAGGTACCAATCCATGGCGTTTATTCCTTTTGGCACCGGAAGTGCCATTCCAGCCGTCTCCCCCTTCATCGGGGCTCAAGCCGGCGCCAACGACAACTTTATCAGCCCCGGAATCGCCAACTTTCCGGCCGCCAACGCCACTGTTTTCCGTGTCTTTGAGTTCGCGGTTCCGGTTACCTCAGTCGCCACCGTCCCGTCAGTAGCCCCAATCGGTGCAACCTCCCCAATCGGTGCTGTCTCTCCCTTCGGATCTCCCTTCGGATTAGGGGGCTTCGGCGGCGGCATCATCGGCTAAATCCGTTTCCCTCCCCTGACCGGGGCCCTGAAGCAGGGCCTCGGTTCTTATTTGCAGAAAAAGGATGTTATGAATAAGCTCATCCCAAGCGCCTTTAAAGTGAGAATCGGACCGCGGCTGATCAAGACCGGCCTGGCCGTTGCCCTCTCCATGTTTTTGGTTAACCTGACCGGAAGGCCGTACGAGATCCACGCCGGAATAGCCGCCACCCTGGCTGTCCAGCCCACTCTTGGCCAGTCGCTCAAGTCCAGCGAGTATCAGGCCTGGGGCAATCTGATCGGGGCCGCCCTGGGCATTTTGATTGCCCTGCTCCTGGGACACCACCCCCTGATCGTCGGGCTGGCCGTCATCCTGGTGATCGCAATGTGCCTGAGGATCGGGCTGGAGACCGCCATCAGCAGCGCCGTCGTCATGACCATCTTCGTCATGGAACGCCAGGAGGCTGACTATTTTGGGTTTGCCATGGGGCGCTTCGGGGCGATCATGCTCGGTGGGCTGGTCGGGGCGGCGGTTAATTTCTTCCTCTGGCGGCCCGACCATCGCCGTCAGGTGCTTGAGGCTCTGTCGGAGGCCGGAGAGGCGGTCGACGCTTTCGGGGAGCAGGTGGCCGGAAGGCTGACCGACGCCGGGTCGCTTTCCAAGCCGGCCATCAAGGAGCTGGCCCGGGCCGCTTATGACAAGATCGACCCGGCCAAGACCGCCTTGGGCTACTACCGCGAGGAACTCGGTGCCCGGGCGGCCGGATCGGACGAACTAGTCCTTTTCGAAAAGAGCCTCAACACCCTTTATTCGGCGGTCGAGCGTATCCTCGACCTGCACCGGGCGGCTCTTGAGGCCAGCCGCCACCTGGGCCATGAGGAGCCCACCCGCCTGGTCCAGGTCCAACTTCGCCTGGCCTTAGAGCTCAGGCGGCGCGTCTATTCGATTATTACGGCTACCGCGGGCGGGGAAAAGAAAGCCCCTGATGCCAGCGAGTACAACTGGCTCAGGGGGCAAATTGAATCCCGGACGGTCGGGGCCCTGGCCCAAACCGGGAAACCCGAAGACGTCCCTCTCTTGATTGCGATCCACAACATGTCGGAACATGTAGATCACATCGTCACCCGGGTAAAATCGCTCCAGCGGATGCTCCCCGGCTAGCGGCGCGCGCCTCCCACCTTGCCTCAGCGCCCCACCTTACCTCAGCGCCCCGGCCGTAGTGACCGAAGCCACCATCTGCCGCATGTCTGAAGTCTTGTCGACCCGCTCGTCGATGGCGATGTTGGTAACCACCCGGTCACACCCATCGCGGAAACAGGCCTGGTGCATCTTCCGGGCGACATCCATACAGCGTGCCAGATCCCCCTCGATAATAGTCGAGGTGGGGGTCACCTGGCATCGGACGCCCTCCCGCTCGGCCACCCGGATACAGTCGCTGACGTAGCTGGAGAAACTCGGGGTCTCGGTCCCAACCGGAACGATTTTGACCTCAATAACTGCCGGCAAAATTCTCACCCCCGCGGCAAAATATAACCTTTTCACTGCGCATTTTTCCCGGCGGGGGCCGGCTTCATTCGGGGGCGATCTCACATAGGATGGCTCATGAGCCATTTTCCTAGAGGAGATGCGTCATGAGCAAAGACTCGCCTGCTAATCAAAAGAACCAGAAAATCGTGCAATTCCACTACATCTTGCTGCCGGATGATAATGCGCTGACACTGGCCGAGCGCTTCGGCACCCACCCGGCCATTATTCTTGAGGTGAACAAACTTAAGGATGAAAAAGACCTCAAGCCGGGGCTCAAACTCAAAATCCCGGTGGCCATGCCGGGAGGGAGGGGAGCCTGGGTTCGCGGGAGCGAGGCCCATGTGGTCACCGGGAAGATCTATACCGGTGCGCCAAAGGGAACCACTGGGCTCCTACACGCCTCCTGCACCGAAGAGGTAGTCCAGTTTTGCCACGCCCATTACCTCGATCCTCGAGACAAAGAGTACTGGACGGTATCATTCCGGAGCCTGGCCAAACCCGACAAATCCGGCCGCCTGGCCGGGGTTAATCTCCTCAAGCCGGTCGGGGGTGAGGGCGGCCTGGGGTGCCCGGAACTGCCCAAACACTTGGCCTACGTCGCCTTCGGCGGGAAGTGCGACGTCTACCGCGGCGGTAAAGAGGCCCAAAAGGCAGCATACTGCGAGTTTGTGGCTGGCGAGGCCATCAGAGACAGCAAGACGATGGCCTTGCGTAAGCCATCGCCCGCTTCAGTTCAGGCCCATTTCTTCGTTCCGGGCGCCGGACCAGACGGTTTCATCTCTCTGTTTTTCCCTCGGGTCGATCTCGGTCTCTCGGCTTAAAGTACGGCTCCTTTGGCTCGGCAACAAGATCACGAACCGGGCACCCCCGCCGATCTGGTTGCTGGCCGTCACCCGCCCCCCGTGATCCTCAATTACCCGGCGGCAGATGGCCAGCCCTAGGCCAGGGCCGGGGTTCTTGGTGCTAAAAAGTGGGTCAAAGATCCGCTCGCTTAAGCCGTCGGCGATCCCGGGCCCGCTGTCGGAGACCTCGATGCAGGTCCATTCCCAAGCCAGGTGCCTGACACTGACCTCGAGCCTTCCCCCCTGAGGCATAGCCTCGAAAGCGTTCCGGTAAAGGTTAAAAAACACCTGACCGAGTTTGAGCGGGTCGCCCTTGACATTTGCCCGGCACGAGCAGTTTACTATGACCTTGATGTTCAGCTCCCGGGCCTCCTGCCAGGTCAACGCCGTCACCTGTTCGATCAGCTCGCCCAGATTGATGTCGATCATCTCGATGCCAGCCGGCTTGGCCAGCAGCAGGAACTCCTTGATCAGATCCTCAACCCTCTTCAGCTCCCGCAGGCCGATCCGGATGAATTCCTTCTGCTCCCCCTCGAGATCGCGATCGATCAATTGGAGGAATCCCTTGACCGCGGTCAAGGGGTTCCTGATTTCATGCGCGGCCGCCGCCGCCACCTGGCCGGCCGCCTCAAGGCGTTCCCGGGCAATGATATCCGACTTCAATGGGTAATCATCGCTATAGTCCTTGGCGCAGACCATAACGCCCACCAGCCGCCCCTCCTCGTCGAAGAGCCTGGCGGTATCAACCAAGAAATGCCCCTTACCCGATCCGAAGGGCCAGTATTCTACCCGGTGATTCCGGTAGTTGACACCCCGCCTGAGGGTGTGAAGGACAAACCAGTAGTTGGCGTGAATGTCGGAAAAAACCTCTTCGAACTGCCGTCCAAGGGCCGCCGAGCGGCTGATCCCGAAGACCACCTCCCCGACCGGGTTGATCTGAATGATCCGGCCGGCCGTATCGATGGCCAGGATGGCCCGGTCGCTGGAATCGACAATCAGTTTGGCCAGCCTCGAATCCCCCTTGGAGTGCCTGAAGCGGGCCGCGCGGGCGGCAAAAAAGGCCGCCGTTCCGGTGACCAGCAGAGTGCAAGCGGCCAGATACCATAACAACCATTCACTCAAGCGGTATTTCTCCTTGCCGGAATTAAGCCCCCATACCTCTAAGCCAGGGCCCCTTCCGCCCCCCCGGCCTGGGGCATGAGAGAGCGAACCTTTAACAGCAGTTCATCAAGATCGAATGGCTTGATTAGGTACTCATCGGCCGGCAGTTTGCCCGGGTTCTCGCCGTTATCATAGGCCTCGACCTCGGTGCTGCCGCTGACGACGATAACCCGGATTTTCTTGGTGACCGCGTCTTCCTTGAGAGCCTTAAACACCTCACCACCACTCATCTTGGGCATGCGCAGGTCGAGCAGGATGACGTTCGGTTGCTCCTGGCGGGCCAGTTCCAACCCCTCGGCCCCGTTAGCAGCCTGTAGAATCATAAAACCCTCACCGCCCAGGAAAACCGACACCAGGAAACGGATATTTGGTTCGTCGTCGATAACCAGAATCTTGGGATTAATAGTCTCTGCCTCCCGTGAAAAACTAAGAACAACTAATATTATTTGGTTTTCTACTTAAAAGGAGATAAACCTCTCCAATTCGACCAATTTTTTCCGACACAATCCTACACTATGTTCGGCTACCCATCGGTCGAATGCTGTCGAACCCTGCCTTTGCTTGATTTCGAATAACCAGCCTTCCCAATGTGAAAACTTTCTAGAGATGGGAGGGCGGATGATGAGCGACTCCGGCGGCCCGGGCTCGGGCCAGACCCAGCCAGGCAAGACCCAGGCAAGCAAGACCCAGCCGAAAAAGCCGAAAAAGCTGATCGGACAGAAACTCTGGGGCGGCCTAACCTCCCTGGTCACCGTCGATGACTCGATCCTGGACAAGACTTTCAGCCTGGGCGACCGGCCCCCGTTTCGGCCTAAGAAGGCTGGCGGTGGGCAAGGGAAAAGTGGGGATCAGGGCGGCCAGCGGGATCAGGGCGGGCAGCAGTCCGAGGAGCCCGACCTGCCCCAAAAAATCCCTTCCGACATTAAACAGGCCCTGGCCCTGGTAAAAAAGATCTTCCACCTCGACCGCGAGACCGGCAAGAACGCCGATTGTATTGTAAGGGAGTTCAAGATCGGGCTGGAACCGCCAGTCGAGGCCTTTCTGGTCTTCATGGAGGGCCTGGCCAGCACGGAGATCATCAACCTAGCCATCCTCCAGCCCCTGATGCTCCTGGCCGAGGCCAAACAAACCCCGTCCAAAGGCCAGGCGATCGCCGGGTTTGTCGCCGGGAACCTGCTTCCGGGCAACCAGATCGAGATCAAGGGCGACTTTGCCGAGGCCGTCCAGGGCATCCTGACCGGGACGACGGCGGTCTTTATCGACGGTTCAAATCAGGTCCTGCTGGTCGAAACCAAGGGCTTCGACAAACGCTCGATCAGCGACCCCAAAACCGAGGCCGTGGTCAGGGGACCGGCCGAAGGCTTCATCGAGAACTTCCGGACCAACGCCGCCCTGATCCGCCGGCGCGTTCGCACCCAGAACCTGATTACCGAGATGTTCAAAGCCGGCTCCCTCTCGCGCTCCGACGTGGCCATGATGTATATCGAGGGGCTGACCAACCCCAAAGTGGTCGCGGAGATCCGGCGAAGGATCAAGAGCATCAAGACCGACTACGCCCCGGATTCGGGAATTCTGGAGCAGTACCTGGAAGACAGCCCGTCTTCTTTGTTCCCTCAATTCCTGGCTACTGAGCGGCCCGACCGCGCCGCCGCCTACCTGACCGAGGGCTCGGTCGTCGTGATCTCGAACTCGAGTCCCTTCGTCCTGGTCATGCCGGTGACGATCTGGGGCCTGATGCATTCACCCGAGGATTACTATCTACGCTGGCCGTTCGGGACGATGATCCGGCTGATCCGGACCGCCGGTATCCTGATCGCCCTCTTCTTGCCAGCTTTTTACTTGGCCATCAATAATTATCACCCGGAAATGCTCCCGGCCGACCTCCTGCTCAGCGTGGCCGCTTCCCGGGAGGCGGTTCCCTTCCCGGGCGTGCTTGAAGTAGTGATCATGGAAACCGCCTTTGAGATTATCCGCGAGGCCGGCACCCGGGTGCCGTCAATCATCGGCCCGACCATCGGCATCGTCGGGGGCCTGATCCTCGGTCAGGCGGCGGTCGAGGCCAAGCTGGTCAGCCCGCTGCTCGTAATCGTCACGGCCATCACCGCCCTGGGTTCGTTTACCATCGCCCAGACCAACCTGAACTTCTCGGCCCGCCTCCTGCGCTACATTTATCTACTGCTGGCCAGCGTCCTGGGTTTTTTCGGCATCGCCGTCGGTATTGTATTTCAGGTTGCCTACCTGGTCCAGCTCAAATCGGCCGGAGTCCCAATGCTCTCACCGGTCGCTCCCTATCGCTTCCCCAGTCTGGACGTGATTGTCCGGGGAGTCCTTTGGAAGCAAGAAAAACGCCCGATCTTCACCCGCCCCCTCGACCCAACCCGCGAGGTCGAAA
>JBGFRN010000101.1:0-8451 GCA_041695105.1 Bacillota bacterium | reverse complement strand
TTGGCCTCATCCATTGTGTTTCTGAAAGCCCACGGGCGGTTGGCCGCGGCGACGCCGGGCTTGGAAGAGGCGGGAGACATGCTGGCGATCTTCATCTGGTTGGCTACCGGGAAGGCCACCCCCACCTCGCTGCTAGTGAAGGGCCCGGCGATGGCCAAGACCTTGTCGTCCTGAGCCAGCTTGCGAACCAGGTTCGCGGCCTGATCGGGCTTTTGAGCCGTGTCATAAATGATGATTTTTACCTGGGATCCGTTGATGCCACCGGCCTTGTTAACCTCGTCTTCGAGCATCTTCAGGGTGATGTTATTCTTCTTTCCCCATTCGGCGTTGGGGCCAGTGCTGGGGGTAACGGCTCCGATCCTGATCTCCGGCTTGGCCTGAGGGGCCACGCCTCCCGTCGCCGGGCCTGAGGGCTTGCCCCCGCCGCCGCACCCGGCGGAAACCAGCAGGGTTCCAACCAAAGATATGGTCCCGAGGACTTTACCAAGGTGCTTAAAAACTCTCACTAGGCCACACTCCTTTATTTATCACCTGTTTGTAATCCACCCGAGCTTGTCTGATCCTCAATTCTCCTGTACCCGGTGATCAGACCCCCCTTTATAGCGTGGAAAGAACCTTTTCCTTGAACTTGAGGATGTGCAACTGAATTGCCTTGTTAGCGGTTTCCCCATCCCGGGCTTCAACCGCCCTCAAGACCTCGAGGTGCTCGGCCAAAGTTTGGTCAAGCTGGCCGGCCCGACTGAAAGACAGATACCAAAACCTGAGACTTTGATCGATCAGGCTATCCAGAATGCTGACCAGGTAGTTGTTGCGGCTGGCCTTGGCCAATAGAATATGGAAAGCCCGGTCATGGTTCATTAGGGTCTCGTAGTCTAACTTCTGAACCGCCTTTTTCATCTTTTCAACCAGAGCCCGCATCTCATCGAGATCCTTATCGCTGGCCCTTTCGACGGCGGCCATTACCGAAAGCCCTTCCAGTTCAACCCTGATCTCGGTAATATGATGAAGATCAAGAACCCCAATTTCGGAGACATAAGTTCCCCTACGGGGCATGACCACCACCAGCCGGTCCATGGCCAGCCGGTTCAGGGCCTCTCGCAGGGGGGTCCTGCCAACCTGAAACTCATTCATTAAGCCAGCCTCATTGATAACTGATCCGGGTGGAAGTTTCAGCGTGACGATGGCTTTTCGCAAACGCTGGTAGGCCAGGTCGCTGGCCCGAAGGGACTCTGAGTTAGCTAGCAAGTGCAGCCGCACCTCTTCCATTTTTTGTTTGACCGCTGATATATCACGAGGATATTATTTGGATATTATTCTGTTTTTATAAACTACCACCAAATAGCTAATAAGTCAACAACATCAATTATTCTTTGAAAGGTATTGACCCGTTCTTACTAGCCACTTATACTTCTTATATATACTTGTGATATATTACAAAGGGGGGCTCGCGGTGGTTGAAGTTGCCTCAATTCAACTCGAAATAAAAGATGACCAAACCCCCGCCAACCGTCTCGACCAGGTGGAGGTTCTACTCGATTCCCTTGAGGGAGCCGATTTGGTCCTTCTCCCGGAAATCTGGCGGACGGGCTATTTTAACTTCAGCCGGTATCACGAAGAAGCCGAAACTCTGGCGGGAGAAACCATCGCCCGGCTGGCTGCCAAGGCCAGACAGAAGCAATTCCTCCTCCTGGCCGGCAGCCTGGTGGAGCGTCAGGGCGAGGATTACTACAACACCTCAGTCATGATCGACCGCCGGGGGAACGTCGAGGCTACTTACCGCAAGATCCATCTCTTTGGTTACGGGTCGTCCGAACAGCGCCTGTTGAAGCGCGGCACCCAGCCAACAGTCGTCCAGACGGATTTGGGCCGTTTTGGCCTGGCAACTTGCTATGACCTCCGGTTTCCGGAGCTGTTCCGCCGGATGGTCGACCAGGGTGCCCAGGCCTTTCTAATCGTTTCAGCCTGGCCCTACCCCAGGCTCCCCCACTGGCAGGCACTGAATCAGGTCCGCGCTTTTGAGAATCAGTGTTTCTTGGTCTCGTGCAATTGCGCCGGTTTGAACCAGGGTACCCGGTTATGCGGCCATAGTATGGTGGTTGATCCCTGGGGAGTCGTCATCGCCGGCGCGGGGGATCGCGAAGCCGTCGTCAGGGCCAGAATCGACCTTTCGCTGGTTGACCATTTCAGGGCCGAGTTTCCGGCCCTGAAAGACAGGGTATTGTAGAACCTTTCGGAGAATAGGAGATGATGCTTTGACCCTTCAATTCAGTTGCTCTGGCCAATGGCTCTCATTCAGGCCCAATCGGGTCGTCATTGCCGGTTACACCGGACGGAATCGGGCCGCGGTCGAAAAACACATTCAGGAACTGGCTGAACAAGGTATCCCAGCCCCGTCCGAAACCCCGACCATTTTCCACGTCGGGCTCGACCGCCTGAGCACGGCCAGTCACATGGAAGTCCTCGGGCCGCACACGGCCGGGGAAGCTGAGGCCGTTCTGTTGATGGACGGTAAACAGATCTATGTGGCCATCGGCAGCGACCATACCGACCGGGAGCTGGAAAAGTACGACATACCCCGTTCGAAGCAGGTCTGCGGGAAACCAATTTCGGCTGAGGTTTGGCGGTTTGAGGACATCCGCGGCCGGTGGGACTCGCTGGTTCTCCGGAGCTACGTGGGTGAAAACGGACCCGAGATCCTGTACCAGGAAGGCCGGCTGGCCAGCATCATGCCGCCGGAGGACTTGATCGCCGCGGTTGAAAGACGAGCCGGCTCCCTTAACCAGTCGGCCCTGTTCACCGGAACCGTGCCTCTGATTGACGGGAAGTTCTACTGCGGGGGGTTCTTCCAGGCGGAGTTGTTTGATGAAGCCACCGGACAGGCGTTGAGGTGCGCTTACCGTATCCGACAGTGCGATCTGCCCATGGCCAAAGCTACTTAAAGGAGGAAATTTTAATGCCTAAAGAAGAACTCGAATTTTCCGGCCATGAACATATGGAATGGTGCCCAGTGCCAGGGAGCAAAATCAAGGGAATTTATGAGAAGATCCTGGCCGGCGACCCGAAGACTGACGATTACACCCGTCTGATGAAAATGGACGCTGGTGTCGATTCTTCACCTAACGGCGAGCAGATTCATACCTTCTGGGAAGAGGTTTACATCCTGGAGGGTTCGCTGATCGATCTGCGTCTGAACCAGGAATTCAAGGCCGGCACCTACGCTTGCCGCCCCCCGGGGATGGTTCACGGTCCGTGGCGGTCTCCCAACGGCTGCATTACCTTTGAATGCCGTTATACCAAGAAGTAGGCAGAGGAGAAAAACCTGTGAAACCGGACGTTACTCTGAAAAAACTGGTCGGCCAGCCGGTTAAGAGGACGGAAGACCGCCGCTTGTTGATGGGACGGGGGACGTTCATCGAGGACATGAACCCGGTCCCGTTTATCCACCACGCGGCCGTGATCCGCAGTCCCTATGCCCACGCCAAGATCCTGAGCCTCGACGCCGAAGCCGCCTTGTCTATGCCGGGGGTGGTCGGGATCCTGACCGGCCAGGATGTCCTCAGGATGTCCAAACCCTTCCCGGTCGGCATCGAAACCCCCAATCTCTATTATTCTCTGGCTACTGATAAAGTCAGATACACCGGCGAGCCGGTGGCCGTAATTGTAGCCAGGACCCGCTACCAGGCTGAAGACGCCGCTGAACTGGTTATGGTCGACTATGATCCGCTTCCGGCGGTGGTCGACGCCGAAAAGGCCGCCCAGCCGGGCGCTCCGCTGCTGCACGAATACCTGGGCACCAACGTGGTGGCCAACCGGGTTATGAAGTGGGGTGAGCCGGATAGGGCTTTCGAGGAGGCCGATCTGGTCGTGAGCGGCCGGTTCGTCTTTCCCAAGTATGGATCCACACCGATGGAAACCTTCGGGATCATCAGCCAATGGGACCCGGCCCACGGAGAGTACACGATTTGGTCCAATTTTCATGGCCCATTCAGCATGCACCCGGTCATGGCTCAGGCGCTGAAGGTGGCCGGGAACAAGCTGCGTTTCATCGCTCCTCGCGACATTGGGGGAGGCTTCGGCATCAAGTCGAGCATCTACCCAAATATGGCGATGGTCGCCCTGGCCGCCCGCAAGTGCGGGGTTCCGGTCAAATGGATTGAGGACCGGCGGGAGCACCTGATCAACGGATCGAGCGGCGCCGACCGGATCACTTACGCCGAAATGGCCTTCAAAAAAGACGGGACGATGACTGGTTACCGGAATACCTGGTACGACAATGTGGGGGGATACGTCCGGGCTCCCGAGCCAGCCTGCTCCTTCAGGACCCACGGCAACTACGTCGGCCCATACCGGGTTAAGAACACCGCCCTGGACGCGCGCGTCGTGGTGACTAACAAATCTCTGACCGGCCCGAACCGCGGCTACGGATGCCAGCAGCTCTACCTGCCGGCCGAGCGGCTGCTTGACCGGGCGGCCGAAGAGCTGGGGCTCGACCCGGTCGAGATCCGGATGAAAAACCTGATCTCCCCGGAGGAAATGCCCTACACCACCCCCACCGGAGGGATCTACGACTCCGGGGATTACCCCAAAGCACTCAAAATGGCCACTGAACTGATTAAGTATGAAGATTTGATCAAGGAGCGCGACCGGGCCCGTTCCGAGGGGCGCCTTTTCGGAATCGGCATCGCCCTGGCCGTCGACCCTTCGGTCTCGAACATGGGCTACGTCACCATCGCCTTCGATCCCCACACCCGCCAAAAGCCCACCTACAAGGAAAAGGGCGCGGCCAATGAAACGGCCCAGATCCGGATTGATCCGCTGGGCAAGGTAACCGTCCTGCTCAATTCCGTCCCACAGGGGCAGGGCCACGAGACGATTACCGCCCAGATCGTGGCCGACGAGTTGGGAATCGATCCTCAGGAGATCAACGTCATCTCCGAGTTCGATACCCATACCCGGGCCTGGTCGATTACGGCCGGCAGTTACTCCAGCCGGTTCGCCTCGGTTACCTCCAGCGCCATTGCCGGGGCGGCCAAGGAGATGCGGCGAAAGATCCTAGAGATCGCGGCTTTCAACCTCAAGGCCGGCCTTGAAGACCTGGAGCTGGCGGGCGGCCTGATCTTCGCCAAATCGGACCCGGCCAAATCTATAAAGTTTCACCATCTGACCGGGTTGGCGCACTGGAACCAGAACGCCCTACCTCCGGGAGTTGCCCCCGGCCTTAACGTCGTGCATACCTTCGCCTTTGAACGGGCCCTACCCCCAGACAATCTGGATCGGGTGCAGTCCTCTCAGACCTATGGGTTCATTGCTGAAATCATCGCGGTGGAATTAGACCCGGAAACGTACAAGCTTGAATTCAAAAAGTATGTTAGCGTTCACGACGCCGGTAAGGTGATCAACCCCCTCCTCCTCGAGGGACAGGTCTACGGCGGGGCCGCCCACGGGATCGGCGGGGCCCTGTACGAGGAAATGGTCTACGATGAGGACGGTCAGTACCTGGCCGGGACGATGATGGATTATCTCTGCCCAACCGCCCTTGAAATACCGGAAATCATCATGGGCCACGTCGAAACCCCCTCCCCCTGGACCGTCCTGGGCTCCAAGGGAGCCGGGGAATCGAGCACCATGACCGCCCCGGTGGCCATCGCCAATGCCGTGGCCGACGCCCTGCGACCGCTGGGTATTTACCTACAAGAACTTCCGGTCAGCCCCTCAAAGCTCTGGACCCTGGTCAACCAGGCCCGGAGCCAAGGCCAACAAGAGGACGGAGGAAACATCGTGAAATTCGACGGCACTGAAATCTTCCCGGCCCCCCGCGAGGTAGTCTGGACGATGATGCAGGATCCGGCCGTTCTAACCGCCTGCATTCCGGGCTGCGAGAAGCTCGAACCGACCGAGCCCGGGCACTACACCGCCACCCTGGCCATCGGTATCGGGGCCATCAAGGGGCGCTACCAGGGCAAAGTCCAGGTCAGCGACCAGAAGCCGCCGGAGAGCTATCGCCTGGCTATCGAGGGCAAGGGTGTCCCGGGTTGGGTCAAGGCCGCGATTGATTTCGATCTGGTCCAAGTCGACGACTCCACCTCGGTCAGATACCAGGTTGAGGCTCAGGTCGGCGGGCTGGTGGCCTCGGTCGGCAGCCGCATGCTCCAGGGCGTCGCCAAGATGCTGTTCGGGGATATGTTCAAGAACATGCAGAAGCAGTTAGCCCAGCGCTCCCAGGCTAACGCGGGATAGGGGGGACCGTCAATGAAACCAGCGCCCTTCCTATATTTCTGCGCCTCAAGCCTGGAAAAAGCCGTGTCACTGCTTCAGGAAGGCGGTGATGAGGCCAAGCTCATCGCGGGCGGGCAAAGCCTCGTCCCGACCATGAACATGCGCCTGGCCCGTCCCGGGATTCTGATCGACCTGAACCGCATCCCGGGTCTGTCCGAAATCCGGATGGACGGGGACCAGGTCCGGATCGGTGCCCTGGTCCGCCATCACGACCTGGAGACCTCCGAGGTCTTGAAACAGCACTCCCCACTGCTGGCTGAAGCGGCCGCCCATGTCGGCTATCCAGCCATCAGGAACCGGGGAACTATCGCCGGCAGCCTGGCCCACAACGACCCCGCGGCCACCCTTCCGGTGGCGATCGCTTGCCTCGATGCCACGATCCTGACGGCCAGCCCCAGGGGCCAGCGCCAGATCCCGGTCGGGGAGTTCCTGGTCGGCCTTTACACCACCGCTCTGGAGACCGACGAGATCATCACCGAAATCCTGATTCCGGCGGCCGGCCCGGGGGTGGGCACCGCCTTCACCGAGCTGGCCCGGCGCAAGCAGGGAGATTTCCCGGTGGTCAGCGTGGCCGTACAGATCAAGATGTCCGGAGATAAGGTCGAAAAGGCCGCCATCACTCTGGGCAGCGCCGGCCCGGGCCCGCTTAGGGCCACCGCCGCTGAGGAGGCCCTGACCGGTCAGGTCCCCGGAGCCAAATTGATCGAATGGGCGGCCCAACTGGCTTCGGCCGGGATCGACCCCTCCCCAGACATTCATGCCTCCACCGAGTACCGCCGGGCCATGGTTCCGGTCATCACCGGCCGGGCCCTAACCCAGGCCGTCCAGCGAGCCAAGGGAGGGATCCGTTAATGGCTATCCGCTGTCCCCAACCTCCGACCACCATGATCACTCTCAAGGTCAACGGCGTGCAGTACGAGATACCGGTCGAACCCCGAAAGCTCCTCTCCGATTTCCTGCGCGAGGATCTCGGCCTGACCGGAACCCACATCGGGTGTGAGCACGGCGCCTGCGGGGCCTGCACCATCATCATGGACGGCCGCACCGTTCGGTCTTGCCTGACTTTCGCCGTCCAGGCCGGCGGGGCCGAAATCATCACGATTGAGGGCCTGGCCAAAGACGAGAGTCTGAACCCGGTACAGGAAGCCTTCAACGAGGCCCACGGCCTGCAGTGCGGTTTCTGCACCCCGGGCATGGTCATCACGTCGGTGGAACTCCTCAACCGCAACCCAAACCCGACCGATGAAGAAATCAGGGTGGCAATCTCGGGCAATATCTGCCGCTGCACCGGGTACAAGGGGATTGTCGACGCCATCAAACTGGCCGGCGAGAAACTCCGGGAGCAGGAGGGATAGATTCTTGAATGAGGCCTTGGAATTAATCGAAACGGCTGGCCGGTCGGAGATAACCGCCCTGCAGGAAGCCAAACTCCAGGCTCAGGTTGCCCACGCCTACCGGAACAGTCCGTTCTATCGCCGCAAGATGGACGAGGTCGGGGTCAGACCGGAGCATATCAAGACCCTGTCCGACCTGCCCCGGCTCCCCTTTACGACCAAGGAGGAGATCAAGACCAGCCAAGAGGATGCCCCGCCCTGGGGCGACTTCCTGGCCGTCCCTTTTGAGGAATGCCTGCGCCTGCATCAGACCTCGGGCACGACCGGGGAGCCGGTAAAAATCCTGGATACCCCCGAGGATTGGTACGGTTTCTACCACGCCTATGCCCGGGGCTTATATGGAATGGGCATCCGGAAATCAGATATGGTGATGTGCGCTTTTGGCTACGGTCCATGGGTGGGCTTCTGGGCTGGTTTTTACGCCGCCCAGGACCTCGGATGCCTGGTTTTCCCTTCGGGGGGGCTGTCGACCGAGCAGCGCATTGACATTCTGCTGAGGTACCCGATCACCGTCCTCGGTTGCACTCCCTCCTACGCCCTGCACATGGCTGAAACGGCCCGCAAGAAGGGCATCGACCTGGCCAAGGAATCACAAATCAAGATCACCTGGCACACCGGCGAGCCCGGGGCCGGGATCCCGGCCACCAAGAAAAAGATTGAGGAGGCCTTCGGAGCCAAATGCTTTGACCTACCGGGCCTGACGGAGATGCTGGCCTGGGGGTTCGAATGCCGTCACCAGTCTGGCCAAGTCCATGTTCATGAGGATTACGTCTATCCCGAG
>JBGFRN010000147.1:0-8477 GCA_041695105.1 Bacillota bacterium | reverse complement strand
CCTTTGGATGGGCCGGTGGTCCCTGAGGTGTACATCAGCCCGCCCAGATCGGTCGGGCGGACCTCGACCGCCGGCTCAGAGGGGTCTCCAGCTAGCAGTTGGTCGAAGTTCAAGGCAGGTATCTTCAGACCCTGACCGTATTTTTGAATCCCCCCGGGCTCGGTCTCAAGGACGATCAGGCGCTCCATGGCCGGCAGCCCGTCCTGGATCAGGGTAATCCGGTCGAGCAACTGGTCGGCGATGACCATCGTCCGGGCACCTGAGTGGTCGATGATGTATTGGAGCAGATCGCCCTTGAAGGCCAGGTTTACCGGCACCTCGATCAGCCCGGCCTTAGCCAGCCCGAACCAGGAGAAAAGGAACTGCGGGCTGTTGGGAAGCATGATGCAGACCCGGTCGCCCTTGCAGGCCCCCATGGCGAGGAAGGAATTGGCCACGCGGTTGGCGGTGGCGTTGACTTCGGCGTAGGTGAACTCGAACTGCCTGAACTTGAGCGCTACTCGATCCGGTATCCGGCCGGCCTGGATTTTCAGGAGATAACTAAGAGCCCGTTCCGAAGGAGCAAGTTGCAGCACGGTTGCCATACCCCCTTGACCTTTTGCGTCCCATTATAGGCTGGCTGGGAATTAGGGGCCATTCCAATAAAGGCTAGTTGAGGACTGGCGTCCTGACAGTTGTACAACTGTCAAGTCGCCAGTCTTTTCTGTCAGTTGCCACAAAGGAGGTTTTAGGGCGGGCGCCTAACACCTTTTTTACGACTAATGTTCCCGAGGGAGTGATGTGCGTGGCCCAACATGATGACTTTCGCGGCCGGGAATACATCTACGAGTACCCGCCCTACTCGCCCCAGGACCTGCGCCGCCGTGAAGGGACGCTGCTGGCCGCCAGGCTGATGGTTAATGCCGCCCTGACCGCCCCTTTTGCGGGCGGCGTCTGCCAGGTGGAGGCCGAGATCGTTTACGGCCAGCGGGAGCAGGAGGACCTGGCCCGGAAGATGGAGGATCTGGCCTATTCCAACCGGTCCTGGGAGGATGCCTTCAAGTACGAAGCGGTCATGGCCCGCGAGGCGGACGTCATCATCTTCTTGGGTAACCGGTTAGCCGAGGAACTGCCTCTGGACGCGGGTTGCGGGATCTGCGGCGGAAAGCCTGATTGCGGTTATTTCTATTCGAAGAAGAAGCATCGCAGTGGGATGGTCGATACGACCGACCGGCGCTCAGAGCTCCCCATCAACGGCCCGCTCTGCTCGGGACGGGTCAACGATCTTGGTTACGCCGTCGGTTCGGCCCTCTGGATGGCCGCCCGGCTTTTGGTGGATGCCCGGCCGTTCTTCAGCCTAGGACTGGCCGGGAAACAGCTTGGTTACTGCCCCAACTCCCCCATCGTAGCCGGCATCCCGGTGGCGACGTTGGCCAAGAACCCGTTCGTCGACATCAACCCCGATTATCACCTGATCAACCAGGCCAAGGTGCTGGATAACGTCAGGAGCAAATACGTCGTCTCTCGCCAGGTGATCTCCTTTGACTACCGCAAGTGGATACCCAAGCCCAAGGAGGACAAATAGATGGCGCGTTACGATGGAGCCCAACTGGCCCAGGAAAGCTTGCTGGACGTAGCCGGGCATGTGGTTCACGCCATTCACAAGGCGCCCCAGATTACCGGACGGACGGAGATCAGGACCGAGGTTCTGACCGGCGACGATCTGATCCCGGTGATTGAGGTCATGGGGTCCCTGGCCAAGATCGCTCAGTTCATTCGCTGGGACTACACCGTCTTCAAGGAGTCTTACGACTCGGGCAACCCGCCGGTTCTGGTGCTGATTGGGGCCGGGACCACCTCGGCCGAAATGGCCTGGAACTGCGGTGCCTGTGGTTTCAAGACCTGCGCCCAGTTCAATAAATACGCCAAGGAGAACAGCGGAACCGGCCTGGTCGGAGGGGGTCCGTCGTGCAACTGGAAGGTCCTTGACCTGGGAATTGCCTGCGATTGGGCTTGCGCGGCCGCCTGGCAGTACAGCGTCGACAATCGGATTCAAGGCTCCAGCGGCGGGGCGGCCCTGATGGCCGGGTACCTGCCCGGGTGCAGCAGTATCTTGGGCTTGCCCCTGGGGCCGTGCCGGGATATGGCCTGGTACACCCGTGAGACCATGAACCGAAAGTTCTCCTACGAGGACTACCGGGCGGCCATGATGAGGAGCAACCCGTCACTGTTTACGGCCTTTCCCGGGGGCGGGAACCCCCAGGTCAAGTCGAGGGACCAATGGTGGGATTCGCCGGAGTTCTTCCGGCCCGAGACCAACCCCGAGGCCGAGGAGAAGCTTTATACCTGCCTGACTGAGGTGGCGGAGATTGTTGAAAAGTACCGGGACCAGGTGTCGGCCCGGTACCGGAAGTGATTGGCTATGGGTGAAGTCTATATTGCCGGCGTTGGAATGACCCGGTTCGGGAAGCGCCCGGAGGCCACGGTCAAAGGGCTGGCGGCCGAAGCCGTCGCCGCGGCGCTGGAGGACGCCGGGCTGGGGGCGGGGGACCTGCAGGCGGCCTATGTCTCCAACACCCTTTGGGGGATGTATACCGGCCAGCATTCAATTCGTGGGCAGGTGATGCTGCGCCCCCTTGGCATCCAGGAAATTCCGATTATCAACGTTGAAAACGCCTGCGCCGGGGCCTCCACCGCCCTTCACCTGGCTTGCCAGGCGGTAGCTGCTGGCGCCCACGAGGTCATCTTGGCGCTGGGGACTGAGAAGATGACCCACGAGGACAAAAAGTTTCTTTTTCAGGCCTTTTCCTGTGCTCTCGACGTCGAGCACACCGAACAGCACATCCAGCGGCTGCTGCGCATCGGTGAGGAGCACGGGGTCCCGGCTCCGGTTGATCAGGGCCAACCCGGCCAGGGCCGGAGCGTCTTTATGGATCTCTACTCGGTGATGGCCCGCTGGCACATGGCCAAGTTCGGCACTACCCAACGCCAACTGGCGGTTATCGCGGCCAAGAACCACTATCACGGAAGCCTGAACCCGCTGGCTCAGTTTCAGCACACGTTGAGCATTGAGCAGGTGCTGGCCGATCATCCGGTGTCCTACCCCCTGACCCGCCCGATGTGCGCCCCGATCGGCGATGGGGCCGCGGCGGCTGTGGTCTGTTCCGCGGATTATCTCAAGCGCTTAAATCGGGCGCGCCCGGTCAGGGTCAGGGCCTCGGTCCTGGGCTCGGGCACCGATCGCCCGCTGGAGGGTGAGGACATTGGCGAGCGGTTAGCCCGGCTGGCTTATCAATTGGCCGGGGTCGGGCCGGGGGACATCAGCCTGGCCGAGCTGCATGACGCCACCGCTTACGGTGAGCTGCACCAGGTCGAGGCGATGGGCTTTTGCCCACCGGGCGAGGGTGGCCCGCTGGCTGAGTCCGGGGCCACCCGCCTGGGCGGGAGGATCCCGGTCAATACCTCCGGCGGCTTGGAGGCCAGGGGTCACCCGATCGGGGCCTCGGGCTTGGCCCAGGTTTATGAACTCGTCACCCAACTCAGGGGCAACGCCGGTGACCGCCAGGTCGAGGGGGCCCGGCTAGGTCTGGCCGAGAACGGCGGCGGCAACCTGGGTTTGGAAGAGGCGGCTATGTGCATTCACATCCTGGAGAGGAATTGAAAAAAGCCGAGAAGATCAGGGAGGTTGAACGAAATGGCAGTTTTCAAGGACCAGGCCCAGATGTATGAGGTTCTGGGGGGGCTGTGGGAGGGCTTGCTCAACCATGAGGTTTATGGCCCGAAATTTAAAGACGCCGGCCTCAAAATTAAATTTGTTGTGACCGACCCGGCGGCGGTCCTTTGGGTCACCCCCCAAGGGGTGATCCGGGGCGACGCCGACCTCAGGGCCGACGTCGAAATGACCTTGAGCGGGGATACCGCCCACAGTTTCTGGTTGAAACAGCTCTCGCTTCCGGTGGCTCTGGCCCGGCGGTCAATCACTTCGAAGGGTTCGATCAATAAAGTGATGCAGGTCTTGCCGATGCTCAAACCGCTTCATGAGGCCTACCCGGCCATCTGCGACCGCTACGGTCTTCCCCGGTAGGACCGGGGGGAAAGGGAGGAGAGCCAAATGGATTACCTCGACCTCAATCTCGATCTGACCGAGGAGCAGGTGGCGCTCAAAAAGTCGGTCCGGAGGTTCGCCGAGACCGTTCTGCGCCCGGCAGCCCGTGAATTGGATCACCTGCCCGATCCGGAAGATGTGGTCAAAAGGGACAGCATCTACTGGGACTGCCTGAGGAAGGCCAAGGAGCTGGGCTATCACACGGTTTTCATTCCCGAGATCTTCGGCGGCATGGGGCTGTCCCCGATTGAACTTCACATCTTCCTCGAGGAAATCGCCTGGGGCAGCGCTGGGTTTGCCATCTCCATCGGGGTCGATGGCTTTCCGGCCATGTTCGCCTCGATGCTGGCTGAAGATCACCTGGTCAAGAACATCGTGACCCCCTTCGTCGAGGACACCGAAGGGAGGTTCATCGGGTGCTGGGCGATCACCGAGCCCGACCACGGGTCGGACTGGGTTTCGGTCGGGACCCCGTCTTTCCGTAACCCGTCGGTTCGCGGTCAGGTCACGGCCAGAAAGGACGGGGACCATTGGGTGATCAACGGGCAAAAGTCATCTTGGGTCTCCAACGGTCCCAACTCAACCCACGCCCTGCTCTTTTTGAACCTGGATCCCTCCTTGGGCATGTCCGGGGGTGGGATAGCCATCGTTCCCCTCGACCTTCCGGGGGTTTCCAAGGGTAAGCCTCTGAACAAGATCGGGCAGCGAGAGCTGCCTCAGGGGGAAATCTTTTTTGATCATGTCCGGCTTCCGGATGAATACCTGGTGGTTAGGCCAGACAGCTTCGAGCCGATGCTCGATACCACCCTGGCCATCGCCAACGCCTGCATGGGGGCGATCTTTACCGGGGTGGCCCGGGCGGCCTTTGAGGAGGCGCTCTCCTATTCCAAACAGAGGATTCAGGGCGGCAAGCTCCTCTGCGAGCACCAACTGGTTCAGAGGAAGCTGTTTGACATGTTCCAAAAAGTAGAAACTGCCCGGGCGATTTCCCGCTCGGCCATGAGTTATAATCTGACCACCTTACCCCCGGTTACCAGATATTCCATCGCCTCCAAGGTTTACTGCACTCAGGCCGCCTTTGAGGTGGCCAGCGAGGCGGTTCAGCTTTTCGGCGGGTACGGATTGAGCAAGGAATATTTCGTGGAAAAACTCTTCCGGGATGCCCGGGCCTCTTTAATCGAGGACGGGTCGAATGACGTGCTCGCCTTGACGGCCGGCCATAATTTGGTTGAGAGCTACTAATCAAACGACTGATTGGTTGATTTTTTCCTTTGGGCGTTATAAAATCTAAGATGGGTTTTTTAGCTGCGCCGGGAGGAAATATTATCCCGGCGTAGAATCTTTCACTTTGGTTTTTCATCGTCATTTTATCGACATACGATTCTGCATATTAGGAAAGGTGGAGTCAGTTTGAAAGCGGTCGTATGCTTCAAGCAGGTTCCGGAACCGGGCTCGATCCGGATTTCCGAAGCGACCCAGTCCCTGAAGCGCGATGGGGTTAACCTGATCATCAACCCCTTCGACCAGTACGCCATCGAGGAAGTTATCCGGGTCAAGGAGCGGGAGACCGGCACCGCCGTCAGTGTCAGCGTCGGGGACGACAAGGTCGTCGAGGCCCTGCGCGAATCAATCGCCATGGGCGTCGATGACGCCCTCCTGCTGACCGATCCCTCTTTCACCGGGTCGGATACCCTGGCGACGGCCCACATCCTGGCCCAGGGCCTGAAAAAGCTGGACGGGTTCGACCTGGTCATCCTAGGCAAGCAGACCGCCGACGGTGCCACCGCCCAGGTCGGGCCGCAGCTCGCGGAAGAGCTTGACCTGCCTCACGTCACCAACGTCCGTAAGATCGTCTCGCTGGCCGGGGGCAAGGGCAAATTCGAGCGCCTGACCGACTATGGGGTCGAGACCGTCGAGGCGAGCCTGCCGGTCGTGATAACCGTGGTCAAGGAGATCAATGAGCCCCGCTTGCCGTCCCTCAAGGGCATCATGAAGGCCAAAAAGACCGAGATCAAAAAATACTCGGCCGGCGACTTGGGCGTCGACGCCTCCCGTGTTGGCGAGGCCAACGCCCTGACCAAGAATATCCTCTATAGCCCCCCGCCGGCTCGCGGCAAGGGCGAACTCCTCGGCGGGGATGTCTCCGACCAGGTCAAAAGCCTAGTCGCCAAGCTCCGCGAGGCCAAGGTAGTCTAAGGGGGGGTTGTGTAGTGAGTCAAGGAATTATGATCTGGGCCGAGCAGCGCGACGGCAAGCTGGCCAACGTGGTTTACGAGCTTCTTGGGGGCGGCCGCAAGCTGGCCGAGTCCCTTGGGGGATCCCTCTCAGCCGTCCTGATCGGGCAGGGGGTGGAGGGTCTGGCCCAGGACCTGTTTGAGGCCGGGGCCGGCAAGGTCATCCTGGTCGAGGACGCCCAGCTCAAGGACATCCGCGATGAGGCCTACGTCCAGGTCTTGAGCGCCGTGATCGCCAAGCACCAGCCCGAGGCCGTCCTGTTCGGCGCCTCTGTGGCCGGCCGCTCGCTGGCCCCTCGCGTCGCCGCCAAGCTCAAGGTCGGTCTTTCGGCCGACTGCACCTCGCTTGAGGTTGAAAACGGTCAGATCAAGCAGATTCGTCCGACCTACGGCGGCAATGTTATTACCACCATTCTATCAGCCCGCAAGCCGGTTATGGCCACCATCCGGGTTAAGGCTTTCGCCAAGGCCGGCAGGCAGGCCGGCCGGTCCGGCGAGTTGATCCGCGAGTCGGTCAGCCTTGACGCTGCCAAGATCCGCACCCAGGTCGTCGACCTGGTGGCCGAGGTGGCGGGCAAGGTCAAGCTCGAGGAAGCCGACATCATTGTCTCCGGCGGCCGCGGTTTGGGCGACCCGGCTAAGTTCAAGCTGGTCGAGGGTCTGGCCTCGGTTCTGGGTGCCGCCGTCGGGGCCTCACGCGCCGCGGTTGACGCCGGCTGGTACCCCTACGCTCATCAGGTCGGCCAGACCGGCAAGACGGTCAGCCCGAAGGTCTATATCGCCTGCGGCATCTCGGGTGCCATCCAGCACCTCGCCGGCATGCAGTCGTCGGACATCATCATTGCCATCAACAAGAACCCCGACGCCCCGATCTTTGGGGTGGCCACCTACGGGATCGTCGGCGACCTGAACGAGGTTGTCCCGGCCCTGACCGAGGAGTTCCGCAAGGCCCTATCTTAAGCCGGACCAGGTGTTAAAGCAAGTTCGAAGGTCTGAACGGGACGAACTGGGTTCGTCCCGTTCTTCGTGGTAGCAGCACGCCCGGCATGGGCAGTGGCTTTAACCGGTTTAGAAGTCCCTCAAAGCAGCCCTGTAGCTCTAGTTTTTGCCCTTCAGTGGCTAGAAACATCAAGTGTTTTCACCGAGTGGTCCGCTTAGCCGGAAAAAAAGACGGGGTTTGTCAACTGCCTGGAGGAAGGGGGTCAATCACCCCCTCGTACTCGAGCCCGTCAGGTGCCTGATTGTGACATACTGTTTGCGACATCCTGTCTTGCCAATCGGCCTCCAGGCACCATATACTAGCAGATAGCTTTGACTGTTTGTCCGAAAGAGGTGAGCCGCCCAGTGGGGCATCTCAAAGGTGCCGATAAGGTTCGCAAGGCCCTGAGTTGCGCCCGCGGCTTTCTGCCCGATTACGTGGCCGAAGTCGTTCGGATCAGCGAGATCCCGGCCCCGACCTTTTCCGAGGGCCTCCGGGCGTCCTACGTCCGCGACAAGATGGTCGGGCTTGGCTTGGACGACGTTCATATCGACCCGGCCGGCAGTGTCGTCGGGCGGCTTCCGGGTCAGGGGAACACCAGGGATCGCCGGAGCATCCTTTTGGCCGCCCACCTGGATACCGTCTTTCCTCCCGGGACCGATTGCCGGGTGAGGCAGGAAGGCCGCCAGCTTCACGGGCCGGGGATCGGCGATAACGCCTCGAATCTGGCCGGGATGCTCTTTCTGGCCCGGGCCCTGAGGCAGGGCGGTATCCGGCTCGACCACGACCTGATCTTCGCCGGGACGGTCGGGGAGGAGGGGCTGGGCGACCTCCGGGGCATGAAGCAGGTGGTCTCAGACTTCCGGGACCGGGTCGGTCTGGCCCTGGTCATCGACGGCAGCCTGGGAAGCCTGGTCCATCACGGGGTCGGCAGCCGCCGCGTCCGGGTCTTCTGCCGGGCCGAGGGCGGCCACAGTTGGGGGGCTTTCGGCACCCCAAGCGCCATCCACGCCCTAGGCCGGATCATCTCCCAAGTCTCCGAACTTGAAGTCCCCCGCGATCCCCGAACTACCTATAATATCGGGGTCATCTCCGGCGGCACCTCGGTCAACACCATTGCCCCTTTCGCCGAGATGTTCCTTGACCTGCGCTCGGTTGACCGCGATGAGCTGATGCGCTT
>JBGFRN010000142.1:0-8534 GCA_041695105.1 Bacillota bacterium | reverse complement strand
CAAAAAGCAAGATCGCGGTCCTTCCCGCGACCTTGGCCATCAATCTAGAGGCTTGGATGCTTTCCGTGTACTCAGGACTTCTTAGGACTTTTTCATCGGCTTCCCGCAGCAGTAGATCTCCGGGTTGCCGCCCTCCTTAGTCACCTTAACCTCGTTCCCGCAAAGCTCACAGACGAACACCTCTCCGACTTTGGCCACCAACCTCACTCCCTTCTGGTTTCCATTTTTCCCTCTCCGGACCAGGTTATTCCGTATACCAGACGGGTTAATGATACCTTTTTGGAAGCTAAATTTCAAGTAGTCTCTTATCTTTTTTACGTGCAAGTAAACCAACCTGCTGGCAATTGACAGGAAGAATATCTGAATTGTAACATTACTCTATATAATTCGATATATTTCGACAGAAAAGGAGGAAATCCAGGGTGAAATTGACCGTGGGTACAAAACTGTTGGTCGGGTTCCTCGCCGTAATCGCCTTTCTCCTCATCCTGGGAACCATGGCCTACTTCAGCGTCGGGACACTTTCTGACGCCGCCAATAAGCAGGCCGAAGTGGCAAACGACATCGCCAGAATCGGAGACCTGAGGGTGGAGATCAAGAGCCTTCAAGAACTGCCTCACGACTACCTGGCCTCTGGCCATACAGACATCCGTGCTGAATTTGCCGAAACCCGGACCCAAACGCTCAGACTGTTGAAAGAACACCTTGCCGAAGCCTCTGATCAGGCCGAGAAGGCCGCTTGGTCACAGGTAGAAAAAGACCTGGGGCCTCTAATTGATGCGGGGGCCGCGGCACTGGCCCTTGAAGACCCGATCGGTAACCCCAAGGGTCCGGACCTCATCGAGCGCATCGATTACGCCGTCCAGCGTATTGAAAAAAGCGTAGCCGCGGCTCAAGAGCTGGTAGATAACGAGTCCAAAAAGGCACGGGCCGAGATGACCAGTCTCGAACGTCGGACTAAAGTGGCTATTCTAACCGCTTCTCTGATGGCTACCGGATTAGCAATCGGAATCGCCCTTTATCTGGGCCTGGGCATCTCACGATCGCTCCGGCAGACGGCCGCCCTAGCCCGGCGACTCTCCTCGGGCGACCTGACCGTGGAGCAACTTCAGATCAAGACCAGGGATGAAGTCGGGGAGTTGGCCGGGGCTTTCAACCAAATGGTTAAGCACCTGAGACGCCTGATCCGGCAGGTGACCGATTCGGCTCAAACCGTGTCCGGATCGGCCGGCGGGCTTAATTCGGCCGCCGAACAGGTGGCCCAGTCCTCACAGGGGGTAGCTCAGGCGGTCTCTCAGGTCGCCCAGGGGGCCTCGGCCCAATCGCAATCGGTAGGCCAGACAGCCCAGGTTGTCGAACAGCTCCGTTCGACTATCGCCCAGATTGCCGCGGGCGCTCAGGAGCAGGCACGAAACGCCGGTCAGACCTCGGCGGTAGTCGGGCAAATGGCTCGGGCCATCGAGGACGTCACCTCCAAGGCCCGGAACGTCCTGACATCCTCACAGGCCGCCACCGGCAACGCCAGGGATGGCGTCCGGGTAGTCGAACAGACGGTTGACGGGATGAGCCGCATCCGCTCCAGCGTTCTCGAATCGGCCGGCCGGATCCGGGAACTGGGCCAATTATCGGCTCAGATCGGGGAGATTACCCAGGTGATCACCGAAATCGCCGACCAGACCAACCTGCTGGCTCTGAACGCAGCCATCGAGGCCGCCCGCGCCGGTGAGCACGGCAAAGGCTTCGCCGTGGTGGCCGAAGAGGTTCGTAAACTGGCCGAGCGATCTAGCAAATCAGCCAAGGAGATCGCCTCATTGATTCGTTCGATCCAAGACGGAACCAATCAGGCCGTCAAAGCCATGGAACAGGGAACCCTCGAAGTTGAGGAGGGGAGCCGCCTGGCGGTCGACGCGGGCCGGGCCCTGCGAGAGATCCTGGGCTCAGTTGAACAGGCGATGAACGATGTCGGATCGATTACGGCGGGGGCGGAGCAGATCGCGGAAAGCAGCCGCGAGGTGGTTTGGTCAGTCGATTCGGTGGCCGCCATAACCAAAGAGAACACTGCCGCTACCAAACAGATGGCGGCCAGTTCCGATCAGGTTTCCAGGTCAATCGACAGCATAGCCTCGATTTCAGAAGAGAACGCAGCCGCGGCCGAGGAGGTCTCGGCCTCCATCGAGGAAATGAACGCCTCGACCGAAGAAATTGCGACCTTGGCCAAAAACCTCACCAAGATTGCCCAGGAACTGCAGACCCAAGTTGGCGTTTTTAAGATCTGACCCCCAAACCTATAATCGACACAGTACAGTAAGGGAAAAATACTTTCGATAGCTGTTCAATCTCCAAGCATCGGAGGTGTTTCCACTGTTCGATCTGATCCGCGACGGGATCAAAGCGGCCGAGGGGTTGGCAACCTTACCGCTGCGAGCGGCTAACGAGTTGGCCGGGCCGCATAATCCGACCTTCGGCGAGATCCTGTCTTTATCCGAAAGGCTGATACGGATGCCTTTCGCGGTGGCCCGCCGGGCCCTGGGCGACAGCGAGGCCAATTTGGACACCAAAGGAGCCGATCCTTCCCGCATCCGGCGGAACCAAGGCCACGGCCCGGGCCTGCACAACCTGAGGGTCAACCCGAAGGTAACTGTTCTCTCTGACCTTGAGACGGAGCCCGGCGCCAACCAGCGCCAGGCCGAACTCAGGGTGACCGGCCTGCTCTGCGGTTTGTGAGTGGACCGGGTGCGAGGAGCCCTGGAGGGGTTCCGGGAGGTTTCCCAGGTCGACTACAACCCGCGGGAAGATACCTTCAAAGTTTCCTACCGCTCGTCCCAGCCGATGGGCGACCTTTTCAAACAGGCAGTGGCCGGCACAGTTGTCGCCCCGATCGTTCGCCAGGCCCTGGAAGAGTTGGGCAGCCAAGGCGAAAAAGCAAATTGAGTCAGCCCCATTATTATTATTGACCTTGACAAGCCGGCGACCGGTGGGACTACCGCCCGGCTGCCCCGGCCTCCAGCCTGGCCCGGTCGGCCGCCGCCTTGGCTTGCCGAGCCAGGTCAAGGGCACGGGCGAGGGTCTCCAGGGCTTCCTGTGGGTTATGAAAACCCATGCTGTTCTCGGCGTTTATCCAGTCAAAACGGATATGGGCCTTGCGGTGCAGCTCCCGAGCCTCGGCCAGCGTAGCTTGATTGACGTTGGGCAGGGCGGCGGCGGCTTTAATGGCATCAATCGCACCGACCAGGGCATCTCCGGTAGTGCTCATCAGACCGTAAACCTTGTCTTGGGTATAAAGGACGCGGTTCTTGAGGTAGTCAGGCTCCTGTCGGTGGCAAACCGAGCACGACTCGTTAATGTTGAGAAGCGGGCTCGTCCACCAGTGGCTGGTGATCTTGACGTTGCCCTCTTTGACGAAGGGCATGTGGCAGTCGGCGCAGGAGACCCCGGCCGCCTGGTGGGTGCTGCCCTGGAAGAACTCATATTCTGGGTGCTGGATCTTAACAATGCCGGTTCCGGCGTCGGGATGGGTGAAATCCTTGAACTTGATCTGGTCGTAATACTGCTCGATGTTATCGACCTTCATCCCGCGGTCCCAGGGAAAGACCAGCTCGCGGGTGCCCGGTTTGAAGTAGTACTCAACATGGCACTGGGCACAGACCAGCGAGCGCATCTCCTGCCGGGTGGCCCGGGTGATGTCCTTGCCTTGACGCTCGAAGGCCTCAATCAGGGGCGGGCGAGTGATGCGCAGGGCCATAGTCTTGGGATCGTGGCAGTCGGCGCAGCCGATCGGGTGAGCGACCTGGGCCCTAATCTCGTCGAACGGCTTGGCGTAGAGGGTCGGGCCATATTTTTTGAGCAAGCTGGGGTACTGGGCCGTCTTGCAAGTCAGGCAGACGGCGGCCGGCTTGCGTTTTTGATGAATGCCCGTAACGTCCTCCAGCGAATAAGGATGGCCGCGGTCCTCATTATAATCTTCAGAAAAGCCAAACCCAGCAAAAACACGCCGCAAGTACGGCTCTTTCTCGAGTTTGGAGAACTTATCTGAACCGCCGTACTTGGTCTCAAAAACCTGGTAACCCCTCTTGTACGAGTCATAGTGCCGCGGGTAATACTTGCCCCAGACAGCCGGGTCGGTCTCATCCTCGGGAAGGGCGGGCAGTTCCGGCTTTTCGTAGGCCGGGGGGCGCATCCCCTTAGTCACCATCACCCCTCCGGCGACGCCGATGACCATGACGGCGATACCGGCCAAGAGCAAGGGCCAGACCGCCGTCCTTTTAGATTTTTTCACGTCACCTTTTTCCTGGCTTTCCTGGCCGTTGCCTTTGTCCTGAATCAATCCTGACCCCCCAATTCTGCTTTAACTGTCGCTATTGATCCCGGAACCGGCTGTTCCGGGGGGAGCGTGTCCCCATGGGGCGTCGACCGGTGGCAGTCAAAGCAATACCGGCCCCCAAATTTTCGGGTGTCCCCAACATACTGCTCGACCAGAGCCGCGTGGCACCTGAGGCAGTTCCTGTGGACCACCTCCTGGCTGGAGCGATTGATTTTGATCGCCTCCGGGACGGTGCCAATGTAGTAGGCATAGCCCTGCCTGGTGGCCTGCTTGGCCTTGAAGAGCACCGAAATTACCGGGGTTTGGGGAACGTGGCAGTCGTTGCAGGTGGCGACACGGTCGTGCGGCGAGTTCTCCCAACCCCGGTACCACGGAGTCATCAGGTGGCAGGTCAAGCATAGTTGTGGCTGGTTGCCGAAATAAGAGATGGCCTTCAGGGGCTGCCGGCCGACCACCAGCCCCAGTACCCCGACGACAACCACAGCCCCTACCAGGGCGTAAATCCATCGTTTAATGCCGCTCACCCCGCCTTCTGCCAATTGAAGCATTTCACCGTTGGCAGTCGCCTATTCATCTTGAAGGGTTTACCGCTCTTATTGGCGAAATGACGCGCCGAGGTGAGAGGATGGCCGCGGTTGACATTAATGATCTCAGGGGTTACAACCTTGATGATCTGGCAGCTAGGTTTCAAAAGAACTTGATCCCGGCGGCCCGCGAGTATCTTCATAGCCGCGGGCTGGCCGACGAAATGATCGACGGCCTCCAGCTTGGCCTTGCCAAAGGACAAAAAATTGGTTTCGGACCCCATGGCGACACCGACGAGCTGGACACATTTTTTGAGGGCTATGTCGTTCTCCCCATCAAAGACGCCAAGGGCAAGGTCAGGGATCTGGTCGGGGTACCGCTCGACCCCGAGGAGGAGCAGTGCATCTCCCTGTCGGGCGATCTTGACTACCTATTCATGCCCATGGACGTCACCAAGTCAGATCATATCTTCCTCTGCGAGACTCCCTTTGACGCCATCATCATCCTTCAGGCGGGGCTGGCCGCCATTTCGGTTTTCGGCTCGTCCAACCTAAACGAGAGCTGGCAGCCACTTTTCAAGGGAAAGCAGGTTGTCGTCTGCTTCCATACCGATCTGGCCAGCCGCAAGAATACCTATCGGGCCATGGATCTAATCGCTCCGGTGGCTGAGGAGGTCTTCCACCTCGAGCTGCCCCGCGGGATCCACAGCATCAACCAACTGGTGTTGTCGGTTGAGAACCCGCTCGAGGTATTGACGGCCCTGGTCAACCAGGCCCGGCGCGACGGTCGTTACCGCCGCTTTTCCCCTGACTTCCTGCGCCAGCAGGCCTACCTTGAGGAATTCACCCGTCGTAAAGCCGGGCGTCTGGGGGGCCTTCCCACCGGCCTCCCCTCTCTTGATGCCCTGCTCCTAGGGGGCCTTCGCGAGGGCCTTTATGTCGTGGCCGGGTATCCTGGGGCCGGGAAAACCACCTTCATGCGCCAGTTAGCCGAGAACATCGCCGCGTCGTCCTATCCCGTCCTTTATTTCTCTCTTGAAATGTCGGCCTTTGAACTCTGGGCCAGGGCGATGGCACGGATCGCCCAGAGGCCGGTAGGTCAGATCCTTTCGGGAAGGGCCCCTAAAAAACTGATTGAAAAGTCGGCCCGGGAATATCAAAAAATCGCCCAGAACCTCTGGACGATTGAGGGCTCGGGAACTATCACGGTAGGCACCATTGCCGAGCATATCCGTCAGACCTTCAACCAACTCGGAAAAGTCCCCCTGGTGGCCATCGACTACCTGGAAAGGATCCCGGTTGAGGTGCCATCGGGCATCGACGGCAGCCGCCTGAACAGCATCGCCAACCCGGACATCCTTAACGGAATGCGGGCCTCGGCCCTGAAGCAGGTGTCGATGGCCTTTGGATGCCCGGTACTGGTCGCCACCTCGCTCGATCAGGACTCAGCCGTCAACTGGGCCGCATTCTCCGACAAGGGTGATCTGCAGCACAGCGCCGATGTTATCTTTCTGATGCGCCCGCCAGTAAACCCCGACCGCTGGGAGGAATTCAAGACTGAATCGGCGCGGGATCCTGGAGAAGTCTTGCTTGACCTGCTTAAGAACCGGAACGGCTCCACCGGCGAGATCCCCCTGATCTTCTTCAAGGGACAGGGCAAGTTCGAGGAAAAACCTCAGGAATAAAAAATCCCGGGCTAGCCGGCCCAGGATCTAGCGTATTTAATCATCTCGGCCAGTTCTGGCGGCAACCCGGCTTCGATGATTGCCCGGGCTGACTTCTCCAGGTCGTAATCCACCCGCCTGAACTCGACCCTGACCTCTTCACCCAGCTCGACTAAGGCGTAAGCCGCACGGGAATCCCCGTCTTTTGGCCAGCCGGCGCTGCCCAGATTGACTAGGTGGGCCCCCTGGATCCGGCGGTGGTACGGAAGGTGGGTGTGCCCAAGGGCCAAAACGTCTGAGCAGGCCAGGTTGAGCAGCTCACCGGCCCGCTGTTCGGAGACGTCTTGGGTTACATACTCGTTAAGGCGGGCTGGGCTGCCGTGAACCAAAACCAGGCTCTTTCCCGCCCGGCCAAAACGAAGCTCCTTGGGCAAATCTCTTAAGAAGCTCCGGTTGACACCGGTCAGGCGGTCCGTGGTCCAGGCCAGCGCCGCCTCTCCAATCTCCAGCGAGCGGTCGTCGGGGTAATCGCAGCCGCAGGACGGCCGGCCACTGGCGGCCCCGTCGTCAAAGTTGCCCATCACGGTTGGGATAAACCGCAGGGCGATCAGGTCGACCACCTCGTTGGGGAAGGCCCCGTAACCCACCAGGTCACCGCCGCAAATGGTCAGATCGACGTCATGCCGCCCGATATCCTCGAGCACCGCCTCCAGGGCCGGCAAGTTGGCGTGAACATCTGAAAAAGCCGCTATTAACAAGGAAGTTCATCCCCCTCTCCCCAGAGCATTGTAGCAAATAATTGTTCGAGGTGAAACCATGAAAGAGGCAGTAATAGTTGACGCATTAAGGACGCCCATCGGGCGATACGGAGGCTCGCTTAAAGATGTCCGGCCGGACGACCTGGCCGCCCTCACGATTCACAAGCTGGTCGAGAGAAACCATCTCCCCAAAGACCAGATCGAAGATGTCTTTTTCGGAGCCACCAACCAGGCGGGCGAGGATAACCGCAACGTCGCCAGGATGGCCCTGCTCCTGGCCGGCCTCCCGGTAGAGGTGCCGGGAGCGACCGTCAACCGTCTCTGCGGTTCGGGGATGGAGGCGGTCATCCGGGCCGCGACCGCCATCTGGTCGAACCACGGCGATATTTTCGTCGCCGGTGGGGTCGAAAGCATGACCCGCGCCCCTTTTGTTATGGCCAAGGCCGGCTCGGCCTTCCCGCGCAACAACATCACCATGTACGACAGCACCATCGGTTGGCGCTTCACCAACCCCAGGCTGGCCAAAATGCATTATCCCTATAGCATGGGCGAGACAGCCGAGAATGTAGCTGAAAAATGGGGCATCTCCCGCCAGGAGCAGGACGAGTTCGCCTTGCTCAGCCAGCAAAAGGCCGTCCGGGCCCAGGTCGAAGGAAAATTCAACCATGAGATGATCCCGGTGGTCATCCCTCAAAAAAAAGGCGATCCGATCGTCATCGAGATTGACGAGCATCCCCGGCCCGATGTCACCCTGGAGAAGCTGGCCAAGATGCAGGCAGCCTTTAAAGAGGGCGGAAGCGTCACCGCCGGCAACTCCTCCGGCATCAACGACGGAGCTGCCGCCGTCCTGGTCATGTCGGCCGGCAAGGCGCGGGAACTCGGGCTGAAGCCGGTGGCCCGGATCCTGTCGGCCGCCACCGCCGGGGTCGACCCGGCTTACATGGGCATCGGACCCGTTCCGGCCTCACGAAAGGCCCTGGCCCGGGCCGGTCTGACCGTCGACCAAATCGACCTCTGGGAACTGAACGAGGCTTTCGCCGTCCAGTCGCTGGCCTGCATCCGCGACCTCGGGCTTGACCCGGCCAAGGTCAACGTCAACGGCGGCGCCATCGCCCTCGGTCATCCCCTGGGCTGCAGCGGGGCCAGGATCATCGCCACCTTGATTCACGAGATGAAGCGCAGCCGCAAGCGCTACGGGGTCGCCACCATGTGCATCGGGGTCGGACAGGGCATCGCCACGGTGTTTGAGCTGATCGAATAAACCGCC
>JBGFRN010000143.1:0-8672 GCA_041695105.1 Bacillota bacterium | reverse complement strand
CATTGCCCAAGCGGCCGCGCAGATCGCTACCGGCCAGTCGGAGGTCGTCATCGCCGGCGGGGTCGAGAGCATGAGCCGGGTGGCGATGGGCGGCTTCAAGCCCTCGCCCAACCCTGAGCTGGCTCAACGCTACCCACAGATCTATATGTCGATGGGCCATACGGCCGAGGAGGTCGCCCGGCGCTTTGAGGTCAGCCGGGCCGATCAGGACGAGTTCGCCTGCCTGAGCCACCAAAAGGCGGCCGCGGCCATCGCCGGGGGGCGCTTCAAGGACGAGATCATCCCGGTAGCGGTCAAAAGGCTAGGCTTCGACGGAAAGAAGGCCGTCTCCAGCCAGTTTACCTTCGATACTGACGAGGGTGTTCGCCTCGAAACCACGGTCGAGGGGCTTTCCAAACTCAAGCCGGCCTTCCACCAGACCGGGACGGTCACAGCCGGAAACTCGTCGCAGACCAGCGACGGGGCGGCGGCGGCGGTGGTAATGTCATCGGCCAAGGCCCGCCAGCTCGGCCTCAAGCCCCTGGCCATCTTCCGGTCCTTCGCCGTGGCCGGGGTCGACCCGGAGATCATGGGAATCGGGCCGGTCGAGGCCATCCCCAAGGCCCTGAAACAGGCCGACATAACTCTGGATCAGGTCGACCTGATCGAGCTGAACGAGGCCTTTGCCTCTCAGGCGCTGGCGGTGATCCGGAGGCTGGAGATCGACCCGGCCCGGGTCAACCCCAACGGAGGGGCCATTGCCCTGGGCCACCCGCTGGGCTGCACCGGGGCCAAGCTGACCGCGACGCTGCTGCACGAAGCAGCCCGCCGGGCCAGAGCCGCCGCCGGGGCAAGCGGGTCCGGGGCGGCCTCGCAAAAAGCCCCGCGCTATGGGCTGGTGTCGATGTGCGTCGGCGGCGGCATGGGCGTGGCCGGGGTCTTTGAATTTGTGAATTAATGGGCTGGGCGACGCCGGACCCCGGGCGGGCGACGCCGGCCACAGAAATCGGAGGGATCATGAGAAAAATGGCAGAGCTTAAATACCGCGGCGGGGCATTTCTGATCCAGGGGACCCAGGCCCCCGACGTTTTCACCCCCGAGGACCTTTCCGAGGAACAGCGGATGATCGCCCAGACGGCCCACGACTTCGCCGTCGAGAAGGTTCGCCCGTACGCTGAGGCGATCGAGCACCACGAATTCGACCATACCGTCCGGTTGATGCGCGAGGCCGGAGAACTGGGGCTGCTTGGGGCCGACGTTCCCGAGGAATTCGGCGGGGTTGGGCTCGATAAAATTAGCTCCATGATAATCAAGGAAAACTTGGTGGCCGGGGGCTCGTTCATCGTCACCGTCGGGGCCCATACCGGCATCGGCACCCTGCCGATCGTCTTTTTCGGGACGGTCGAGCAGAAAAAGAAGTACCTTCCCGACCTGGCCTCGGGCCAGAAAATCGCCGCCTACGCCCTGACCGAGCCGGGTTCCGGTTCCGATGCCCTGGGGGCCAAGACGACGGCGGTGCTGAGCCCAGACGGCAAGCATTATCTTCTCAACGGCGAGAAGCAGTGGATCACCAACGCCGGCTTCGCTGACGTTTTTGTGGTTTATGCCAAGATCGACGGCGACAAGTTCACTACCTTCATCGTCGACCGCGACGCCCCCGGGGTCTCGGTTGGGGCCGAGGAAAAGAAGCTGGGCATCAAGGGGTCATCGACCCGCTCGCTGATCCTGCAGGACGCCAAGGTGCCGGTCGAGAACCTGCTCGGCGAGATCGGACGGGGCCATGTCATCGCCTTCAACATCTTGAACATTGGGCGCTTCAAGCTAGCCGGCGGCGCGGTCGGGTCGTGCAAGCACACCCTGGCCTTGGCCACCGAGTACGCCAAGGTACGGCAGCAGTTCGGCCAGCCCCTGGCCAACTTCACCCTGATTCAGGGTAAGCTGGCCGATATGGCCGTCAAGACCTACGCCGCCGAGAGCGCCGCCTACCGCACCGGAGGGCTGCTTGACGCCCACCTGGCCGATCTCGACCCGCATGAACCCGATTCGGGCCGGCAGGCCGCCAAGCGGATCGAGGAGTACGCCATCGAGTGCTCGATCAACAAGGTCTTGGCCTCAGAGGTCCTCGACTTTGTGGCCGACGAGGCCGTCCAGATCCACGGCGGTTACGGCTACATGCAGGAATACGAGGTCGAGCGGATCTACCGCGACGCCCGCATCAACCGGATCTTCGAGGGTACCAACGAGGTCAACCGCCTGCTGATCCCCGGAACGCTGATGCGCCGGGCGATGAAGGGCGAGATCCCGGTGATGGCCGCCCTGAAGACCCTCCAGGACGAGCTGATGAACCTGACCCCGCCCGAGCTCGACGAGTCGCCGCTGGCCCTGGAGTGTTCAATGATCGACCGGGCCAAGAAGATGTTCCTGATGGTGGCCGGTCTGGCGGTCCAGAAGTACCAGTTCGGACTGGAAAAGGAGCAAGAGGTTCTGGCCCTGCTGGCTGACATGGCCATCGAGATCTTCGCCGCCGAGAGCGGCCTGCTGAGGGCTCTCAAGCACGGCGGGGAGACCAGGTTCGATCTGGCGACGATCTACGCCCATGAGGCCGCTGACCGGGTCGCCGCCCTGGCCCGGACCGCCCTGGCCCACATTGAGGATGGTGACACCCTGCGGGCTCAGCTTTCGATTGTCAAGCGGCTGGCGCGTCACGACATGGTCGACCTGATCGGCCTCAAGCGCCGGGTGGCCGCCCGGGTGATCGAGGCGGGGAAATACGTCGTATGAGCGAGGAGATCGGAAAGCCCGGCCCGGGCGCCTGGGAGGCTACCGATTTCAAATCCCTTACGGGCGAGTTTCCGGCCTTTATTCAGGGATTGCCCCAGGCTCAGCTCCCGTTCGAAGGAATGACCGGGTGGCTGCTCCAGAGCGAGCACGGCCAGCTCGTTTTCTTCGCCGCCGAGACTGACTTGGTTGTGCCGCAACACGCCCACGGCGAGCAGTGGGGCATCGTCGTCGATGGGCAGGTCGACTTGACCATCGGAGGCGAGAGCCGAACCTACCGGAAGGGGGATACCTTCTACATTCCGGCCGGGGTCAGTCACGGCGGGCTGGTCCACGCTGGGTTCCGGTCGGTGGAGTTTTTCGCGGATCGAGAGCGGTATCGGGTCAAGTAGTTCGGATTGAAGCGGTCGGGAATGACGAAGGCCTGGAGATTAGAAACGCCGGCGGCAAGGGGCCACCGGCGTTTCTTGCGCCAGCGTGCGTCGCTTTTGAAGCTCAGCCTTTTGGTTCGAGCCACTCCTGTATGGCACGATCGGCGACAGATGGAGGGATGGCTGCCTTAACAAGAGCGAATAGAGTGGCCAAGGTTCTTTATTAGGGTTTTGGGAATTTTAAGGGGCAATTCGGGTGCCCGACAGGCTCTCACGCAATTTTTTAACAGCAACCAGCCTTCGAGGCATTAAAATATTGCGCCAGGACTCGACGGGGTTACAAGAACAGGCGGATCAAGGCCCAAAACTCAGGCTTTCATACCCCTAGGGGTGTGCTTTAATACCCCCAGGAGTGAATTTGACCCCCATCAAGAAACTCTCACGGATGGGTAGCCGACCCCCGCTTTGCCTACAATAAGACTTGACTCAAGTCCTCATAAACGAAACGGGAGCGGATCCCACTTGCTCAGACACGCCCTCGGATTCCTGATCGCCTCACTGGTTCAGGCCGCGATCGCCTGGATGGCCCAAATCTACAATATTTGGGGACTTGACCTGCGGGGAGGGTGGCCCCTGTTACTTGCTCATATCCTCATCGGTCAGGTAGCCGGGTTCGTATTGCTGGGGATATTTCGCAAGGTGGTTTCGGTCGCCCAGCTCAACCCCTGGTTTTCGGGCCCAGCCTACGGATCTGGTCTCGGTGTGGTGGTGCAGGCGGCCGCCTGGGGGCTGGGTGCGGTGCGGGCCCCCTGGACGGCCGGGTTTTGGACGATCGCCTTGAGCCTGGTTGCCTTCATGGTTTATGGGGCCTTGGCCGCGGTGACAATCAAGTGGGTTGAATACCGAAAGGTATGGACCTAGCCCCCCTAAAGCCTGAATCTGGCCACTTGATTCTGCATATGGTGGGCGACTTCGGCCAGTTGCCCGGCCGCCCCCGAGATCTCTTCGGAGGATGAGGAGACCTGCTGGGTGGTGGCGGCGACCTCCTCGGTGGCGGCGGCGTTGCCTTGAGAGATCTCGGCTACGCGGCTGACTGAATTCAGGACCGCCTGGGCTCCGGAAGCCATCTCCTGGGCCACCGAATGGTTTGATTCGGAAACGCCTGAGACGCGCTCAACCGAACGGGCCACCTCCTGGCCGCAGATAAGGGCGTCCTGACTGGAGGTTGAAATCGCCTGGATCTCAGATACCGTTTCCCGGACGGTTTCTAAGATCTCATCCAGGGCGCGTCCGGCGTTTTCGGCCAAACGGCTTCCGGACTCGACCTGTTCGGTTCCGGTCTGCATCCCCTTGACGGCTTCGGTGGTGTTGGCCTGGATTTTACCGATCAGGCCGCCAATTTCCTTGGCCGATCGGCTCGAACGCTCGGCTAACTTGCGGACCTCATCGGCCACAACGGCGAAGCCCCGGCCGTGTTCCCCGGCCCGGGCGGCCTCAATCGCCGCGTTCAGGGCCAGCAGGTTGGTTTGATCGGCAATCTCGGTAATGACACCGGTAATCTGACCGATCTGCTCCGAATCCTTCCCGAGCAGGTTGATTCGCTCGGCTACACCGGCGACGGACTGCCTGATCGTGCGCATCCCTTCGATTGACTGCCGAACCGCCCCGGCCCCCCGGCGGGCCGTCTCGGAGGTTCGCCCCGAGGCCTCAGCCGCCCGTTCGGCCCGTGAAGTGACCTCTTCCATCGCCTTAGACATCCGGTTGACTAGCTCTACCGACAGTTCGACGGCCTTGGACTGCTCCTGGGCACCCCGGGCTATGATTTCAATAGCCCGGCGAAGCCTATCAAGCACTCCTGAGGTTTCGCTTACCGCCCGGGATTGCTCCTGGGTGCCGGAGGCCACCTGATTGACCGCCTCGGCCACCGATTGACTGGCGCTGGCCGCCTGGTTCGCTGCCAACTTGAGTTCTCGAGAGGTCTGAGCCACCGTCTGGCTGGAGACGGTCACGTCTTTTATGATCCCGCGCAGGTTGGAAACCATGGTGTTGAAGGCCGCGCTCGCCTGGCCGACCTCGTCACTGGTGTATGCCTGCACATCGTTTACGGCCAGATCCCCGCCTGCCACTTTTTGGGCGGCGGTGGCCAGGTCTTGCATCGGGCGGGTGATCAGCCGGGCCAGGTAGAGGCCGACTACCAGGCCCGACGAGGCCACGGCCAGGAGGACCACGTAGACGGTCATTTTCGCTGAGCCGGCAGCTTTCTTGGCCTGGATCTGGGCTTGTTCTCCGGCCGCCTCAAGCCTCTTTCTGAGTTCGGTCGATTGGTCGGCAAAAAATTTGACCGAGGGAGCGGCCTCCAGGGTAATCAGGATGATTGCCTGCTCTTTCTTGTCAGCCTGGACGGCTTCGACCACGTCGTTTCCGATACGGGAAAAGGTCGTTTGGGTGATCAAAAGCCTATCGAAATCGCTTTTGTATTTCTCGTAGGAGGGCAGTTTGGTCAGTCGTTCGGCCAGTTGCTCAATCTGTTGCTGGTCTCTTTTAAAGATGCCGGCGAAAGATGAGTCGGTGCTGAGGAGGACGTAACCCCTTAAGGCGGCTGTCTGGGCGTTCATTGCCCCGACCAGGTCACTCAGGATAATTTGGGCTGACTGGATGTCATCGGCCACTTCGGAGTAGTGCCTGAGCATGGTCCCCATGCCGGAAATGCCCGCCCAACCTACGATGATCGCTAGTACGACTCCGACCATGAATCCGGAAACAATCTTATAGAGTAATCTCGTGTTCATGAATCGGGGTTGCTTCGGCCTCGGCCGCACTCGCTCCGACCTCCTTAAACTAAACAGACATATTTTTACGAAATAAAAATATTTAACAATTGTTCTGCAAGGAAGTCCATAATCCTTCAAAAGGTTGGCCGGAGCAGGTTGGAGCGTTATCCCCCCGGCGCGGGCTCAGGCTGGTTTTCTCCGGCAGGCGATGCAGGGGTCGGTCTCAAGGCGGAGCGCAGGGCGATGGCCGCCCCAGATCCGAAGGCGTCGATGACCACATCCCTGACAGTCGCTTCCCGGCCAGGGACGAAGCTCTGGTGAATCTCATCGGTGACGGCGAAGAGGACGGCGGCCGCCAGGGACATCCAAGCAGCCCTTCGAGTCCTTCGAGCCCCACCCGAGCCTGGATGTGACCCCCGGACTGATCCCGTGGCGACCCTATGGTAAAGCCATCCGAGGATGGCATATCCAAAGAAGTGCCCGGTCTTAAAAACGACAAAGTCAATCCAAGGGGCGGGCGGGCGGGCGCCGCCCGGAACCGGCCAGAGCCAGCCCAGCCAGCGCTTCGGGTCGGGCGAGGACGAAAAGAAAAAGATCAGGCCCATCCAGACCAGGGGTGGGCCCCAGAGGGCGATCTTAGGGCCCATCTTACTCCCAAACGATGCCTGTCGGGCCTCCGGCTTTGACAAGGGCGGTCTGCATCTCCTTTTTTATCACTTCGAGCTGCTCGGGGGTCTTGGCCTCGCAGCGCAGGACCAGCACCGGCTGGGTGTTGGAGGCGCGGATCAGTCCCCAGCCTGAACCGAACAGAACCCGGGCGCCGTCAATGTCTATCACCTCATGGGTCTGGCGGAAGTAGTCCTGAATGCGGCCGACGATCACGAACTTGAGGTGATCCGGGCAATCGACCCTGACCTCGGGGGTAGAACAGTAGACGGGGATGCTGGCGGTCATCTGTGAAAGGGTCAGGTCGCTGTTCGACAGGATGCGCAGCAGCCTGGCCCCGGCATAAATGGCGTCATCAAAGCCGTAGAACTCATCCGCGAAGAAGATGTGGCCCGACATCTCGCCGGTGAAGATCGCCCCGATCTCTTTCATCTTGGCCTTGATCAGTGAATGGCCGGTCTTGTAGAAAAAGGGCCGGCCGCCCAGGCGTTCGACCTCGTCGACCAGGGCCTGGGAGCACTTGACCTCGATGATAGCCGGGGCGCCCGGGTGTTTGGGCAAGATCTCGCGCCAGAAAAGGGCCATCAGGGTATCGCCGTATAGGATCTGACCCTTTTCGTCGACGGCTCCGATCCGGTCGGCATCCCCGTCATAAGCTATCCCCAGGTCGGCTCCGGTCTCGAGGACGGCCTTCTGAAGCTGGATCAGGTTCTTGGCCTTGACCGGATCGGGATGGTGGTTGGGGAAGGTCGGGTCGGAATCGCAGAAGAGGGGAACGACCTCGCAACCCAAATCTTGGTAAATCGCCGGCGCGAAGGGGGAGGCCGTCCCGTTCCCGGCGTCGACCACTACCTTGAGCTTACGGGCCCCGAGCCGGACCTTACCGCGGATCATCTCGCGGTAATCTGGGAAGAGGTCGAGGATTCGATTGGCGTCCCGGGCCGCCCCGCCGGTGAGATTGTGCCCGCCGGGGCCGGGGTTGGGAGCGGGGTCTGAGGCGGCCAGCCGCTCGACGATCTGCCGAAGCACTTGAATCTGATCCCCGTAGATAGTCGCCGGGCCTCCCGCGGAAATCTTGAAGCCATTGAATTCAGGCGGGTTGTGGCTGCCGGTGATCATCACCGCGGCCGGAGCGTCGTAGTGAATGCGGGCATAATAGAGCATCGGTGTGACGACCATCCCGACATCCCAAACCGGGTAGCCGGCCTGGTTCAGGCCTTCGGTCAGCGCCCGAGCGTACCCCTCGGAGGACTGGCGGTTGTCCCGGCCCACCACCACCGGGGAGCCTGGCGTAATTTGGCTTTCTTCTTGAAGGTAGGCACCCAGAGACCGGCCCAACAGTCGGACCTTTTCGGGGGTAAGGTCTTGGTCGACCAATCCTCGGATATCGTATTCCCTGAAAATACTCGGATTAAGGATAACGCTTCCCTCCCAAAATTGTTACTTTCCACCGATCAAGCTTCGTTAAAAACCTGGGTTAGTCCTTCCAGCCGGAAGGTGTTGTCGTCTCGGGTTGTCGAATGCATCATCGGGTGATGCGCGAATGGTTTTTAAAGGCTATGATAAGGTCCGGGGCCGGTATGCTCCCAGCCCGACCGGGAAACTTCATTTGGGCAATGCCTTAGCCGCCCTGGTTTCCTGGCTTCATGTCAGAAGCCTTCGGGGGATCTACATCCTCAGGATCGAGGATATCGACCGCGAGCGGTGCCGGCCGGAATACATCCAAGGGATCATTGAAGACTTGAAGTGGCTCGGAATCGATTGGGACGAGGGACCGGAGGCCGGCTGCGACTACGGCCCGTATTATCAGGGCCAGCGTGACGACCACTACCGTGCGGCCCTCGACCTGCTGGCCGCCCGCGGGGAAATTTTCGATTGCTTTTGCAGCCGGGCCGAGGTGGCCCGGGCCTCGTCCGCCCCGCACGGGGCTTTTGATGAGGGACCGCGCTACCCATCGACTTGCCTGGACCTCTCTCCTGAAAAGATAAGGGCCCTGCGCGAGGCGGGGCGCCAGCCGTCGGTCCGTTTCCGGGTTCCACCCGGGCGGGTCTCGTTTCATGATATGGTCTTCGGTCCCTTCGAGCAGGACGTTTCGAGCGTGGTCGGA
>JBGFRN010000323.1:0-8761 GCA_041695105.1 Bacillota bacterium | reverse complement strand
GTTGGGAGTAGTGGCTGGGGGGAGTTAGGCCCTCACTCAGATTTTTAACGATAAATCGCAAATATTTTATTAAAAATTTGAGTGAGAATTTCAGGCAGGGGCAAAATTCACCCCTGGGGTATGAAATATTACCCTTGAGGGTATGGAAAACCTGAGTTTTGGACCCGGATCGCCGGTTTTTGTGAACCCAGCCGGAGCCTGGCGCAATTTTTTAACGTCTGGAGCCTGGTTTGCTGTTAAAATTTTGCGCGAGAGCTTCCGAGCACCCGGATTGACCCCAAAAGCCCCCCGCGCAAAGACCACGGGCCTGCCCGCGACCTTTGTCATCAATCTGAACCCCGGGAAATCCCCGGGTTCTCGCCCCGCCGGCTCATTAGGCCGGCTCATTAGGCCGGCTCATCAGGCCGGCCCCCCCCCCGCCGGCTCATTAGGCCGGCAAACTGTGCAGGGAATCTAGCTCGTCCCGCCCGATCGCTCTTTCCAGGTTGACCAGGATCACCAGTGACTCGGGGAGTTTGGCGATGCCCTCCAGATAATCGGCCTTGGCCAAGGAGGCAGCCGGCGGCGGATCGACGATTTCCCTGGTCACCGTCAGCACCTCGCGCACCCCGTCAACGATACAGCCGACCGTCCGGCCGGATAGTTCAACCACCATAATCCGCGTATCATTACTGGCCGGGGCCGCCGGAAGGCCCAGGCGGAGCCTCAGGTCAATCACCGGGATGACCTTGCCGCGAAGGTTGATGATTCCTTCGACGTAGTCCGGAGCCTTGGGAATCGGGGTTACCTTCTGAAAGGTAATGATCTCCCGGACGGCCGTGATATCGACCCCATAGTTCTCATTGGCCAGCGAGAAGACGACCAGTTGCTGCTCGCCCTTGACCTGATCTTCCCTTTGCACGACGACGCCTCCATTTCTACGTGGGGATTTTACGTGCGGAACTTGGCGATTATCTCTTGAAGCTCGGCGGCCATCCGGGCCAAGCTCCCGGCCGATTCGGCCACATACCGGGCGGAATCCGCCATTCGCCTGGTCGCGGTCGTCACTCCCATCATGGCTCCAAAGCTGCCCTCGGAGATCGCCCCGATGTTCTTGACGGCCGAGCTCACCTGGCCGCTGGCCGCCGCCATCTCTTCGGTAGCCGCGCTGTTTTCCTCAGTGATCGCCGCCACCTGATTAACCATCTCGACTACCTGCCGGCTCCGGGCGGTCAGGTCGCGCACGGAGGCCGTGATACCTTCGATTTGACGACCGGAGGATTCGGCCGCGATGAGAATAGCCCCGAGGGCGGCGGCGGCGTTGGAGGTCAAAGCCGACCCTTCTTTGACCTCATTAGTTCCGGCTTCCATCGATCCGGCAGCCTTTTGGGTGACCCTGATAATCTTATCCACCAAGCCTCCGATTTCCTTGGCCGAACGCCCGGAGCGATCGGCCAGCTTGCGCACCTCATCGGCGACCACAGCGAAGCCCTTTCCGTGTTCTCCAGCCCTGGCGGCTTCGATGGCGGCATTGAGAGAGAGAAGGTTGGTCTGCTCGGCGATGTCGGTGATGATTTGCAGCATCTCGGTAATCTGGTGGGAAAGGTCTCTAAGGGCGGCGAGGGATTCGGCCGCCTGAAAGACCCGGTCTTTGACCCGGCTCATGCCCGACTCGACCTGACCCACCGCCTGCCCGCCCGTCCGAGCAGCCTCGTTGACCACATCGGAGGAGGACGAGACCTGGGCCGCCGCCTGGGCGATCGATTCAAACTCCTGGGCCATTTCACCGACCGACTTGGACATTTCCATGACATGGACGGCCTGGCTCTGGGCTCCGACGGCAATCTGCTGGATGGCTTCCCTCAGTTCGGAGACCGTCCTGATCGCCTGTTCAATGTCGTACTGTTGCTGGAGGGATCTGGCCTTGATCTCGTCAACCGTCCCGGTTACGGTCTGTGAGATCTGATCGTTGGTCTCAACCGAGTCCCGGGCTGTCCGGTTAAGGTCTCCGCTCAGCGCCGTCACTTGGCTGGCCTCGCCCGTGAGCCGGACGACGATGCTTCTCAGGTTGGCCTGAAGCTCGATGAGCGCCTTTTTCAGGTGGCCGATCTCACCCCATCCGGGCCGGCCGAGATCCTCGGTCAGATCTCCGGCGGCCATCCTGGTAGCCGAGGCCGCCATCCGGTCGAGCGGGCGGACCAGACTGACGGCGAACCCGAAGGACAGCAGCAGGATAACGGCTGACCCGGCGAAGATCTGGGCCCGGATCTTGGTTAAGACTAGAGTGAAATCTGGCTCGGGAACAGCCGTGACCAAGGTCCAGGTCAGGCCATACTGCTTGTCCAGGGCCCGAAAATAAGCCCGGTAGCGGTCTCCCTTGTAAACGAAACTACCGGTTCCGGCCATAGAGCTGCCTGCTTTGGTCAGAAAATCGCTGAAGCTGGAATGGTCAGATAAAGACGACGCCGGCTTGAACTCCTCTTTGGCTGGAGCGGCTGAAGCGGTGTCGAACATCAGGCGGCCTTCATGGTCAAAGATGAAGGCCAGCGCCCCGGCTTTGACCGTTTTAGCTGAGAGCACCTGGTGGTAGTACGCCAGGGGGATTTCGAAATGCAGCAGACCCAGGCGTTCGTTATTGTCTGAAATCATGGGAGTGGCCACCGCGATGACCCATCGATCGGTGTCGGCTGAGACATAAGGCTGGGATTGATGCACCTGCCCGCGGTTCAGGTCCAGGGCCGGCTTGAAGAAGGGGGCACCTGTCTCGTCGTGGGAGAGATCATGCTTCTCTGCCTGCTCCTTGCCGACCACCCGGGCGATCTCGGCCCCAGCCTGGTCGATCCGGCAGACCTCGTCAATCATCGAGGGAAAGCTGGCCGTGATATGCATGACGGCCTTGTTGATCTCCTCGAGCCAGAAATCCTGGCGCTCTTTATCGGTGAAATAATTGATATAGGCCGGGTTCTGGGAGTTAGTGATCAGGATGTCCCGAAAGCGCTGAAAATCGACCTCCAGGCCTGAGGCCGCTGATCCGGCGTCCTCCCGGAGCCGTGTTTCCAGCGACTCCAGGCCGTCGCGGCGGATGTTACCGGCGATCCAGTAACCCCCCAGGAGCAACGGCCCGACCGAAAAGATCAGAAAGAGCAAGACCAAATGAACCTTAAGGCTGCCAAAAAAGCCCATAGACTCACACTCCATTAATACATGAATAGATGAATAAATACGTACGCCCCAGGGAGAGGAAAATCCTCCCTGAGGCGACATGAATCGACAATTTGTGTCGAAAGGGCTAGTTCTTGCCCTGGATCTTGAGGATGCGCTCCTCCTTGCCGTCCTGGGCATTGATGAAGACTTGGTACTCTTCTTCTCCGATCTTGCCTCTGACTTCGTAAGTCAGGATCTCCTGCTCCTCGTCGTTCCGAATCAGGGCCAGATGCGTGCTTGTGACCTTAAGTCTTGGAGTTACGCGCCGGAGGGCCTCGGCCTGGCTCAGGGCCGGCTTGGGCAGGGTGCGCCGGTGGTGGAACTTGAGATAGGCAATTGCTGTGTGGCCGAGGATTTCCCCATTATCAAGAGCCACCCGCACCCTGATGACGTCGGGATAAATCAATACCCCGTCCTGGTTGTAAACCAAGCTGACCAGGCCAATGTCCCGCCCGTCATATTCCTCGTAGGCCGAAAAAGACGTATCGGGGTAGCCATGCTGTCGAAGATAGGCCTTGGCCAGCCGCACAGCCTGCTCCTCGGTAATCTTCTGGCCCTTGACATCGCGGTCGGACATAACCCAGGTGATGTGCCCGCCGTTTTTGGTCAAATCGATGCGCGAATCGCGGCCGTCCTTGAGCTTGGCCTGAACCCGGTAGCTTGGCCATTCTCCGGCCACCTCAGTTCCAAAAGTGACCTGGTTGGGATAGGCGTTATTACCGTAATACCGGCGGGCCCTTTCCACGGCCTGTTCCGGGGTTATGACCGGCTCTTCCATCACTCGCATCTTAACCTGAGGAGCCGGCTCCGGGGCCCCGGGGCCGCGGTCGCCCCTGGCGGCTAGAAACTGGTTTATACGCTTCATGTTATTGCTCAGGGGGTGGTTGCCATCCCCGTCGTACCGGGCTTCGGAGATTTTATCCAAATCTGACCAGTTCAAGCGCCCGGCCGTCTGGAGATCCCTCAGCTCGTTAATCTGCTTGGCCACTAACTTGGCCTGGTCGCGCAGATCCTTGAGGGCGGTCCAGTCGGTGTCAGTCATGGGCTGGTTGTCCTGAACCTTGAGTGACAGGGTCTTGGCCGTGTCGGTCAACTTGCCCAGTAACAGTTTGGTCTCATTCAATGGGATCGTCGACAGGGGAAGCTGGTTCAATCGCTCCTGGGCTGAAAGAGACTGTAACCGAACCTCCTCGAGATTTTTTTGGATCTGTGGTTTGGAATTGGCCACCAAGAGTTTGTCCAGCCTGGTTTCAAGTCCCTCGGAGTGGAAAATTAACTCGTGAAAAGACTGGCGGTAATTGTTTTCAGCCCTGACTTGCAGGGCCTGCCGGCCTTTCATCTGGGTGTAGCCCCAATACCCCGTCGCGGCCAGGGCTACCGTCAGCAGCCCGGTGATCCAGGGAAGCGCCCGGCCCGCGGTTTTTCTGTTTTGCCTTGTGTTTTTTTGTGTTTCAGTCATTTTTGTCAGCTCCTGCCCCTCGAAAAGACATGTTTACCGATCCTCAGGGTCTGGGGAAGAGACCACATGAAGCGGTTGGTGGTTTTGTCCGGGTTAAAGTAGAACACCGCCCCGTTGGTCGGGTCGTAGCCGTTCAAGGCGTCCATGGCCGCCTTCCGGGCCTTGGGGTCGATTGGCCGGGCCCAGATCAAACCATTGCCTACCGCCTCGAAGGCCCCTGGCTGGAAGACGACCCCGGCCACCGATTTGGGGTAATTACGGTCGTCGACCCGGTTCAGGATTACCGCCGCCACCGCCACCATCCCGGTGTACGGCTCCCCCTGGGCCTCACCGGTCACAACCCGAGCCAAGAGAACCAAATTGTCCTTGGAGACGGTTTCCCCTGATTTCGAAGTTGCGGCCATGGTTGGCCCCGGGATTAGTCCCGCCAGCAGCCCCAAGATGGCCAGTATGGCCAAAGATTTTCGCAAACTGGTCACCCCTTAAAATTAGAATCCCACCTAGTTTTTTCACCGGGTGGGATGATTATCCGGGGTTAGGAAGATCAAGACAATGCAGCATATTAGTTGAATATTTGTTAACCATGATTTACAATATTGTTGCAAAAATGTATTTGGTGGTGTTTGGATTGGCCTTGATTGAGGATACCCAGGTTCTCCAGGTACTCCGGGGCTTCAATCCTTGGTGGATGAGGGGAAGTATACCCGAAGACCTGACCAAAAAGGTAAGACGACTGGCTTTCTACGAAGTCTGGAGACTTATTAACGAACCTTCTTTTCGCCGGGCCGTGTTATTATCAGGCGCGAGACGGGTCGGAAAAACCACGATTCTTCACCAATTGGCCCAGCAACTGCTGGAGGACGGAACCTCCCCGAACCAAATCCTTTACGCCTCCTTCGACCACCCTATTTTGAAGCTGACCTCGCTTGATCGAATTATCAACGTCTTCCAAAACAATGTCTCGGGTGGTGAAGCCCGGCTGGTTCTTCTCTTGGATGAACTTCATTACGCCGCGGATTGGGACCATTACCTGAAACTGCTGGTTGACAGGCACCCGGGCTACCGCATTGTGACTACAGGCAGCGCCAGCTCAATCCTGGAAACCGAAGGGGCTGAGTCGGGGGTTGGTCGGTGGACCGGCATTAAGATCCCCACCCTGTCTTTTTATGAGTACGTGGAGCTACTGGACCTGCCCCGGCCCAAGCTCGGGGAGGTCATCAAACCGACTCAACTGGCCCAGCTTCCCTGGACAGAAGCCCAAAGAGTACTGACCCAATGCCTCCCGCTGGAGCCCCATTTCCATCGCTATCTGCTGATCGGTGGTTTCCCTGAGATGGCCTTGATGCAGGACATTCCCAGAGCCCAAAGACTGCTGCGTGAGGACGTGGTGGACAAGGTTCTCAAACGGGATATGACGGCCCTTTACGGGGTGCGGAACATCCTTGAGCTTGAGCGGCTCTTCATCTACCTGTGTCTACACTCCGGGGAGATCATTATCCAGGACTCCATCGCCAAGGAAAGCGGGGCTTCACGTCCCACGGTTGCCAATAACCTTAAGTACCTGGAGATGGCCAACCTGATTTACCGCTCAGACCCGATCGACCTTTCGGGAAAGAAAGCTCTCAAGCCCAAACCCAAAATCTATCTGTCCGACCCGGCTATCCGAAACGCCGTTTTGCTCAAGGGCGAGGAGGTATTAGCCGACCCCGCCGAGATGGGCCTAATCGTGGAAACGGCTGTCTTCAAGCACCTATCCTCGTTCTACTACAAGCATCAACCGCGAATCGGATACTGGCGCGTCCCCCGAACGGAAAAAGAAGTCGATATCGTCGTCGCCCTGCCAAACGGCAAACAGATCATCGCTGAAGTGAAATACCGTGAAAACCCCCAAATCGCGCCCAACGACGGGAGCGTGGAATTTATTAGGCAGCGGGAGGTGGTCTCAGCCTTCATCGTAACCAAAAGGCCGGAGAGCTTCGGACCGCTCAAAGGCCTGACTCCCGAGGGAAAACCGGCTCCCTTTTTGGTGCCTGCCTTCGCCTTTCTTTATCTTCTTGGGCACGCCGAACGAGCGGGTTTAAGCGAATAACCGGAGTTGCCTCAAGGCGTCCGGGTCAGGGTGATGGTCGCCGTGCCCTCTTGGTTGCCCCTCAGGTACTGGACGGTGATCTTGTCGTTCGGCCTCTTGGTGATCAGAATCCCCCTCAGATCGGCCCGGCTGTTGACCGCCCGCCCGTCAATCGCCAGCAGGTTGTCACCCACTCTGAGCCCGGCCTGCGCCGCCGGCGATCCATCCACGACCCGCACCATGAGCAAACCGCGCGGGATGTTGACTCCATAGTATCCGGCCGCCTCCTCACGGGTCGCCCCGTAGATGCCCAAGAAAGGCCGGTTGACCACCCGGCCATTCTTGACCAGGTCGTCAATGACGGTCCGGACGGTATTGACCGGGATGGCGAAACCCATTCCCTCGATACCCCGCCCAGCGTCTCGGAACTTGATAGTGTTGATTCCGACGACCTCGCCGCCGGCGTTGGCCAGCGGCCCGCCGCTGTTGCCGGGGTTGATCGTGGCATCGGTCTGAATCAGCTGCAGTGAAGACTCCTCACTCACCTGGATCAGCCGGTTGAGGCCGCTGATAATCCCGACGGTAACGGTGCGCTCGAATTCCAAGCCCAGCGGGTTGCCGATGGCGATGGCCAGGTCGCCCACCCTAACCCGGTCGGAGTCCCCAAAGGGGGCGGCCTTGAGGTTGGGGGCATCAATCTTGATTACGGCCAGGTCTGAAAGCTCGTCAGTGCCAACCAGCTTGGCACGGACCTTACGCCCGTCGGCCAGCGAGACGATCAGCTCGGTGGCGTTGGCCACCACGTGGTTATTGGTGACGATCAGGCCCGAGGCGTCGAAGATCACGCCCGACCCGGTGCCCTGCTCCTGTACGGCCCGGCCGAAGACATCGCGCGCCAGTACCTTGTTGACGATACCGACTACGGCCGGACCTAGAGCCTCGGCTACCGACGTCACCTGGGAGGCGGGCAGGATATTGGCCCCCGGGGAAACCGGCAAGGCCGCCGGTGGCTGGCCTTGCCCGGCGGGCTGGTTGATGGGCGGGTTCTGGGCTTTTTGCGGCAGCCTTGAAAAAACCAACGGCCCGGCACCGGCCCCGACGGCCCCGCCGATGATTGACGCTACCAGGGCCACGGCTAAATACCCCGACAGGCCTCCCCCCGACTTGGATCGAGGGCGGTCCGAAGGCCGGTGATACTGGGAGAGGTAATTCTCGTTCTGGTTCTGATCCATCAATGGATCACCTCATGAAAAAGTGCTGATAGCTCCCTTATTATAACCCAACCAGAAACTACTACTGCTGCTCCAATTCGCCGGTTAGGGCGTTAATGAAGAAATCGCGGCCGCCGGCGGCCCGAACCCTCCAGAACGGTGCCGCCTCCCAGGTGTCTGAATCATATGGTTGGCTGAAGTAACCCAGCCTGACCGATTCCACGGCCAGTCCCCTCAGCCCAAGGCTGTCAAGATGACCGGCCAGGCCGAGCAGGGCCGAAGAAGGCAAGATCAGGGCGCGTTTTTCCGACCCGAGCCCTTGAGGGAGCATCCAAATCCGTTCTAGGGAGACCACCTCTGGTCCCGGTTCAGCCGGTCCGACCACCAGCTTCATCCGGCTGCCAAAAAAAGGGTGGTCCCCGGCTTGCTGATAGTAATGTAACGAGACCTGCCCCGGGGCCGGGCCGGGGTAGGCCCCGTCGAACCGGGCATCCGCTGGCAGCCAGCCGAGGTGCCTCAGGAACTTCTCAGCCGCTTGCCGGGACTCAGCTTCAGTGGGGGCGACCGGCCCGGCCTTATCCCCGGTTTTTCGAGAGTAAATAATCAGCCCGCGGGAGGTCACCGTTAACTCCCCGGTTTTATCAAAATAGCGGCTGCCGCTAATCTCACCCTTAGCAGCCAGAGGACTGACTGACGGGGTTTGCCCGAAGAAAGCCCCGACCAGCTCTCCTTCGGAAAAGGCCGGACGCCCCACCCTCAGGAAAGGAGCTGCCGCCGGGGGTGCCGGGAGTGGTGAGGACAAGTCGATGCCTGACCGCGCCAACTGGTCCTGCACGGCCC
>JBGFRN010000152.1:0-8822 GCA_041695105.1 Bacillota bacterium | reverse complement strand
ACCCCGATTCCCCCCGATTTACCCTAGAGGAGTTTACGATTTTGAATGCCTACTACCGGCTGCACTGCCCGGCCCTTCCCTGTCCCAGCCCCTCCCAAACTATTCCCGGCCCTTCCCAAACTATAGGGAAGGGCTTTCTTCTTTTCTGGTCCCGGCGAAAGTCTTGGGTCCCGTCCAGTTGCTGGTGAACCTCCAGCGGGAGCGTAGGTACATCAAAATCTCGTCCTCGATGCAGCCTGCCGCCTGTTTCGAAAGCCGATCGAAACCCGGCTGGTAGGAGTCGATTGCTTTAATCAGGCCGACCGTGCCGACCGAGATCAGGTCGTCAACCTCCTCGCCGGTTCCCGTCAAATCGAACTTTGCCACCACCTGCGCCACAAGACGGAGATTTCGCTCGATCAGGACCGACCTGGCCTCGCCGTCTCCATCTTTCAAGCGCCCCAGGTACCTGGCCTCTTCCTCATCGGGGAGGAAGGGCGGAAATTCCGGCAACACCACGGCATCCACCTCCCGTACCGTGGTACAGTCTATGGGCCGGGGGTGGGTGGCGTAACCTAGCAGGAAGGTGAAACTCCGCCGGACGTCCAACAGATAATGGAACCAGCAGATAATGGAATCCAATATCCGGGAGGCATTTATGGGCAATCTGGTTCTGCTCGAAAAGACCGGGGGCGTCGCCACCCTGACCCTCAACCGGCCCGACAAGTTCAACCCCCTGGACCGGGAGCTGGGAGAAGAACTGCAAGCTGCGGTGGCCGCCGTGGCGGTCGATCCCGAGGTCCGGGCGGTAGTGCTCACCGGGGCCGGTAAGGCCTTTTGCTCCGGAGGCGACCTCAAGTTCTTCGACGGCTGGGAGGGGCCGAAGAGAGGAGCCTTCGGTTTCCTTACCGTTGTCTTGCACCGGCTTATTTGCGACCTGCGGCTGATGCCCAAGCCGGTCATCGCCGCCATCAACGGTCCCGCCGGCGGTGCGGGTTTCAGTTTGGCCATGGCCTGCGATCTGCGCCTGGCCGCCGGCACGGCCAAGTTTAAACAGGCTTACACCTCGGTTGGGCTGACCCCGGACGGCGGCTGGACCTACTTCGTCGCCCGCCAGATCGGGCTGGCCCGGGCCGCCGAGCTGCTCTTACTCGACCCGCTCCTTGACGCCGAGCGGGCCCTGGACCTCGGATTGGTTAACCAGGTCGTCCCGGCGGCCGAGCTGGCTCAAACCGCCTCGGCCCTGGCGGCCAAACTAGCGGCCGGCCCGACCGAGGCCTTCGCCAGGTCAAAAGCCCTGCTCAACCATTCCCTGTTCGGTGGCCTCGAGACCCAACTCGAGCTTGAACGGCAGGGCATCATGGCTTCGAGCGACACCGAGGACTTCCGCGAGGGTTTGGCGGCTTTCTTTGAAAAGAGGCCGCCGGTTTTCCGGGGCAGGTGACCAAACCTGATTCCGGCCTTAAACCCTGTTCCCCAACTCCGCCTGGAGCCTTTGGTTCTTCTTCTCTACTTCCTCGGCCATCTTCTTCTTGAAGCCGGCCAGCTTTACCCTTAAGTCCGGATCTCCGGCCCCGATGATCTGGGCGGCCAGGATCCCGGCGTTGCGAGCCCCGTCTATGGCCACCGTCGCCACCGGAACCCCGGGAGGCATCTGGACAATGGCGTGCAGCGAATCGGTTCCGGCCATCGCCCCGGCCGCCAGCGGGACTCCGATCACCGGAAGAACCGTGAAGGCCGCCACCACCCCGGGGAGGTGGGCCGCCAGGCCCGCTCCAGCGATGATCACTCTCAACCCACGCTCCTCAGCCGACCGGGCGTAGCCGGCCACCTTTTCGGGAACCCGGTGGGCCGAGGCCACCGTAACCTCATAAGCGATGCCGAATTGATCTAGCGTCGCCGTGGCCTCCTTCATTTTCGGCCAATCGGAGTCGCTCCCCATGATAATTCCGACCAAGGGCTTGGACACGCTCTCTCCTCCTCAAACCTTCAGGGACTTGACTACCTATTCCAATTCCTATTCCAAGTTACCAGAGGCGGGGAGGCCAAGTCAAACCTGCAACCAAGTCAAACCTGCAACCAAGTCAAACCTTGAACCGGGCGACCTGATTTCTCAGCTCCTGGGCAATCTGGCTCAGGATCTGGGCCGAAGAGGCTATCTGACTAGTCGAGGCGGTCATCTCCTCAACCGACGCCGAGACCTCCTCGGAAGCGGCGGCGTTTTCTTGGGTAACGCCGGCGATCTCCCTAACCGAATCCGCGGCCTGGTCCGACCCGGCCGCCATCTCCTCGGTGGCCGCAGTGCTCTCCTCAATCACGGCGGCAATGTTATCGACCGAGGCCACCACTTCCCGGGAATGGGCCGAGATCTGAGCGGCGGCCTTGCTGATATGCTGAACGTCACTGGCCGTGCGCTCGGCCGAGTGCAGGATTTCCGCCAGGGCCCGCCCGGCGTCCCCGGCCAGCCGGCTCCCAGCCTCAACCTCTGTCGTTCCGGCTTCCATCGCCTGAACCGCCTCGATTGTTCCGGACTGGATATTTCGTACCAGCTCGCCGATCTCCTTGGCCGACCGGCTCGAACGCTCGGCCAGCTTGCGGACCTCCTCAGCCACCACGGCGAACCCCTTGCCGTGCTCCCCGGCCCGGGCCGCCTCGATGGCGGCGTTCAGGGCCAACAGGTTGGTCTGGTCCGCGATGTCGGTGATCACCTGAGTAATCTCGCCGATCTGCTCTGAAGAGCGGCTGAGCTGCCGGATCTTTTCGGCCGATTCCAGGACCCGGGAGCGGATTCGCCCCATGCCCTCGACTGTCTGGTCGACAACCCGCGAGCCGTTCCGGGCGGTTTGAGTGGCCTGAACCGAATCGACCGAGATGCTTTCGGCAGTACGGGCCACTTCCTCGGTGGCTCTGGCCATCTCGCCGACCACGACCGAGGTCTGCTGGACCGACCGGGCCTGGTCCTGGGCCCCGTTAGCGATTTGGAAGATCGTCTGGCGGAGTTGCTCGACGATCTGTGCGGTCTCCCCGATCGCTTTGGACTGCTCGTTAGCCCCGGTCGCCACTCCCCCGATGGACTGGGCAATGCCTTGAGAGGCGCGGCTGGACTGCTCAGCCATCTGGGCCATTTGCTCCGAGGAAGCAGCCAGCTCCCCCGCGGCCCGGTTCAACTCCCCGATCAGTTCCCGCAGGCTTCCGACCATATCGTTGACCGTATTGGCCAGGTCTCCAAGCTCGTCACGGCCGGTGCCACTAACCTGGGCACCGGTCAGATCGCCATCGGCCACCCGCCGGGCAGTCCCGGCCACAGTCGCGATGGTACGGGTCAGGTAGCGCGTCAGACCCAAGGCAACCGCCCCGGTCAGGATCAGGGCCATCACCGTAATGGCTCCTAGCCTTTGCCTGGACGACTCATGGTCCTTTTTGACGTTTTTTACGGCTTCGGTGGTCTTGACCTTAGTGGCCTCGGATAGTGCCAGGGCTCTGGCCACAGCATCGCGATAGGCCGGAGTACCGTTGCTCCGTACCCAATCCATGGCATCATTCTTTTGGCCCTGACGGCTGAGCTCGATAGTTCGGTCGGTGATATTCACAAATCCCTGGTAAGCGACAACAAAAGCCTCGAAGCTCTCCTTATCTTTTTCGGAGGTGACCAGGGAGAGGTAAGTCTCGCTCATCCCCCCAAATTCCTTGACCAGAGCAGCGCGAATATTCTCGTTTTCCTTCATCTGATCCTCGGTCTGGGCGATGACGTGGCCGAGATTAGCCGCTCTAACCGCTTCTATGTTCCTAGTCATGGAACCGACCAGGCTAGCCATCTGAAGATAGCGTTGGCCGATCTCCCCTGCGGCGCGGTCAGATTGATGCAAGGCACTCAGGCTCATCCAACTGGAAACTGAAAAGAGCAGCAGTATAGCCAGGAAACTTGCCGCCAACTTTCGCCCGATGGTAAACCTCAAGCCCAGTCCCCCCATCCATTACCCTAGTATCTATGGATGAAGCCACTTCAACAATAATTAGACAAATTCCTTCAAAAAAAGCCATAAAAAACCCGGTATTTGACAGGGTCTAGCTCGAGTGAGAATCGTCAAGATTTTCTGCCCCCAAGGGTGCTATATCGGAAAAAATTTGACTATTCACCCCAAAACCCCCTCTTTATCCCCTCAATCCCCCTTCGGAGGGCATGATTTGGGGGGATTTTGTGTCGAAAGCACCCTAGTAGCCCTATTTTTTGACCTTCAGGGGCTCGAAACGTTAACTTTCTTCCCAAATCAATCCGCTTAGCCGGAAAAAAAACTGACGGTTGCCCTGGATCTGACGATTCGCACTGGGGATTGCCTGGCATGCCCTTATTTCACACGACATAAAGAAACTAACCCTCTATCTTGACCGCCGGCAAAGCACCGCCGGCAAAGCCATACTCAGCCCCTCGGCTCAGGCCATCTCGAACACCGGCGAGGGCGTCCCGGCCACCTCTTCCTCGACCACCTCGGTGATCTGGTTCTCTCCATCGACGAAGACCACTTTGGGCTTGAGGGCCCGGGCGTCGGCATCGGTGAACATCCCGTAGGAGATGATAATGATCACGTCGCCCACATGGACTAGCCGGGCGGCCGCCCCGTTCAGGCAGATCTGCCCCGAGCCCCCCTCCCCGGGGATGACGTAGGTTTCAAGCCTAGCCCCGTTGTTGCAGTCCACCACCTGAACCTTCTCGTAAGGCAGCAGGTCCGCCGCCTCCATCAGATTCCGGTCGATGGTGATGCTCCCGACGTAATTGAGGTTGGCTTCCTTGATCGTGGCGCGATGAATTTTGCCCTTGCACATAAAACGGAACATCAGTTTACCCCCATCGCGGAGTACCGGCGGCTAGGCCGTCCGGACCTCCCATATTTGGGCGCGGATTAAGGCGCACTCTGGAATGAGCACGATGTAATTTTATGCGATGGCTTGGATTCTGTCAAAGTTTACGGTCGTGCGGGCGCGAAAGTGAAAGAATTTGATCCGTCCCTCGTTGAATTACCACGGACGTATTTCGAGGACGTGAGGGGATGAATATGAAGAAGGTTTGTATCGTGGGGGCATCCGGGAAGCTTGGGCAGTACATGGTGCAGCACGCACTGGACCGGGGCTACGAGGTGGTTGGCGTTTGTCGTGAACGCAGCGTGGGCAAGCTCGACAAGTTCAGAGGGCGCATCACGGTCATTCCCGGAGCGACGAACGATCGTCAGGTCATCAAGAAGGCGGTCGCAGGGTGTGACGGGGTGCTCACGGTGCTGGCACCTTGGGGGGTTAACCAGTACTCGTCGGGAACGGCCCAGGCGGTACTCGACTACGCGCCTGCGGGCGCGCGCCTCATATTCTCCTGCGGCTGGCATATTACGCGGGACGGTCAGGACGTGTACTCGTGGAGCTTCAAAGCTGTCGTGAAGGCCTTCGGATTGCTCGCGCGGCTGCTCCGCATCGGTCAAATCGACGACCAGGTGGAAGCGTGCCGGCGGATATTTGCCAGCGCCACTCGGTGGACGGTCGTGCGCGGGAGCAATCTCGAAGAGGGTCCGAGCCAGGGCCTACCGGTATGGAGCAGGCATGTTGGGGACCCCATCCTCGAGAGCAACATCACGCGCCGCGTGGACTTTGCCCTCTTCATGGTGGCGGCTCTCGAGAATGACGAGCTCATCCACGAGGCCCCGGCGATTGTCGGCTGCCAGACGCCCTCGGCGCAGGCTTTCAAAAAGGAAAGCTAGATATTGAGTGATTACTCCCACTCAATCGTCCCCGGCGGCTTCGAGGTAATGTCGTAAACGACCCGGTTAATGTGCTTGACCTCGTTGCAGATGCGGTTCGAAATGCGCTCCAGCAGGTCGAAAGGCAGGCGGGCCCAGTCGGCCGTCATCCCGTCCTCCGAGGTCACCGCCCTGACGGCGCAGGTGTAGTCGTAGGTCCGCTCGTCGCCCATCACCCCGACGCTGCGCAGGCTGGTCAGCACGGCGAAGTACTGCCAGACCTCGCGCCCCAGCCCGGCGGTCCGGATTTCTGAGGTCACAATATGGTCGGCCTCGCGCAGGATATCGAGGCGCTCCCGGGTCACCTCGCCGATCAGGCGGATGGCCAGGCCCGGCCCGGGGAAGGGCTGGCGCTGGACGATCTCCTCGGGGAGCCCAAGCTTGGCCCCGACCTCGCGCACCTCATCCTTGAACAGCTCGCGCAGGGGCTCGACCAGCTTGAACTTCATGTCTGGCGGCAGGCCGCCGACGTTGTGGTGCGACTTGATCACGGCGGCGTGCCCGGTGCCGCTCTCGATCACGTCCGGGTAGAGCGTCCCCTGAACCAGAAAATCGATTTGGCCGATCTTGCGGGCCTCGTCCTCAAAAACCCGGATGAACTCGGTTCCGATAATCTTGCGCTTCTGCTCGGGGTCGGTAACCCCGGCCAGCTTGCCCAAAAACCGCTCCGAGGCGTCGACGTGGACCAGGTTAATGTGGAACTGGTCCCCGAAGGTGCGAACCACCTGCTCGGCCTCGCCCTTTCGCAGCAGCCCGTGGTCGACAAAGACGCAGGTGAGCTGCTCCCCGACCGCCCGGTGGATCAGGGCGGCCGCCACCGAGGAATCGACCCCGCCGGAAAGGGCGCAGAGCACCTTGCCCGCCCCGACTTCGGCCCGGACGGCCTTGGCCGTCTCCTCGATGAACGAGGCCATCGTCCAGGTCGGATGGCAGCGGCAGACCTCATAAAGGAAGTTCTTGATCATGTCCAGGCCTTGCGGGGTGTGGACGACCTCGGGATGGAACTGAACCCCGAAGAGCTTTTTCTGGGGGTGTCCGATCCCGGCCACCGGGGTGTTGTCGGTCCGGCAGATGACCTCAAAGCCCGGGGCCAGGTTTCGCACCGAGTCGCCGTGGCTCATCCAGCAGGTGGTGATATTGCCCAGGCCCTTGAACAGGGCGCTGTCGGGGTTGAGGGCCACCTCAGCCCGCCCGTACTCGCGCCGGTCGGCCCGCTCGACCTCGCCGCCGAGCAGGTGGGTCATGAGCTGCATCCCGTAGCAGATGCCCAGGATCGGCACCCCGGCCTCGAAGATCTTCGGGTCGATGGTCGGGGCGTTGGCCCCGTAAACGCTGGCCGGCCCGCCGGAAAAGATGATCCCCTTGGGCTTTTTGGCCAAAATCCGTTCCAATGGCACCGTCGAGGGCATAATCTCGCAATAGACCTGGCACTCACGAACGCGCCGGGCGATGAGCTGCCCGTACTGGGCGCCAAAATCGAGGACAATCACCGTTTCGGGATGAACCGTCGTCGTCAAACCCTGAAACCCCCTATTCGTAAATATCGCGCCGCAGGATCCCCAGGTAGGGGAGGTTGCGGTATTTCTCGGAGTAATCTAGCCCATAGCCGACCACAAACTCATCGGGGATCGAAAAGCCGCGGTAGTCGACCGAAACCTCGATCTGGCGCCGGCTCAGCTTGTCGAGCAGCACGCAGGTTTTGACCGAGGCCGCCTCGCGCTGGGCCAGGTAATCGCGCAAGAAGCGCAGGGTCAAGCCGGAGTCGACTATGTCCTCGACCAGCAGGACGTGCTGGCCGGTGATGCTCTGGTCGAGATCCTTGATAATCTTGTGCACCCCGGTTGACAGGCTCGAGGCCCCGTAGCTGGAGATGGCTATGAAGTCCATCTGCGCGGGAATCTGAATCGCCCTGATCAGGTCGGCGAAAAAAATGGCCGCCCCCTTCAGGATTCCGACGGCCAGCAGGTCTTTGCCTTTATAATCGACTGAAATCTGGCGTCCAAGTTCGGTCACCTTGGCCTGGATCTGTTCCGGAGTGAGCAAGACCTGTTCGATGTCAGTGTGCAACGGGCAAACCTCCATATTGTCTGCGGCCGGGTCCCAAAAAAGTCGAACCCCGGCGAAAGCCACGCAAATAGCATAGCAAAGCCGCCGGGGGGAGTCCAGTCTCAATACACCTCGCCTCAATACACCTCGCACTGAGGGAAGTTCGTGACAAGCCGTACAACCTAGTAAAGACCTGCATGGGGCGGGCCTGGTCAGCTTTCTCGTTCGGATAGGTGGGAAGCCAACGAAAAAGTCTGGTCGTCGCCTAGTGGGCCTGAAAGGCAGTTGCCAGCAGATCCATAACAAACTCTTATCCTTCCCCGTTGGGTCCGTCCATTTTTGCACGATGGAGGGCTGCCGGGGGTTTCAAAATCGGACGGAGAAGAGTCAGATTCTCGATTTTGGGTTTGATTTTAGGCCAAAACCACCTGGTTTCAACCCAAGAGTGGGGTCATTGGCGTCGCTCTGTCCATATTTGCAAGCTATTGAGGGCCGAGGCATGCAAAATCGGACAGAGGGCAGATGCGCGTCAATGTGTTGGTACAACCCTCCACCTTGCCTTTAACCGGCCGCCTTGGCCAGCTTGGGTGTGATCGGTCGCCCGAAGACGTTGGTCAGGCCGGCCGCGGCCACCCGCTCGGCGATGACCTTTTTGTCGGTCGTGTACAGACCGAGCTCGAGCATCCGGGTGAAGAAGACCGACCCAGAGAAGGTGTACTTCTTGAACAGGCCCTCAGAAGTCCTGACCTGCTCGCCGGTATGAGCGATGGCCTCCCCGATGGCCAGGGTGCGGGGAAGCTCGAGCAGCTCGACCCCGGCGGCCTGGCGCGCCGCGTTGTGCCCGGCCAGGGTTCCGGTGACGATAGCCTCGGTGTGGCCGACCAGCGGACCCGTCTTCTCACCGCCGCAAAACAGGTTTTCAAGGCCCTCGACCCGGAGGAAGTTATCCCTGGGCGAGAGAGCCAGGTAGCGCATCGAATTGCCGATCCCGCCCGAATACGGATCCTCAAACCGGGC
>JBGFRN010000032.1:0-8827 GCA_041695105.1 Bacillota bacterium | reverse complement strand
GCGGGGGCTGGCTACGGCGATTACTTCGGCCATGGCCTGGGACACGGGGTTGGGCTGGAAATCCATGAAGGCCCCCGGCTGGCTCCAACCTCGGAAGAGGTCCTCCGGCCCGGGATGATCGTCACCATCGAGCCCGGAGTTTACCTGCCGGGTGTTGGTGGGGTCAGGGTTGAGGACATGGTGCTGGTAACCGAGTCCGGTTGCGAGATACTGACCAGTTTGCCGAAATGATTTGATTACTGGAGGTAGGCTAATTGATTTCTGTTAACGACATCAGGAACGGTTCCACCATCGAGATTGACGGTGATGTATTCACCGTGGTTGAATTTCTCCACGTTAAGCCAGGAAAGGGCGCCGCATTCGTCCGGACTAAGCTTAAGAACGTCAAGAACGGGTCGGTGGTAGAACGCACCTTCCGGGCCGGTGAAAAGGTCCCGCGGGCCCATATCGAGCGGCGCGAGATGCAGTTCCTGTATGCGAGCGGCAATCAATACACATTTATGGACACCGAGAACTACGAACAGAACACGATCAGCGAGGCACAGCTTGGCGACGGCAAGTGGTTTCTTAAAGAAAACATGCTGGTAACCATCGTTTCTTACCAGGGTCAAACCTTCGGGGTTGAGCTTCCGAATACGGTCGAGCTTACAGTGGTCGAGACCGAGCCCGGATTCAAGGGTGACACCGCCACTGGCGCCAGCAAGGCGGCCAAACTCGAGACCGGATATTCCATCCAGGTGCCGCTTTTTATCAATGCCGGGGACGTGCTGAAGATCGACACCCGCAGCGCCCAGTATATAGCCCGCGCCTAATAGCCCCCATTCCAAAAAGAGGATAAATCCCCTTTCGGCCGGACACACTCATTGGTGTCTTATTCGAAGGGGGTTTTTTCTTTGGAAGATCTAAAGCAGAGGGTTGCCTACCTGCAGGGGCTGGCCGCCGGGTTGGAGCTGGACGAAACGAGCAAGGAAGGCCGGGTTCTGACTGAGATTCTTGATGTGCTGCAAGATCTGACCGAGACCGTTCAATCGGTGCGGGAAAGCCAGGACGAACTCCAGGAATACCTGATGGAACTCGATGAAGACCTGTCGATTTTGGAGGAGGACCATTATGGAGACCAGGGACCGGGCGACATCATTGAACACCGGTGCCCCGATTGCGGGCAGACCTTGACCGTTCAAGCCGGAGATGCCGGCGGGGGAGGGGTGGATCTGATTTGCCCCAACTGCGGTGAGGTTACCTACGCCACCGAGGGCGACGTGGCCCCGGAGGAAGAGCGGGGCGTCCTGGGGCGGGGCTGAGGAAGAGCTAAGTAATAAGGGATATTCAAGGCCGGCATTGGGTCAGTCGTGACCATTGCCGGCCTTTGATTTGTGACATAAATCGGACATAAGTCCGGGGGCCCGGCCATACATTTAGTCCTGAAGGGGGGTGACCCGCCATGACAGGGGGTCTGCCCGAACTATTAGGCTTCATCCCCGAACCCCTCCGGGGCTGGCTTGAGAAGGCCACCCGGCCCTATGAGGCGGAAATTGAAGAAATCCGGCTGAAAGCCAGTCGTCCCCTACTGGTGATCATGAGGAACCGCGACGCGGCCCTGACCAGCGATGGGCGGCTCTCAGAGCGCCTGGAGGAGGGGGTTTGCGTATCTGACAGCCTGTTCTCCCGGGCGGTTCAACTGCTCTGTCAGGGATCGATTTACGCCTGGGAAGAGGAACTACGGCAGGGGTTTCTGACCCTGCCGGGGGGGCATCGGGTCGGGTTGTCCGGAAGGACAGTCGTCGAGGCCGGGCGGGTCAAAACGATCCGACCGGTAACCGCTCTCAATTTCCGGGTTTGCCGGGAGATTTTGGGGTCAGCCGACCGGATTGCCGGAGAGGTGCTGTGCCATGATCCCCCTCGGGTGAGAAGCACTCTGATCGTTTCGCCGCCAGGGGCCGGGAAAACTACGGTCTTACGAGACCTGGTCCGTCAAATTTCTGCTGGAGCGACGGAAACTGGCTGGGCGGGCGCCAGGGTCGGGGTGGTCGACGAACGGTGTGAGATCGGCGGGTGTCATCAGGGTATACCCCGCCGGGATCTCGGGCCGAGAACCGACATCCTGGACGGCTGCCCTAAGGCCGAAGGAATGATGATGCTGATCCGCTCCATGTCGCCCCAGGTTCTGGCGGTGGACGAGATCGGGCGGCAGGAGGACATCCTGCCCCTGACTGAGGCACTGAATGCGGGAATCTCGGTACTGGCAACCGCCCACGGCGGGAGCCTGGAAGACATCCGGCGCCGCCCGGCCCTGGGTGGCTTAATTGGCCAAGGTTTGTTCGAAAGGATCATTATTCTTTCCCGGAGGCGCGGCCCTGGGAGCGTGGAAGCGATAATTGACGCGATCGGGGGGGGACGCGGTGTACATATGGCTCAAGCTGGTCGGGGCGGCCCTGCTGCTGGGGTCATCCTGGGGGGCCGGGCACCTGGCGGCCCGAGCGGTTCAGTCCCGGGCCAAGGAACTAAGGTCATTCCTTCACGGACTGCAGGCGCTGGAGACTGAGATCATCTACGGAGCCTCGCCGATGCCAGTGGCCCTGGAACGGGCCGCTCGGGCTGGGGGCGGGCTGGCCGCGCGGGTGATGGATCGCTGCCGGCAGTCGTTGCTTGGGGGATCCGGAATCACCGCCGGGGAGGCCTGGTTGGCCGGGGTCAAGGATGGATTCGAGGAAGGCCACCTGACGGCTGAGGATCTGGCCGTTCTCGAGGGCCTGGGAGGCGGCCTTGGAGCCTCCGACCGGGTTGATCAGGAGAAGCATCTGGAACTCTGCCGTCAGGGCCTGAAGATCAAGCTTTCCGAGGCCGAGCAATACCGGGATCGTTACTCCCGGGTTTATCAATGGAGCGGGGCCCTGGCCGGGGCAGCCCTGGTCTTAATTTTAATCTGACGGCCGCGCGGCCGGCCTGGGGGTTATTGAGGTTGGATCTTGATATCAGCATGATTTTTAAGATCGCCGGTGTCGGAATTTTGGTTTCGGTCCTGCACACCGTCTTGAAACAAGCGGGAAAAGAGGAGCAGGCTCAGGCCGCGACCATAGCTGGTATTGCAATCGTACTTATTATGGTCATCAAACTGGTTGGCAATCTTTTCAATACCGTGCGAACCGTCTTCGGCCTCTGAGACCGATGGAAATTGTTCAGATTGCTGGCCTGGGACTGGTGGCCGGGATCTTGATCATCCTGATCCGGCAGAACCGGCCCGAATTGGCCCTTCTATTGTCAATGGTTGCCGGGGCGATAGTTTTTCTGACGGTGCTCCCTAAGATAGCCTCTCTGGTTGGAGTGATCGAGGAGCTGGCCTTCAAAAGCCAGGTTAGCGGCTATTACCTAGGAACGGTGCTGAAAATTATCGGGGTGGCCTACATTGCCGAGTTTTCAGCCCAGGTGCTCAGGGACGCCAAAGAAGATTCGGTGGCCCATTGGGTGGAGCTGGCGGGCAAGGTCCTGATTATGGTCATGGCCGTCCCAATCATTGTGGCCATCCTGGAGACCGTATCCAGAATGCTCAGGTAGGTGAAAGGCTTGAAAAGACTGGCTTGCCTACTGGCGCTGATCTGGGTCGTAGGTCTTGGCTCCCCGGCCCTGGCGGGCACGCCTGAGGCCAGCACCCTGCCCCCGCAGGGCGAGATGATGGATTTGGCCAACCGGGCCGGGGTCGAGGAGGTTGACCGCTTTCTGAGGGAGCAGTCGGCTGAACTCAGGGGTTACGCCCCGGACCTCTCGGTCTGGGAGGTCTTCCGGGGCCTTTGGACAGGGGGCTTCGAGTTTGACTTCAAGTCGCTGCTCGGTGGGCTGGGGCGCTATCTTTTCGGCGAGTTGCTGACTAACGCCAGCCTGCTGGCCAAACTGGTTGGGCTGGCTGTGGTGATGGCCGTCCTGCGCAACCTTCAGGGGGCTTTCCAGCGCGAGGCCGCCGGGCAGGTAGCCCAACTGACCGGCCACTTGGTGCTGGTGGCCATTGCCCTGTCTACCTTCAAGGTCGCCTTCGATACCGCGGCCGAGGTCGTCTCCAGGCTGGTGGCCTTCATGCAGGCATTGCTGCCGACCTTACTCGCCCTGCTGATGGCCAATGGCTCTCTGGCCACTGGGGGCCTGTTCCACCCGCTGATGGGAGCGGGGGTGACGGTGGCCAGCACACTGGTTGCGGGGGTGGTCATCCCGATGATACTGGTCAGCGGGTTGATCGAGATGGTCAGCGGCTTCTCTCCGGGCTATAAGCTCTCCGGGCTGACGGGACTGATCAAACTTGGGAGCGTGACCGTCCTTGGGCTGGTCATGTCGGCCTTCCTGGGGTTGGCCAGCATCTATAAGGCGGCGGGTTCGGTTTCCGACAGCGTGGCCTTGAGGACGGGCAAGTTTCTAGCCGCCACCTTCATCCCGGTCATCGGTAAGATGTTCGCCGATGCGGCGGAACTGGTGGCCAGTACCTCATTGTTGCTGACCGGGGCGGTCGGGCTGGTCGGTTCACTCGGTATCCTAATTCTGGTCGCCTTCCCGCTGATGAAATTGGCGGCCATTATTATCACCTACCGGCTGGCTGGGGCGGTCATCCAGCCGCTAGACTCAAGCGGGATCTCGGATGTGCTGAATGGCATCGGGAACACGGTGGCCATGGTTTTTGTAACGGTAGCCTGCGTCGGGCTATGGTTTTTCGTGGCGGTCACCATCATTATGGGAAGCGCCACCGGAGCCGGGTTTAGGATTTAGGTGATAAAGTGGAAGGTCTGAAGAGCTGGGCGGCCCAACTGGTCGCACTCATCTTGCTCGGTTACATTATCGAATTAATGATACCTTTCGGGACGACCAAACGCTATGCCCGGATGGCGTTGGGCCTGCTGATATTGCTTGGAATTGTCAATCCGATCATCGGGCTCATTTCGTCGCCCACTCAGTTGACCGAGCAGGTGGCCACCAACTGGAGCCGCCGGGCCGAGGGCCTGGAGCCGGTCCAGAACCGGGTGGCAGACCTTCAGAGAGCGGCTGAGGAGGCGGCCGTAGAAGTGTTTAGAAAAAGGCTTGAGCGCGAGGTCGAACGTCAGGTACTTGAAGTCCCTGGGATTAAGGAGGCCCAGGCCAGGGCGGAGCTGCGGCGCCAGATAACCGCGGCCCCGGGTTTGGTGTCAGTTGAGCTGACCCTCACCCCGGAGGGCAAGCCCAGTCCTTCAATAGAGGCCATGGTGCGGGGGCATCTGATTCAGACGTACGGGCTGCCGGAAGAAACCATCAGGATTCGCTGGGTGAGGAACTAAGAGGATCGGGAGGATGATGTTGGTGAAAGAAAGCCGGGAAAATCACGGGCTGGTAGAGGTGATCAGCCAGTGGCTCGGGCTCAAGGAACATCAGAGTAAGAAGCTGCAGCAGTTAATTGTCATCGGCCTGATCGGAGCCCTGGTCCTCCTGCTGGCCGGCACCATGACTCCGGTCGTCACGGACACGTCTTCGCCCCGGACTGGTTCCGAGACCAAAGTTGCCCCGCAGGCCACGCCAGGCGGCCAAAGGGACGATCTCGAGGCCTGGGAGCGTCGAATCAGCGATGAACTGGCCCAAATGTTGAGTGAAATCCAGGGAGTCGGGCAGGTCAAGGTCTGGGTAAAGCTCCAGTCCGGGCCAGAAAGGACGGTCGTCCAAAATATTAATACTACCACTCGCCGGACGACCGAGCGGGACTCGACCGGCGTCGTCAGGGAGACGACCGAAGAGAATCAGAGCAGCCAGCCAGTGATGTCTCGCGGGGATGACCGCGCCGTGGTGCAGCGAGTCGAGTCTCCCAAAGTCTCCAATGTTTTGGTGGTGGCCGAAGGGGCCCGTTACCCCGAGGTCCGGAACCGGGTGGCCCGGGCGGTCCAGGGAGCCCTGGGAATTCCCCCTCATCGAATACAGGTTTCGCCGAAGGAAGGAAGGTAAAACCATGGTTATAGTGGAAAGGAAATATGTGGGAAGAATTCTCGTCTTCCTGGCGGTGACCATGGCCCTGGTCTGGTACGTGACCTCAAAACGAAATGACTTCAACCAGGCGGCCTTCCCGGCCTCTCCCAAAGCCAAACCGGTATCGGCGACGGTCACCCCGGTTCAGCCTCGCCTACTCGAAAGGGACTTTTTCTCGGAATACCGAATGGAGCGCGATCGGGTTCGGGCCCAGCAGCTTGAAATACTCCAGGGCCTGGCCTCCAATGCCAAGGCCGACAACGTCAGCCGGCAAGAGGCCGGCAAGAAGATCGTCAGCCTGACCGAAAACCTGACCCGCGAGATGGAGATCGAAGGGCTCCTGAAGGCCAAGGGATATGAGGATGTTCTGGTGTTCCTTCATAGCTCGGCCGCCGAGGTTGTGGTCAAAACCCAGGTCGAAATCGGGCAGGCTGATATGGCTGCCATTTCCGATATCATCAAACGGTCAACCAGCCTCAAGCCCGACCGGGTGAGCATCATTGCCAGACCGTAAAGCTAGACCGAAAAGTTGAACTGGCCAGGAAGAATATAGTATAATCAAATTCCGTAAAACGGAGGTGCCGGCCTTGGATAGACAGGTGGGCCTTGATCGACGTCTGGGGGAAGAGACTGGCAACGTCAGGATCTCCGACGAGGTGGTCGCTGTCATCGCGGGAATCGCCGCCACTGAAGTGGACGGCGTGGCGGGTATGTCGGGGGGCATCGTCGGCGGGATTACCGAAATCCTTGGCAAGAAGAACCTGAGCAAGGGTGTCAAGGTTGAGGTCGGCGAGAAGGAAGCGGCCATCGATATCTACGTCGTGATCGATTATGGGGTCAGGATTCCTGAGGTCGCCGGTCAGGTGCAGGAAAACGTCAAGCGGGCCGTCGAAAGCATGACTGGCCTGGATGTGGTCGAGGTCAATATTCATGTTCAGGGGGTCGCCTTCGGCGACGTCAGCCGGGACGAAGAAGTGAGGGTGCGCTGATCGGTGGGGATTTTTGACCGTATTGTGTTGATGCTTTATACTTTGTCGCTGACGGTGCTCTCGGCCACTTTCGTATCTATGGCGGCTGGGTGGAAGTATCCGCTTGATTTCATCCGCCTGACTTTAGAAAACTCTACCGGAAGGTGGGCGACCGGGTTGACCTCGGCCGCCTTCTTGGTTGTAAGCCTCAGGTTTATTTGGTTCGTCTTCAGCCCGGGCTACCCGAGGCGATCGATCCGCCACCAAACCGATTTGGGTGAGGTTTACGTCGCCCTGGATGCCGTCGAGAGTCTGGTCAAGAAGGTCACCCGCCAAATCAGCGGTGTACGAGACGTCAAAGCCAAGGTTTCCAATGCTCAAGGCGGGGTGTCCGTTTACCTCAAGGCCACCGTCAGCCCGGAGACCAGCATTCCCGACGCCTCCAGGGACATCCAGAAGACCCTCAGGTCGAGTATCAAGAACGTCGTCGGCGTCGAACTGGCGGATTCCCGCATTTTCGTGGAGAACATCGCCTCTGAGCCCCGGCGGGGCAGGGTTGACTAGTGGCTCCTGAAGGAGCTCCCGAAGGAGATGACAACAAGTTGTTCGATGATCTGCTGCGTGACCTGATGGAAAATCATCGGGGTAAGATCATCGGTTCCCTGATTGGCCTAGTCCTGGCCCTGATGATTATCCGTTATGGATTTTTCTGGTCCCTCTTCATCAGCCTGTTGGTGCTGGCCGGGTACCTGATCGGTAAACGGGTTGACGAAACCAAGGAAGATCTTTGGGACCTGCTGGATAAATTCCTGCCCCCTGGGCACAGGTAAGCATTGAATCATTTGTCCAGGGAGGTTTTTGATTGAGCCGGCGCAAGGCCAGGGAAATCGCTCTCAAAGTATTGTTCCAGGTTGACGTCGGCAAGGCCGATCCGGAGGAGGCCCTGCGGATGACCCTGGCGGGCGAAAGCCTCAGTGAGGAGGCGGCGGGCTTCTGTTCGGACCTCGTCAGGGGAACGGTCAGGAACCAGAGGGACATTGATACTCAGATCGGCGATCTGGCTCAAGAATGGACCCTGGTGCGGATGCCAGCCCTGGATCGCAACCTGCTGCGGCTGTCCATCTACGAAATGGAATACTTCCCGGAAACCCCGGCCGGGATCATCATCAATGAGGCTGTTGAGTTGGCGAAAATGTACAGTACGTCCGAGTCGGGGAAGTTCATCAACGGCATTCTGGGCAACCTGATCCGGAAGCTTGAGCCGGGGGTCAAGGGATAGATTGTACTACCTCGGTCTGGACACCAGCGCCTACACCACCTCTCTAGCCGTGGTCGACGAAGCGGGGAGGCTGGTTTTGGACCGGAGGTCGCCCCTGCCGGTCCCCCAAGGGGAACGCGGACTGCGCCCATCTGACGCGGTCTTTTTTCATGTTGGGGCGCTTTCTGAATTGACCGAATCCTTGAGGGAACTGGACGCTCCGATTGCGGCGGTCGGCGCTAGTTGCCGGCCCCGGCCGGCCGAGGAATCGTACCTTCCAGTCTTTCGTGTCTCTGAGTCCTGGGGCCGGGGGGCCGCCGCGGCGCTGAGAGTACCCTTCATACCGACCACTCACCAGGAGGGGCATGTGGCCGCCGGGCTCTGGTCGAGCGGATTTGAGCCGGGCGACCGGCCGTTTTTGGCCCTGCACCTGTCCGGCGGCACCACCGAACTCCTGCACGTCGTCAGGTCCGGCTCGGGATTTCAGGAAAGAATCGTGGCTCACTCGCAAGACCTTCACGCCGGCCAACTGATCGACCGAACCGGGGTGGCCCTGGGCCTGGCTTTTCCCGCCGGGAAAGAACTGGAGAACCTGGCCTCGCGCGGGCGGCCGGGAGCGGTGATCATACCGTCCTCC
>JBGFRN010000334.1:0-8877 GCA_041695105.1 Bacillota bacterium | reverse complement strand
GACGGCGGCGGCAGCGATCTCCTCCGGCGTCAGGGGAAGGTTGGGCTGCTGGTCGCGGCTGACCTCGGCCCCAACCAGCGCGGCAGTGATCATCAGCTTCCGCCCGGCAATCACGGTCCGCCCCCCGCAGGACGCCGCTCCTTTGGCACGACGCAGGTTCCCCGCGCCCGGGCCACCACCAGAGGGGGCTCGAGCACCCTAGCGGCCGACGGTCGGTCGGGCCGTGGGCAGGCCTCAATGACCTTATATGCCTCAAACTCCATCGTGCGGGAGGTGTTCCCGACCCGGACGATCCGCCCGACCACCTCGAGATAGTCACCGGCGTAGACGGGGGCCTTAAATTCTACCAAGTCGTAAGCCGCGAACAACCCCTCGTCCCCGTCGTGCCTGATCAGCAGCTCGGTGGCCAGGTCGCCGAAAAGCCCCAAAACCCGTGCCCCGTCGACCAGGCCTCCACCGTAGTGGGCCTCGTGGGCGGAAATCCGTAGGCGCAGCCTGGCTTCCAACGGTTTCTGAACGCAGTCCATCCCGATCCCCCCAACCCGAGATTTACTTTTATTGCTGGCGTGCTCGCGGCTATTACTCGCGGCTCAGACTTTCAAAAGTCCGGCCCAACCTTTCAAGTTCCGGATCGTCAGATGGTGGAACGGCCGGAGCAACCTCTGGGATCCCCTCCCAAAACCGGTACCGGCGGTCATTGACCGATGCCCGCGGGCCCTCGCCCGATCTTAAGCCCTCACCCGGCCGAAAACGCAGCCGGCCTCCCTCGGCCAAATAGGCCGCCTCGCCCAGATGAATCCAGGCTTCAACCAGACGGTGACTGATAGCCTCCCGGGCCTCAATCCAGACCGTGCCGGGGTCACCCGGGGCCGGCCGCATCCGAAGGTACAGCTCGGGTTGCGAGCGATCGAGGATGATTAAAGCCGATCCGACCGTTTTTCCCTCGGGTTCGGCCAAAACCGAAACCCGTCCGTAGTACCTCCCCGATGCAGCCGGAAGGTTGGCCCTCAAATTTATTTCCCGGGTCTGGCCCGGAGAAACGGCCAGGCCAGAGGCTACCGGCTGAAGGTCTCCCGAGTCGGTAACGACCTCGTGCTCTAATCTTATGCTCGAAGCCGATCCCCCCAGCCCCCGGGCTTTGACCAGCACGAGGTAACGGCCGGGCTGAGGAGGCGGAACCTCGAACTCTTGAGGCGAAAGCCGGTATTCAGGCGGAACCGGGATCTCGCGCCACAACCCCGCCCCAGAATCAAAGTGCCAGAGACTGACCTCAACCCCCCGCGGGTCGGCGGTTTCGGCCCTGGCCCGCAGGAGCACGGCCTCAGGGCCGGCATCCGAGAAGAACCTCACTTGCGATTCACCGGGACCAAGGGTTATGGTCTCAATCAGGGCCGCGGTGGAGGGACGACCGAAACCTGCCGCCACGAGCCGGCCGCTCAGGGGCGCACCGGCGGCCGCCACCCGCATCTGCAGAGAGAGCGGCCCGGACTCTCCCGAAGCGGCTCCGGCCCGGATGATCCCGTCGGGGAATACCGCCCCGGTCAGGGCCACCTCAAGATCAAACCGAACTTCTCCAAGGCCCCGGAGAGTTATCTCAGGCGGGGCATACAGAGTAACTTCCCAGATCCCGCCGCTGGGCTGGGCGACCTGGTACTTCAGGGATTGACTCTCCCGGCCGTCGACCGCGCCAACTGGCAGCGGTCCCAGGCTAGTGCGCTGGTCCGGAGACGTTAATCTCAGCCGTAGGCCCCCGATCGGGCGGCCGTCAGGGCCCTGGGGAACCTTGACCGAAAGGGTCAGGCTGTCAATTCCCGGTGGGAGATCAAAGAAATAACGTGCGATTCTGGCGGCCTCCAGATGCCCCGACAGGTTCTGGCGAAAGTTGTTTGCCGCTGAAAAGCGGTACGGAACCACCACCGTGCTAAGCATTTGAACCTCACGCCCAAAAAAGGACGGGTCATCTCCAATAAGAAAGCCGCTGTACAGGCCCGGGGTCTCGGGAAGGCGGTAGTCTAAATTGAAGGTCCTCTCGCCGGATGCGGCCAGAATTAGCTCTTGACGGTCCGGGGCCATCCAGGAAACATCGGAGCCAAGTTTGAGATCCAGCCCGGTGCCCCAGGGCCCGGTCAATCGGACCGGCAGGCGCCCCGGGCGCTTCCCAGAGTAATAAACGCCCCTGGAATGCCCCGGCCCGGCGCTGATCTCGACCGACTGGTCAGCGGTCAGGCTTTCCACCAGACCGTATGAGGCAGGCAAGTCGATGGCCCCATGGCCTTGTTCAGTTGCGGTATAGCCGGGAAGAGGCCGGCCTCCTCCTTCGAGCAGGCGCTTGACCTGGCCGTAACTCGGGGCAATTCCTCGCGCCTTGATCGCCGACCACAGGACAGCCGCCGCGCCGGCCGCATGGGGGGCAGCCACCGAAGTACCGTCGACCAGACTTCTCCCACCGTCAGCCGACCAGAAGGGAGCCGAAGCGACCGAACTGCCTGGAGCCACGAGATTAGGGGCAAGGCCCCCGTCTTTCCTTGGCCCGACGGCACTAAACTCGCTCAGGGTATCCGAAGAGACCGGGTAGCCGTAAAAGTCGTTCCACATAGACGAGGTGAAATAAGATCCGATGGTTAGGGAGTCGGCCGGATCTCCCGGGGCCGCCGAGCTGCCCAGGGCCGGGCCATCGTTACCGGCCGCGATAATAAACAGTGTATTATGAATCCGGCTGAGCCGGCTGATCAACAGGCTTTCGGATGAGCCGCCTCCGGAGCGGTCGGCCGAACCGGCCACACTCAGGCTGACGACCTGGGCGCCCTTCTCGGCGGCGTAAATCATGGCACGCGAGATGTTGGCCCAACTGCCGTCCCCCGAAGAGTCGAGGGCCTTAATGACCATCAGCTTGGCCCCCGGGGCCACCCCGGGAGCACGCCCGAGGTCTAGGGGGTTGGCCGCGGCCACCGCGGCCGTCTGCGTTCCGTGCCCATGCCCGTCGAAACCCAGGTTGACGCTTGACCCGTCGGCCGCGACCCGGGTCAGGACAAAGTTGACCCGCTGGCTCTCCGGCGTATTAGGGGCACGGTCTCCGAACCAACTGAAATCTCCGGTCGACCGGAAGATGCCCAGGGGCCGGTCATCGGTAAAATCCCGATTGTTATTGCCGTCCACAATGACCGAATCGTAAACCCCGGGAATAGTCGAATCATAAACCAATACGCCGAAAGTCTCCCCCTTGACGCCATTGCGGTTGGCGTCACCTTTAAGGTTGCCTCGGGGATTAATCTGGCTTTCCCGGAAATACCCAAAACGATAGACCCCGCTGCGGCTCAGCCCGGCCGGAACCGGGTAACCCAGCCCCTCGAGCCGTCCCCCCGAGGCACGCAGCGCCTGAGGCGCGGGAACATCCCCCTCGCCGCTGAAGTCGACCCAATCGACCATTTTTAGACCGCCGTCCGAGCCCAGGTAGAGATCGGAATGCCCAGGATCGGCACCGGTGTCGATAATAGCGATCAGTGTGCCCCGGCCATCCCCGCCCGGCCGCGATCTAACCTTTGGCGCCCCGATAGCCTCCAAGGCAGCCAAGCTGGTCAGTGACGGATTTCGAGCCGGGTTCACCACCGCCGCCGGCACCGAAGCCGGTCCCACCCGATCGAGCGCCAGAACCCCGGGCACCGATGCCAGCCGGTCGATTGAGCTGGCTGGCGCCTCGGCCACCAGATACCCGGCCGCCTGGGAGCGAACCAACACCCGTCCCCCATCCTCCGCCACCGCCTGGGCGGCCAGGTCAAACCGCTCGGGGGCGGCGGTCAGCGAAAAGGCGACGCTGCCACCCCCGCCACGGGCCAGGGCCCCGACGACCTCCTGGCGGAGCTCTCGCGAAACCAACGCCGCCGGGGCTTGGGCTGCCGGATCATAGATCGTGCGGCCTGGGAAAGCCTGGCCCAGTAATAGGCCCAATAATAGGTCCAGGGATAGGGCCAGTGATAGTGTCAGGATAACGGCCCAGCCGGCCAACTTTTTCAGACCCCGGCTCATGGCTGACCCTCCGCCGGAGCCTCGGCCAGCACGCCGGCGACCGTTTCCGGATGTTTGGGGTCTTTGACCAGATAAAGCCGGTCGCCCGGCCTGAGCGCAGCCGCCTCCGAGCGGCGGCCGTCGCGGAAGATCTTGGCTCCAGAAGCCAGCACTGTCGACTTGGTCTGATTCCCTCCGGCAGCCGGCCGGTAATCAATTACCGATCCCTGAACCCTAACCAGGTGTCCGACCTCGCCCAACAACACAGCCTCCAGGAAGTTAAGGCCGCCATCCCGGTCGAGGATTCCTCTGACCCAGTGATAGCCTTTAATACTGCTCGGGTCACTCTCGCCGCCCGGTCCCCGGACGACCGCCCCTGGCACCAATCGATAGGAATGAGGCCCCACCTTAATTATTCCTGCGGCGGGGTTCCAGTCCTCAACCACACCCTCGAGGTCGAAGAGATCTCCCCTCAGATTGAGCAACCTCGAAACCAGGGCGGCCATCTCCACCCGCACCGCCCGACCAGAGGGTCGGAAGGCACCATCAGGGAAGCCCTGAACCAAACCCCTGGCTGCGGCCTCGGTCACCTGGTCGCGCGCCCAGACGGGAATCAGTTCTTGATCAGTGAAAGTCACCTTCGGGGCAGAGCCCGCCGGTGGAACTGGGGTCTGGCTTGAGGGTTGGCCGGGCGACGCACCTGAGATCCTGACCGCCCTCAGGGTCACGACGGCTAGTTCGGCCCGGCTGATCGGGCTATCCGGGCGGAAGGTGCCGTCTTCATAACCTGAAAAAAGACCGATCTCGCTAGCAGCAGCGGCAAAAGGGGCTGACCAGTGCCCCCAGAGATCTGGGAAACGGGAGTTGGCCCCGTGCAATTCACGGGCGGCTTTCTCGTGGCCGAGAGCCATAACCAGTAGCTTAGCGGCCTGGGCCCGGGTGATCTCGCCGTCAGGCGCGAATCTCCCCGGCTCCATCCCATTGACCACTCCACGCGCCGCCAGAACTGAAATCCAGCGATTGCCCCAGTGGGACCCGGTATCAGAAAAAAAGGCCCTCGCATACGCGACAAAGGCCCCAGCAGTGGTAGCGTAGGTGATAACGGCCAACAGGCCGGTGGCAACCAGTACTGCAGCCATCTTGCGTTTCGACACACTATCACCAGCTTGTGAATTCACAAGCTAGAGTTTCTCTGTTCTTTATTAATTCTCCTGTCCAAGTAAAAATTTCCACCAAACCCCGGCCAGTTTCCATAACTCGCGATGCCGGTCGAGGTAAAGGTTCAGCAAGAAAAAACTCAGGATTGAGAAGAGCGGAACCACGGCCCGGGATGTTCCGGCCGCATACTCCGGGCTGGCGGCATACTCCGGGCTGGCGGGGGGCGGCGGGCTGGCGGCATACGCCGGGCTAGCGGCCCAGGGCGGGCTTGGTTCGTGCCGGGACAATTTGACCGCCGCGATTCCCCCAGCCACCGTGGCCGCCAGGGCCAGCGCCAAAGCCAGCCAAATCCAGGTCTTCAGCCACCCGCTGATCTGCGGTGAGCCGGGGAAATCGGGAAGTGTCACGCCAGCCGGGATCCCATTAACCAAAAACAATCCGTAGCTCCCTTCGCTCTCGCCGGAAGGGCTAATTTGACTTTCTAAATAGGCTGGCTGGAAAAGTTCCCCCGCCTCCCGGACCCCGCCCCAGGCGACCGACTTCGAGGTCAAATACAGCCATTCAACCCCGGATTCCCGCAGCCGCTGGTGCCAATCGTGAAGACCGGCGCTTGTGGCCCCGGCATCTGTGACCCCGGCGTTTTCTGGCGGGATGTAAACCACCAGATTCTGCAGCCTCCTACCAAAGAGGGGATACGGCAGGGTCAGACCGTCATAGGCGACCGTGCTTCCCCCGGGGGATAACCGGTCGGCGTAGAACCAGCCCTTTCCCATCGCACCCCACCCGAGACCGTAAAGCTGGTGTGAATCCAGCACGGCCCCCCGATCCCTGAGTTCCTGCAAGGCGACTCGATTTCCGGCCGGCATGATCTCGGGCAAGGACGCCACCAGCGAGAACCAAAAGCAGAGGACCAGCCCCCACCCCGCCAGTTCCCGAGCGCGCCCCGGCAGCCGCCCGAGAACCAGCCCCAGAACCACCGCCGCCGGGCCAACCAGAGGAAGCAGGTACCGCCCGTCCTTAAAGGGCTGCAGCCAGAAAAAGGCAGCCAAACCAAGGGGAATTATAGAGGCGATGATCCAGGCCGGGCCAGTCCCGCGCCGGGCGAACAGCAGCGGGAAAACCACCACGAGGGCCGGCAGAGCAAAGGCGAGAAACTGCGGTCCAAGGCCCGTCCCGATGCCGTAAAACGGCTTATCGATAGCCTGATCGACCAGGGGGTACCAGAGCCAGTCACTGGTCCGAGCAACAAAGAACTCTTGTCCCCAGGTCAGAAACTTTCGGGTCTCAAGCGGCCCGGGAAAGCGGATCCCGCCCGGAAGCTCAAGGGTAAAGGGGTAAACCGGCGTTCCGGTCAGAAAGAAGTTGCGAAGGTACCAGTACCCGCCAACCAGGGCAGCCGGAAGGCAGATGGCGGCAAGCTCGCCGGCGGCGGCTTTGATGCCGGCGGCTTTGATGCCGGCGGCCACCCTTGCCCGGCCGGCACATCCCCCCAGTCGCCCCAACCAATGGGGGACCAGCAGCAGGCATAGAAACCCTAAGTAAAGCGGGCCGTTCCCCTTGATGCCAACCATGAGCCCGGCGGTCAGGCCGCCCAAAAGGAGGTACGCCATCCGCCTGGCCTCCAGAAACCGGACCACAAAGTAGGCCGCGGTCAGAAAGAAGGCTACAAACAAAACATCAATGTAGGTGGTCTTGGCCTGGATCAGCACCATCGGAGTGAAAAAGAAAAAGGCCCCGGCCAGGATCGCCGGGCCCAGGACAGTCGGGTCTGACCTGGCCAGACGCGTAAGCGACCTCACCAGCCCGAAAACCGCCGCCGCCCCTATCAGGGCTGCTCCCAACTGAATCAGATCCACCCAAAGGTCGGTTCCAGTCAGCAGGGCCCATAGAAAAAGCAGCTCTCCCCCACCGGGGTAATAGACCCAGTAGCCAAGATACTCATAGGCCGGAAACGGAGCGATGCGCCCGGTTTTCAGCCAGTAGGCCGGCAGGTAAAGGTGGTACATCAGTTCATCGTAGCCCCAGGGCGGCAGGATCAGTCCGAGGGTCAGGATGGCCAGAGTCCCCAGCGCCGCCAGCCAGAGCGAGGCAACGGCCGAAGGGCCGATAATGACGGGGGACTGGCGGCTGACCGTTTCAGTGATGCCCATTTCAGCGAGGCTAGGGTCTGGCCTGCCCGCTTCGGACGAGCGGCTCCGGATCGTCATCCCCCAGACCAGAGCTAGGACTCCAAAATTGAGCCAGGCGGCCGGCCAGAACCCGAGCCGGCCCAAGACGGCCCCAAGCAAGAGCATTTGCAGCGTGATCAGGACCGCGGCCCAGACGGCCCACCCGAGCCACCAGTCAAGACAAACTACTCCCCGGCCAGCGCCCCACCGGCGGGCCAATAACCCAGCGCTGGCAGCCAAAGGAAGGTTCAAAAGGAGAGCCGCCCAGAACGGACCCAGCCATTCTGGCGCCGGCCCAACCAGATTCATAACCGGATTCATAGGGTGGCGCTCACCACCAACCCAAGCCATACCAACATCGAACCGGCCAGAGGCCCATCGCGCAGCAGGCTTTCCTCGGGGCTGCCGCCGTGCCCAAGCCGGTAAGTGAGGTAGAGGTAGCGGAAGAGGCCGTAAATAACCACCGGAATGGTCAGGACCATCCGGGGTTCGGAATTGACCAAGATGACATACAGGCTGTAAGCCATCAGTGTGGCTGAGGTCACCACGGCTATTAACTGATCGATCAGGTCGGAAGAATAGCCCCTCAGGGCCGGACGGTGCGCCTCGGGGCTCGAAATTTCGACGTTGCCCGGGCTGCGGCTGTCGCTGCCGCTGCGGCTGTCGCTGCCGCTGCCGCTGCGGCTGTCGCAGATGACGCCACAGCCGTCGGCCTTGTCGCCCGGCAAGATCAGCAGCTCGTGCCGGCGCTTGGCCAGGGCCAGGAATATGGCCAAGAGTAACGTGCAAAGCAGCAGCCAGGGTGAGATGGTAGCGCCGATGACGGCGGCCCCGGCCGCCGCCCGGATAACAAACCCCGAGGCCAGGGCCAGAACGTCGAGCAGCGGAACCGCCTTAAGGCCAAAAGTATAGGCGGTAGTCAGGGCCAGGTAGGCCAGGCTCATCCAGCCGAACCCGCTCTCAAGCCAAAAAGAAAGGCTCAGCGCCAAGGCCGACAAGACCAGCACCGACCCCAGAGCCAGGGCCGGACCGATCCTCCCCGCCGCCACCGGCCGATGGCGTTTCTTTGGGTGAAGCCGGTCGGCCTCGCAGTCGGCCAGGTCGTTGAGCAGGTAAACCGAGCCCGAGATGACGCAAAAGACCAGGAGGCCCCCCACGGCCCGGGGGGCCAGGGAACCGTCCAGGAGGTGGTTGGAAAAAAGAAGCCCGGCCAGGACCAGAAAGTTCTTGGTCCACTGGCGGGGCCGGAGGGAAACTACTAGATCACGGACCATAAGGCTATTTTGGAGTGGAGGTCCGGAGTTTATGCGTGCCGGGGGCTATTGGGCCCGCGTGGTGATGGTCAGGGCGGTGATGACGTTATTGGTCAAGGTCACGCTCACCTGGTCCCCGACCCGCAGGTCGTTTACGGTCAGGGACTGGTTGTTGTAGGTGAAGGTAGCGTTGGCGGCGACCTGGTAGGAGGCGGTCGTCTGACCGTCAGCGGTCCGGATGGTAATTGCGGTTGGGGTTCCGGCACTAATGGTCATTGAGGAAATCGTGCCCTGAG
>JBGFRN010000301.1:0-8948 GCA_041695105.1 Bacillota bacterium | reverse complement strand
CTGGGGCGTCCCAGGTGCCGCTGGTGCTGGCGCCGGAACGGGCTAGCTCGAAGTCGTTGTGGCAGCTGCGGCAGAGGGTCATGATGCCGCCATAGATGTTAGAGGAGTTCCAGGTCGACACGCCCTGGCCGGACTTATAGACTATCTGGCCCCCGGTCAGGCCGTCGGCCGAATAGGTGGCGTACATGAAGCGCTCCTCGAGGATATCGTTCGAGGTGGAACCCGTGGTATAGGCGATGGCGGTGACATTGACCTCGTCATTGAAGATCTTGCTGTTCAGGATGCGGTAGTTGTTCGTGCCATGCGGGTTGTGGCAGCTGACGCAAGACAGGGTGGTTCCGGCGGCGGCCTCGTTGCCGCCCGGGGCCTGGGTCAAAGTCTTGCCCATGGTGTGGTTGGAGGTGACCGATCCAGCCGGATCGCTGGCGCCGGTGGCCACAATCTCGCCAAAGGCCCCGCCTAGCAGACCCCACTCGCCGTTGAGACCGTCGGTCCGGCTATAGACATAGCCCAGCAAGCCGGAGCCCTCGGGGTTCATGATGCCGCCGTCCTTGACGTTGTACTTCGACCCGGTGCCGTCATGACAGGTCCCGCACATAGCGGTGGCACTCGTGGCGCGCAAGAGCCGGGCGGCCTGGCCGGTGTGGGTCTGGTGGCAGTTCAGGCACATGTTGGTATCCTCAGCGTAGTTGCCGTGCGGGATCTTATCCGGCGGGTAGACACGGAGGATGGTCTGACCCAAGTTGGTCATGGCGCCGTTATAGGCAACGACCCTGACAAAGTAGTTCCTGAAGTTGGTAAGGTCGCCGATAGAGAAGGAAGTCTGGGCAGAGCTAGAAGTAAAGCTCGGAGTCGTTGGCCAACCGATAGTTGGGTTTAGGAAGTTATTCTGGGTAATGTAGACATGGTAGCTGACCGCGTTAGGAACCGCGTTCCAGCCAAGGGTTGTCGTGGTGGTGCCAGCCGCCGAATTATACGTCATGGTGGCGACCCTGGCTCTCAGAGTTGGATCGGTAGTGTAGGGACCGGCATAAACTACTGAGATCGCCAAGATCAATATGGCCAGGGCGGCCAAGATCATAATGGCCCTTTTCATGGTATTTCCCCCCTTCAAGGAATCTGAGTTTAAGCGATCTGAGGATTTCATCCCTTGCACCCCCTTTCACCTCAGGTTCTATCACTATCCGGCGTGGTGGGCCGAATTTTGGAATCCTGAAACCGGGCCTCTAATAACCGAAAACAACAACCCGGTTATTTCCACGGTCAAGCACCAACAGGCGCCCCTGACGGTCAAAACCAAGAGAGTTCGGGAAGTTCAACTGGCCATTATCGATGCCGCGGCCGCCGAAACTGAAAAGGAACGTTCCCTTATTATCAAAGGCGAACACCTGATGGCCGAGGGCGTCGGCCGTAAAAATCCGCCCCTGAGCGTCAAGGGCCACACCCCGGGGAAGGACCATGTTGACGTTGGACGCTTGCCCGCCCATCTTAAACAGAAACTTGCCTTGAGCGTCAAAGACCTGGAGACGGGCATTGTTGGAGTCAGCCACATAGATTCGTCCTTGAGAATCGACGGCCAGACCGTTGGCGTAGCTCAGCATTCCGTCCGCGTCTCCACCGCCGCCAAAGCTTAAGAGATGCTGGCCGCCGGCGTCAAAGACATGAATCTGGTGTTGAGAGATATTGGATACATAGATCTTCCCCTGGTCATCCACAGCCAAAGCCACCGGGAGAAGCCCGGAGCCGATCTTGGTTCCGTCGATTTTGTCAAGGTACTGTCCTTGCTTGTCGAAGATCTGAACCCGGCCCAGGCGGTGATCGGATACATAAATGCGATCCTTATTCACGACGATGGAACCGGGGGCCTCGAATTCGCCCGGGCCGCTCCCTTTTTTGCCGATCTGCCCGGCTATCTTGCCGTCCTGGTCGTAAATAACCACTCTGACATTCTCGGTATCGGCGACGTAAATACGTCCGTCGTTGTCAGTGGCGATTCCGAGAGGACCCTTCAGGGCCGCCTCGTTTTCGCCCTCGATATTTTTGATGAAATTTGGAGGCTGGCGCAGGTTAGCCCTGACGACTTTGTTCATGGCCGTGATGATCTCTGGGGGACGGTTGCGAAGATAAAGCACCCCGAAGACACCAAGCATCACAACCACGGTGCCCAGGAGAGCGATAATCAGCTTATTTAGCGAAATGGCCTTCATGACCTGGTTATAACTCCTTTCGATTTTTGGCGCCCTACATTTGTCTGACCTTGTCCTTGTGGCAGGAGATGCATAGGGCGTCCTTTTCCTTTCTTAGGAGCCTTCGGAACCCGGTTCCATGAGGGTCGTGACAGGTACTGGCGCAGGTCAGGGTCCTTCCCTTATCCGGATCCATTCGGTCGCCGACCGGGTGCTGGAAAAGCATTGGGGGCCGCGGGTGACACTGCTTGCAGGTTGTCACCTGGTCCAGAATCAGCATGAACCGCTCAATGGTTCCGTGCGGGTTGTGGCAGTTGGTGCAGGCTCCCCGGCCACCGCGTCCCTCGACCTGGCTGTGCGGCGTTTCCACGAATCTCGGTTTCTTATCGTGGCATCCGAAGCAAAGTTCGTTGCCGTTGCGCGGTCTCAGACGACTGAAGTCCGAGGCGTGCGGGTTATGGCAGTCAACACAGTACATCAGGGTACCGAGGGGGTGACGCGAAACTGCGGTTTCCAGGCGGTCCTTCTTATCGGGGTGGCACTGGAAGCAGAGATACTGGAGCGGGTAGAACCGAACCAGCTTGATTTCTTCCGAAGCGTGGGGCGAATGGCAGTAGGTGCATTCACCGTTCTTAAAGGGCGGGTGTTTAACCGGTTTCTTTTTCAGGAGCCTTTCCTGATCCTTGTGACAACTGAAACAGAGCTTACGTCCCTCGGTCTTGATCAGTTTCGGGAAATCACCGGAATGAGAGCGGTGGCAACTACCGCAGTTAACTTCAGAAAATGGGCCGTGCTGCTTGGGCAGCTTCCTTTCCTCTTCCGCCTTGGAGTGGCAACCGAAGCAAAGGGTGTCCTGCTGTTTGACCAAGATCCTCGGGTGCGGGGAAAGGTGCGGGTCGTGGCAGGAGAGGCACTCGCCCTGAGTAAAAGGTTGATGCTTGACCGCCCTGGACAACTCTCGACCCGGATTATGGCAGCCGATGCAAAGAGTCGTCCTTTCCGAGGTCAGCCGCGACTTGGCTCCCAGTTCATGCGGGGTGTGGCAGCTCCGGCAGTCCTGGTTGTTAGCCGGCTCATGAAGGAAGGACTTCTCCCAGAACTTTTTCTCCTTCATGCGCAGGGGGCTGTACTCAAAGTGACAGTTGGAGCATTTGTCCGGGGGGGACACCTTCAATTGGGGTGGTATCGTGCGGGAGTGAGGGGCGTGGCAGTTTCCGCATTTTGTCTCGACGAAGACCTCGCTGCCAGCTTTATGAGAACTGCCGGTATGGCAGCCGGTGCAGAGCTTAGCGGTTGACGGGTCAGGCGGGACGCCGCCCGCCGCGGCCAGGCTCCGTAGTTCACTAGCTCTCTGGTTATAGCCCGCCGCCTCGCTCCCAAAGCCCCGGTCCTCAGCGATCTTGGCCAGCAGAGCCTGGGTACCGAAGAAATTCGGGTTGGATTTGTATATTTCTCTAAGGACGGACTCCGCTGTATCCCTGTTATTGGAGCGATATTCTATGGCAGCTAAATTGTATCGTATGGTAGCATTATGCGGCAATAGCTCCAATGTACTACGGTATTCCAACACCGCCCAACGGTCGCGACCGGCGCTCTCGAGGAATTGGGCAAAAACGTAACGGGCTTCTGGTTTCTGGGGGTCAAGGCTCAACGAATTCTGGAGCGAGACCAGGGCGACATCCAGGCGTCCATCCCGGTAAGCCTGGAGTCCCCGTTTAAGATATCCTTCGGCCGTCAGCGACCTGGGGGGAATCAAGTCGATCAGATACGGAACAACCACAGCGAGCGCCAATAAGGTCGCCGCGCCCAATCCGAGCCACTTCTTCTGACTACTTGCCGCCGATGGAGGCCAGAGCTTCCTGAGCCAGGGCGTGTTTGGGATCATAGCGCAGCGCCTCCCTAAAGGCGTTGATGGCTTTTTCGCTGTCGCCCTGGGCCTTGGAAATAAGCCCTAATAAATAGTGGGCATCAGGAGACGTTGGGTTCAGGATCAGGACGTTCTTCAAGTGATCGGTAGCGGCAGCGTAATCTTTCTTGAGGTAGTAAATCTCGCCGATAGCAAACTGGGCCAGTTCGTGACGCGGGAGACGGTCGATCACCCACTGAAATTCATTTTGAGCCTCTTCGAGCTTGCCCATCTCCTTATAGGCCAGCCCTAGATTGTAGTGACCCTCGGGCAGATTTGGTTTCAGGTCGAGGACGGCTTTATAGTGCTCGACGGCCTCTCGATAGCGTTTTTTCTGAAATAGCGCCCACCCGACCTCGAGGTGCGCCAGAGCGTCCTCGGGGTTCTGTTTCATCTTGGCGACCCACCGTTCCAGGTTGACGTCAACCTGCTCCGGCGGTTTCCAGAACACCCGCTCACCAATTAGTAGGCCCCCGTACCCGAGCACCAGGATTGTTATTAGAACAGCGGCAATTGCCAATGGAAGGGGGATGTGCTTTTCCGTCTGTGTCCCCGGGGTCACCGGAGTCCCGGACTGACCGTTGCTCAAACTATCCACCTCCGTATGTCATGTTTACCTCAGAGGCTATGCGAGGACTCGTCGACCGTGGCCGGTTCAACTGACGCCTTGGACCGGCCGCCCAAAACCCAGGCGACCGAACCAGTCGCGATCAAACCCACTCCGAAGACCAACGGTGCCGCCCACCAGGGCATAACCTGAGCGATTATCGACAACGGGATAAGGAACCAAACCGGAGAAGGATCAGAGATCTTCTCCCGGGGATCAGCCAAAGGGCCTAGCTGTGACGGCAGTAACACACTCAGGCAGACTGCCCCTAAGGTTAACAGAACCAGAAAGATAGCCTGGATCGGCCTCATCACCCGCCCCCCTTTTCGGTCAGCCTGACTACCTTCCACTCAGTCCCTCCGGCCACGGCAAAGGCGTCGACCTCAAGCTCGGCGTTAAATTGTTTTTCGACCCCGCCCGCGACGTAGATGGACTGCAGGCTGACCGTGAACTTCGAGATGCCGTCAGAACTGACAAACATAAAGGTAGCCGTCTTAACCATCCGGTCGTGGCGCGGCCGCATCTGGCCTTCGGTCGCCATGACCTGGGACCAGAAGAGGGATTTACTGATCAAACGAAGCCCATCATAGTCCTGACTAAGGTACGAATGCAGGAAGACCTTGAGGGTGTCGACCAAACCGGGAACAGTGGCCTCGCTTGAAGGGTCGACGGCGTTCATGAGTTGGGGACTGAATTGCCAGGAGGGGGTTATTGACCGGTGGCCCAGCTTGCTGTAATTCGGGCGGGAAATCTCATAGTTGATCGATTGCCGCAATTCCCAAAGCAGCGAACGGGTCGACAGGTGATTTGTAACCCTGAAATATTTCGAGGCGACTTGATCTATTACCTCTTCAAAATCTGGAATAATTGCTGGTCTTGTTTCCACCAGTTGGACAAAACTCAGCCCGTACGGGCTGGGAATTGGCCCCAAGATTTCTCCCGCCCTCATCTCCGGCATCGAGGCAATCAGGCGAACGCGCTCTGTTGATGGTCCAAAGCCCGGAGCCGGGAAGGGCTCTCCGGTCAGGCTGATCAAACCCCGGACAAACGGAACTTTAGGCGAGAACCATCCGAAGTCGCCCCCGGAGTCCCGGGTTTCGAGGTCGGTCGACATGGTCCTGGCAATTTCAGCGAAGGATTCCCTGCGGCCCAGCCTCGCCAGGACCTGAGCGGCTTCATCCTGGCTGGCGACGGCTATATGTCTCACCCGGACCGCCCCTGGGTACCCGAATTCCTCCCGGTTGGTCTCAAAATACCGGATCAGTTCCTCGGGAGTTATTTTGACCCGGGCCAGGGCCAGGGCTTCGAGGGTTAGATCCAGAGTCAGTTTACGCCGGATATCGATTACTGTCAATTCGGCTGATTTAAGGGCCTTCTGGAACGCCTCTTCAGAGCCGTACCAGGTGCGGATTTTCTTAAATTCTTTGTCGATTTCCGCTTCTGGAGGTACGACCCCCTCCCGCCGCCCGGCGGCCAGAATCACCACCTCGTCGACGAGTTCCTGTAGCACCGCGGTGCCCAACGCACTCTCCTGGGCCTGGCGCCAGGCTCCGCGGTCGATGGGCACAGTTCCGACCCGTGCTACCTCCCCGCCGGAAAGGCCGGTGACCGAACTTAAAGAACAGCCCGAGGTCAGCATGACCGCCAGGAGCACAACCTTAGCGCGGCTCAACATGGATTACCCTCCAGGCGCGCTCGCCGGCGTTTTCCTGGTACTGAGCCTTCAGCCACAAGAAAAGTTCACCCTCGTGACCACCGTCATTGTAACGGATCACGCCCAGGGCCCTGACCTCGGGCTTACCGGGCTCGTACCCGAGCCACTTGAAGCTGGCACCCTTGACGTAGGCGTAATTAGACGGTCGACGACGGTTGAAGTAGAACTGCTCACGCAGGGTCAGCAAGTTCTGGTTGGCGGTCGAGCGGCCCGCGTCATAATCAAGATTGACAAATCCGTAGCTGAAGGCCTGGAGGGCCTCCCGCAGGCCCGCGGCGGGCTGACGGGTAACCGGATCGATCGGGTTGGCAAACTCCCGGGAGAACTCCCACTTGACCCGGTCAAGGGTGAATTCAAGATTTTGGTACTCGGGGAGCAGGATAGCTACCGGATATTGCTCGGCCAGGCTGGTGACGACCTGTCGCTTGGCGGTCGGGAATGAGTAGTCGTCGTCGGTCAGGGTCCGGACCTGGGCCACCAAGCGCTCAGCCAGGAGGCGATCCTCGATCTGGCGGCGGCGCTTCCCCTCGGTAGTCGTAGTATCGGGCCAGAGGGCTGGTTTGGTGTCGTCACGTTCCTTCTGAAATTGTATTTCTCGCTCGATATCCTCGGGAGAAACCTTCAGGCTCTGAGCCCTGGCACCCTGGCGAATCAGCTCGGCCTCGATCAATCCGATCAAAGCCTGGCGCCCGGCCCGCTTCTCCAATCGCCGGTAGTATTCATCGTAGGTGATCCTGGTCTCCCCGACCCTAGCGACCGCCGCGCCGGGCAAGAACGAAAGAGCGGGCCCAGCCGAGGGTGAAAACCAGGTCACCCAAACCAGCGCGCCGATCAGGGCCGCTGCGACTGCCCCGGCACCGAACCAAAGCCGCCTGCGGCCGGTCCCGCCGCTCATCAGGGCTTCCTGGTCTGGTTGAGGCTCTGGTTAACCGTGCCCGGGTGCTCGGCCACATCGGCGTGGTTAAAGGCGCTGCCGTGGCACTTGATGCACGGGTTGTAGTTACGGACGTTGCCTAGCGCAATGTCACGACCATCCTTCTCTTGACCGCCGGCCATCAGCCTCATGTAAACCTCGCCAGGGCCGTGGCAGGCCTCGCAGGTCACGCCCTCTTGGGCGTAGGTCTTGGTCTGAAGATCATAGCCGGTGGTGTGGCAGGCCAAGCACTTTTCATTATTTGGCTTGTTGCGGACACGCTCGAAGGTGTTAGCCTTGATCATCACCCAGTATTCGACATGCTCGCGGTTGCGGTTCTGGTGGCAGCCCAAGCATCGAGCCGATCCAACGTACTTGAGCCTGGCACCGTTGATGTAATGCTCGCGGTAGTTAATACCCTTGCTCGTTGGGGGTTCTAGGGCCGCCTTGACGTACTCGCCCAGCGGGCCGGTTCCTTTCGGATATAGCCCCTCGTGAGCCCCGTGTTTCTCGATCGCCCGGGGGTTGCCGCCGTGGCAGATGGCGCAGCCGAAGTCATCAAAACTGTACTTCTTGGAATCGGGGTGCCTCTTGCCCAGATCAGCGCTGTTGATATGGCAGGTCATACACCGGTCAGGGCTGCCGTTGGCCAGCACCACCTGTTTGATCTCGAGCGGGGCCTTATTGAGGGCGGCGATGGATTTCTTAATCCGGGTCTTGTCCTCGTCGTTGGTAGCCGCGGCCAGCTTTTCTTCGGCCGCCTGAACCTGCAGGTCATAGTAAGCGCGCTGGAGCTGTTTCCACTCCGGATCGATCTCGCCCTTAAAGGTGAAGCCGTAAAGGACCAGCATCACGACGCCCAGACCGGCCAGGATTTGAAAAAGACGCTGCACTGGATCTTTCCTCCTTCTTCCGGTCGGGTCTTAATAGATGCCATCGATCCAGGGCCAGGTCCATCCCCACTGGGGCCCACGGAAGTAGACACCGATGATAATCAGGATTCCGGAAATCGCGACCCCGGTCAGGAAGATCGTCAGGGCGACCTTCCGATCCTTAAACTTGTTGCTCGGGTTCTTATCGAAAAATGGGACCAGGGCCAGGACGGTGATAACCACGCCAGGCAAGATGATGCCGGCTAGCAGGGGGTGCATGTAGTGGAGCAGCTCCTGCAGCCCAAGGAAGTACCATGGGGCCTTGGCCGGGTTCGGGGTTACCAGCGGGTTGGCTATTTCTTCAAGGTGGGCATCAAAGAAGACCGAAATAAAGGTCAGGGCACCGGTGGTGATCAAAAAACAGATAAAAGCCGGGAATAGCAGGTGGGGGAAGGTCATGACCATTTCGTCCGGATCCATTCCCACCCGCGGCGTGGTGCGGGGCATCACGCCCATCAGACCGTACGTCTTAGACGGTGCCGGTTCGGGCTTAGACATAATTAGCGTCGCTAACCTCCTTAGAGCGGGTCATATCTTCGAGGTGAAGAGGGCCTGATTAGAGAGGACCGGAAATGCCCCCGTCCTTGCGGATCCGGTAGAAATGAACCCCAATGAAGAAAACCAGAACGGCCGGGAGAACGACGGTATGCAGGACGTAAAAGCGGAGCAGGGCATTTTGATCGATGTTCT
>JBGFRN010000218.1:0-8949 GCA_041695105.1 Bacillota bacterium | reverse complement strand
CCAGGCCAGTCGCGCCCGGGTTCGAGCGGCCAGATCGTGCCTGGCTACCAGGCCAAGATCGTCGACGAGAACGGCAACCCGGTCCCCGACGGCGAGGTCGGGAGCCTTTGGATCAGCGGCGACAGCATCGCCTTGATGTATTGGAACAAGCACGAGAAGACCAAGGATACTATCGCCGGCCACTGGATCAATACCGGTGATAAGTACTACCGTGACGCCGAGGGTTATTTCTACTACGTTGGGCGCCAGGACGATATGCTCAAGGCCGGCGGCATCTGGGTTTCGCCGGTTGAGGTCGAGGCCTGCCTGATGGAGCACCCGGCCGTGCTTGAGGTCGGCGTCATCGGTGAGCGCGATGCCGGCAACCTGGATAAGCCGGTGGCCTACATCAAGCTCCGCGAGGGCTATACTCCTTCTGAGGAACTGGTCAAGGAGTGCCAGGACTTCGTAAAGGACCGGCTCGCGCCCTACAAGTACCCCCGCTGGATTCGCTTTGTTGATGAGCTGCCTAAGACGGCCACCGGCAAGATCCAGCGCTTTAAGCTCCGCCAGCTAGCGGCGGAACAAACCGGGCAGTAAGAGGAGGACCGAGATTTGAGCCAAACCATGAAAGCGGCCGTCTTCCACGGCCCCAACCAGCCGTTAACGATTGAACAATGGCCGGTTCCGGAGATCGGCCCTGGTGAGATTCTGGTCAAGGTGGCGGCCTGCGGCGTCTGCCATTCCGATCTACACTACCTGGATCACAACGTCCCAACATTCATGAAACCCCCGCTGATCCTTGGTCACGAGGCCACCGGCCACGTGGCGGCCGTCGGGGCCGGTGTCACCAACTTCAAGGAGGGCGACCGGGTTCTGCTTCCGGCTGTGCTCGCCTGCGGCACCTGTTTCTGGTGCCGGACCGGGCGCGAGAATATCTGCGCCAACCAGGTAATGTTCGGCAACAACGTCCACGGGGCTTACGCCGAGTACGTCAAAGCCCCAGCCAAGGACGCCTTCCAGTTCCCCGAGGACCTTCCGCTCGAAGAGGGCTGCATCATCGCCGATGCCGTAACCACGCCCTACCATGCGGTCAAGAACCGGGCACAGGTGAGGCCGGGCGACACTGTCGTGGTTATCGGCTGCGGCGGGGTGGGCTTGAACTTGGTTCAGTGCGCGGCGGCGGCCGGCGGGGTCGTCATCGCCGTCGACATCAACGACCAGAAGTTAGAGTGGGCCAAACAGTTCGGGGCCCAGTACACCTTTAATAGCTCGACCAGCGATGTCCCGAAGGCCATCCGCAAGTTGACGGGAGGCGGCGCCGACATCGCCATCGACGCCGTCGGCCTGCCGCAGGTGATCGAGGCCGGCTTTAACAGCCTGCGCAACGGCGGGCGGCTGCTGTGCCTCGGCTATTCCGAGAAGCCGGTGACGCTCAACGCCAGCCGCATCATGTACCGAGAAATGGAGATCCTTGGCTCGCTGGGCTGTCGCCCGGTCGACTACCCGCGCTGCATCGAGCTGGCCCGGATCGGAAAGCTCCAGGTCAAGCCCCTGGTTACGGCCAAGCTCCCTCTGGAGCAGATCAACGACGCCTTCAACCTGCTCCGTAAGGGCGAGGGGATCCGGTCGGTTGTGATTCCGTAAACGCCCGCGGGGGCGGCACCCGCGGCCGCCCGGGTTAATTCCCCTAAGGCACCGTCATCTGAATAAGATTACTCCTTCGCCAAAACCGACACGAAGCCGTTTCCTTTGATGTAATACCTGAGGTTCCAGTCCCGGGCTTCCTCGGCGTAGTTGATGTTGATACGGGGGCAACTGACGATCTCAAACGGCTCCGGGTTCTCGGTCGGGCAGATGTAGAGCCGGTCGCCGCACAGGTCGAGCCCGTAGCAGGAGAGGTCGATCCCGAGCGCCTGGCAAAGTTTACCCGGGCCGTTGGTCAGGTTTCTGACTTGGGCCGGCCTCAGTGCGGCCCAAGGCCTGCCGGTTCGGTTCCATGCGATTTCATCCAGGCCGATGAGGGGCTCGGCCGCCCTGATCAGTACGGCGTTGGGCACCCCGGCCTGGTCGGTGACGACGTTCAAGCAGTAATTGAGCCCGTAGATCAGGTAAACGTAGGCGTGCCCGGGCGGGCCGAACATGGCCCGGTTGCGCTGGGTCTGGCCGCGGTAAGAGTGGGCTGCCTTGTCCCGCAGGCCGAGATAGGCCTCGGTTTCGACAATTTTGGCCCCCAGCCGCCGGCCGTTGGCTTGATGGATCAGGCAGCACCCGAGCAGCTCCCGGGCGACCGTCTCCGAGGGGCGGGCGTAGAATTCACGGTTTAGCTTTGGCAGTGGTATTCACCCATTTTCATTTTGTTTTCGAGGATATGGCAACTGTTTTTAAATGTCAACTCACCCTGACCGCCCCGGCCACTCCTGAAAAACGATTGTTTGGATAGGCTGGTTTCATCACTCCTAGAACAGAAAAGGGAGCGCCCCGGTTGTGGGGCGCTCGCTGTAGGCCGCTGGTCCAGCAGCCGATCGGTACCGGGGTGGTTAGGTGCCGAGTCCACCGAAGCCGAATCCTCCGAAGCCGGGACCTCCGAAGCCGGGACCTCCGAAGCCGAACGGGCTGAGCCCACCAAACGGGGAGACTACGACCGAGGTCACCGGAATGGCGAAGGCGGTGTTGGTAAAGAAGGATGACGGGAAGCCGAGGCCCCCGAATCCGGTCCCAAACGGGAAGCCGCCGAAGCCGAGGCCGCCCAGACCGCCCAGACCGCCGAAGCCGAGGCCGCCCAGACCGCCCAAGCCGCCCAGACCAACGCCGGTCGGAGAGACGAAACTGGATGTCACGGGGATGGTGAAGGCGGTTTGAGAGCCGGTGGTTGAGGGGAAGAATGCCACTGAATTGCACCTCCTGAAAGTTAACAGTAATTGAGCCTATTTAAGGTTATGTAACTTGATCCCGGGTGTGTACAATTATGGGCTTCCGTAAGTCATTCTCTTAGAAAAAAACGCCCCGGGTTTGGGCGTTTCAGATTGATGACAAATGTCGCGGGAAAGCCCTGGATTCGGGACACCTTACGCCCCCGATCTGGAGGGGACAGTGCCGGGCTCAAAGAGGGAAATGTAAATGTGAGAAGCGTCAGTGGGGAATCGTCAAAAATTATTACCCCCCAAAAGAGCTTCGCCGGAAAAACCTTGACGATTCACCCCCAAAACCCCTATCTTATCCCCCCACACCCCCTTCGGAGGGCCTGGTTTAGGGGGTTTTTGTGTCGAAAGTCCTCTTGTAGCCCTGGTTTTTGTCCTTTGGGGGCTAGGAACGTCAGAGTTTTTCACCGATTGCCGCACTTGGCCGGAAAACAACTGACTATTCAGACCCAAAGTCTCTTACTAGGACTTTTTTCCTGAAAACAATAACCCCGCCTTCCCAGGGATCTGTCACGGGAAAGCCCGCGATCTTGGGTTATTAGTAGGACAGTATTGAAATATTTAGAGTAAATTTGTAGCCTATGTCTACGTCACTCCGGCAACGGTAGACGACTCGGTTCCGCACCGTGACAGGCTTCATGCCAGAAGAGACGCTTTGAGTTTGATGTTAAGGAAGTGCCCTTGGAATCCGGACACCTTATACCCCGATCTGTAAGGGAAAGTGCCGGGCTCAAAGAGTGCAATGGTAAAAAAACAAGGCCGACCCCGGGGCGGGGGGGATCTTAAGTGCGAGAATTGGCAGTGTGGGATCGTGAGTTTGGGATCGTTAGCGCGAGAATTATTAATATTTTCCACCCCCTAAGGGTGCTTTACTAGAAAAACCATGACGATTCAACCCTCAAACCCCCTTCTTATCCCGCCAAACCCCTTCGCAGGGCTTGGTTTAGGGGATTTTTGTGTCGAAAGCGCCCCTGTAGCTCTAGTTTTTGCCCTTCAGGAGCTAGAAACGGCAATGTTTTTCCCGGATTGGCCCGCTTAGGCAAGCTCGCCTTGGGACTGCCAATTCGCCCTGGTTCCAACGGGACGTCCGACTGAATGTCCGACTGAACGTCCGACCGGACGTGCGACCGGACGCCCAACTGGACCACTACTGGTGCCCCCAGGGACACCAGTTTACTTACCGAACTATCAATTGCGAGGGCTGCCGGGAATACAAATCTGAGCTGGTAATCCGCCGGAGCCGCCCAATTGTGAATCAAGGCGCCAAGGCCAAGTCCAAGGCCAAGCCCAAGTCCATGGCCAGGCAAAACCCACGGGAAATGTGGTCCAATTCACTCCCAACAGAGTCTCTTGCCAGGACTCTTACCCTGAAAACAATAACCCCGCCTTCCCAGGAATCCGGTTCAAATCGGACCGGGATCCCAATTAAGACGGGGTAGGTCCAATGCCTGAAACGACCCGGGTTCGGGGCATTGACAGCGTTTCTATCTATGGATTGTAAGATGACGGCGCAAAGTTCTATCTCAGCCCCAAAAGACCAGCCGTGCCGTTAATTAAGATCAGCACCGGCACGGCGATGGCCAGTGGAATCAGGGCCGCCAGGAGGGTCCATTTGAAACTCTTGGTTTCCCGGAAGACGGTCAAGAGGGTGGTGCTGCAAGGATAGTGCAGGACCGAGAAAAGCATGACCGAAAGGGCCGTCAGCCAGGTCCAGCCGCGCTCAGTTAGAATGGTCGTCAGGGCCTCAAGACCGCCCGGCTCGACCAGAGTCCCGGCTGAGAGATAGCCCATGATGAGGGTGGGAATGACGATTTCGTTGGCTGGAAGACCGAGAATGAACGCCATCATGATAAAGCCATCCATTCCCAGGGTGCGCCCGGCCGGGTCCAGCCATCCGGCCATCAGGCTCAAAAGGCTCCTACCGTCCACCGAAAGGTTTGCCAGCAACCAGACCGCCCCGCCAGCGGGAGCGGCAACCAGCACCGCCCGGGTCAGGACGACTATGGTCCGGTCGAACAGCGAACGAACCAGGATCCGACCTATTTGAGGCATACGGTACGGAGGCAATTCCAGCGTGAAGGAGGAGGGAATTCCTTTCAACATAGTTCTCGATAGGATCCAGGAGGTCGCCAGGGTGGCCATGATCCCTACCAGGACCATTCCGGTCACCACCAGAGAAACTTTGGCGCCACCCTCCAGGGCGGTCGTTCCACCGATGAAAATACTGGCCAGGGTGATCAGGAGAGGGAACCGGCCGTTGCAGGGAACCAGGTTATTGGTCAAGATGGCGATCAGGCGCTCTCGGGGAGATTCGATGATCCGGCAGGCCACGACCCCGGCCGCGTTGCAACCGAAACCCATGCTCATACTCAGGGATTGTTTCCCGTGAGCCCCGGCCTTCTTAAACAGCCGGTCGAGGTTAAAGGCCACCCTGGGCAGGTAGCCCAGATCCTCCAAGAGGGTAAATATCGGGAAGAAGATCGCCATCGGCGGGAGCATTACCGAAACCACCCAGGCCGCCCCGCGATAAACGCCCGAGACCAGAAACCCGGTTAGCCAATCCGGAGCACGGGCCAGGCGGAAGAGTTCCAGCAGCCGCTCCTCGATCCAGAATAAACCACTGGCCAGCAGTTCACCGGGGTAGTTGGCTCCCGCGACGGTCATCCAGAAAATGGCGGCTAAGATTAAGAACATGATCGGAAAGCCCAACCAGCGGGAAGTAAGGATGTCGTCCAGCCAATCGTCCCAGTCGAAGCGCGGAGGGTTATCTCGACGCACCACCTGGCGGGCGATCGCTTCAGCCCTCGTGTAGATGGCTGCGACCATCCTGTCACCTAGATCGTTTTGGTTGACTCCGAGCGGATCAGACTGAAGCATTCCTCAGGCCTCCCGCCTCAAACAGATCCGGAGCCGCGTTGTGGTCGCGAATAATTTGGAGCATGGTTTGGTCGCCTTCCAAAAGGCGCAGGGCCATCCATCGCGGGGATAAGCCCTTTGGAACGTATGACCTCAGGCTTGGTTCCATCCTCTGGACCTCCGCCTCGATCTCCTGATCATAGACGACCCGTTTTGGCGCTGGAACAATCCTTCCCGTGCAAATGTCGTCGACGGTCATTACAAGCTCTGGCAGGCCCTTACCGGTTCTGGCCACAGTGCCGGCGACCGGCACTCCCAGCTCCTGCGATAGGCGGCTGAGGTCGACTGCGATCTGCTTGCGGGCCGCCTCGTCGATCAGGTTGACACAGACCACGGCCTGGGAGGTGATCTCTAAAACCTGCAGGACCAGGTTCAGGTTTCGTTCGAGGCACGAGGCGTCTACCACCACCACTGTCATGTCGGGACGCCCAAAAACCAGATAATCCCTGGCCACTTGTTCGTCGGCCGAGTTGGAGTGAAGGGAATAGGTACCCGGGAGATCGACTACGGTAAAGGTCTTGCCCCTAAAATTGAATCTTCCCGTAGTTCTGAGCACCGTTTTGCCCGGCCAGTTGCCGGTATGTTGGTTGTTGCCAGTCAGGGCGTTAAAGAGGGTGGTCTTGCCTGTGTTCGGGTTGCCGGCTAGCGCTACGATCGGATTTCCAGAAGCGGGATGTTCATGATACTCTTGGACATCGGGACAATGGCGGCATGAACGGCAGGTTGGTTTCATGGATCAGTTCCTCTCCCCGGGAAGAATAAGTATTCTCCTGGCCTCTTCCTCGCGGAGCGCAATCACCGATCCCCGAAGGCGGTAGGCTTTCGGATCTCCGGCTGGGCTGCGGCGAAGGGCCTCCACTCTTGTTCCAGGCACCATTCCCAGATCAAGCAACCGGCGTCTGGTCAATCCATGGATCTGCAAGTTCAGGACTACTCCGGTCTGACCCGGGGTCAAGTCGAAAAGAGATCTTTCTTCCGGACTGGAGTTCATAACAATTCCTCCGTTGTCATAAGATCTAAGGGTCCGTGGCGTTGGATGGTGATCGATGTGGACAGCGGCCGAAACGAGTTCCATACCTTTCGCGGCTACACCTTACTGAGCCGGGACGAGAAACCCCTGACCGCCAGCATGGAAGACTACCTGGAGATGATTTACCGGCTCTCCCGTGAGAACAGCTACACGAGGGTCAACGATCTGGCGGCAGCGCTTAACGTTCAGCCCCCTTCGGCCACGAAGATGATCCAAAAACTGGCCGATCTCGGCTTCCTGCAGTACGAGAAATATGGAATCATCAAACTGACCGGCCAGGGTGAGCGCCTGGGAGGTTATTTGCTGGAACGGCATAACACCTTGGAAGCCTTCCTGCGGATGATAGGAGTGACCGAAGGGATCCTTGAAGAAACCGAAAAAATCGAACACAACATCAGTGACCATACCCTGGCCCGGATCGCCGACCTGGTCCGTTTTCTGAAAGACCGGCCCGGCTGGCTCGATGACTTTGAACGCTACCGCGGTTAACAACGGGCAAAAGTCTTTCCCTCGGGAAAATCGTAGCTACCGATACGATATGCGTCGCCCGCCCGGAAGGTGGCACCAGGTGCCCACCCGCGCGGGATAAAAAAAGACCTCAACCCTGCCTGAAGGGGTTGAGGTCTTTACATTTAGCCGGTGCCTTGACGCGTCCAGCCAGCACGGATATTAGTGTCAGAGCCCGGCTTTCTTAAGCCCGTCAACCATAGTCTGGTAGTTCATGGCCCCCAGCTTGATGTCCCGGACGCCGCCGGCGGCATCAATGAAGAAGCTGGCGGGAATGGCTCTGACCTGATAACGGCGCGCTGCCGCTCCAGTGGCATCCCGGATTATCGTCAGGCTCAAGCCGTTCTGCCTGGCGTAATTCAGCAGGACCTCCTCGGATTCGCCGGCGTCGGCCCCAATGGCGATGACGTGAGCCTGGCCTTTGAAATCCCGGCTAAGCCTGTCAAGGATCGGCATTTCCTCCCGGCAGGGTAAACACCAGGTGGCCCAGAAGTTGAGGAGAACCGGTTTCCCCTTCAGATCAGCCAGCTTAACCGTCTGGCCGGTGGCCACGTCGACTCCAGTGAAATCAGGGGCTAGGAAGCCTATTGACGGGCGTTCTTCCCCTGAATTGCCGGTTCCGGACAACTGGTCCGGGACGACCGCCCGCAACAACAGGAGGAACAGCGCCGCCAGTGCGATAATGGTGATCAGCGTGCTCCGGTTAGGCAACACCGGCCTTACCTCCTTTAACGGTCAAGCGCTCGGTAGACCAGCCCAAGGATGACACCGTAGATCAGATGTCCAATCAGGCTCGGAGCGGTCGAGATCAGGCCCGCCAGGCTCCACATTACCGGCATACCCATCATCAGCGGCATGAAGGTCACCGGGAAGAGCGCCCAGAGGACAAGGCCGAAAACCAATCCGGCCTTGACCGGCTGGCCGCGCAGGATGCCGGCTCCCTGGTAAAGCGCGGCGAACGTGGCTCCGAAGATGATGCTGATGGCCAGATGAACGACCCAGCCGGTGGCGACCGACTGGCTGCCGGCCAGGCTGGCGATCATCGGGATCTTGCCCTTCAGGTGCATCTTCAGGCCAAAGACGGCGCCCCCGGCCAGACTGGCCGCAATTCCAGCCACCAAGTGCTTGGCCAACGAAGAAAAATTCATAATTAGATCCTCCTTCTAGTTTTGTGATCTAATCATGACGTGTGGTAAATCGTTTTTCAGTAAGCCGGCTTACAGTTCCATGTTTGCTTTTGTGGAATAATTGGGTTAAGAAGTTGGGTTAAGAAGGTGATAGCGATGGTTATTCTTCTGGGTCATCGCGGCTGTCCGGGAACGGCCAACGCCAGGAGATTCTTGACCGAACTCGGCGTAATTTTCATCGTTCGGGATGTGTTGAAAGATCCCGAGGCCAGGGAGCAGCTCCTGGCCAGCGGGGTGCCGGCCACCCCGCTGATCATTATCGGAAACCGGCGCCTGACGGGTTTCGACTCCCGGGCCATCCTGGAAGCCCTGGGATACCGGCGAGAAGAGGAAGGTGAGATTGAGAGTGCGAGTTCCCGAGGATAAACTGTGGTATTTATCGCAGATCAACCTGTTTTCTGAGATGCCC
>JBGFRN010000079.1:0-8993 GCA_041695105.1 Bacillota bacterium | reverse complement strand
CAAGATCGCTGAGGCCCTCAACCTTGAGGGCAAGGCCCTAAACGGCTCGCGGATCCTAATCCTGGGCATGGCCTACAAAAAGGATGTCGACGACCTGCGCGAGTCACCGGGTCTCGAGATCTACCGCCTGCTCAAGCGGGACGGCGCCCGGGTCGATTTCCACGATCCGCACATCGAAAGCTTTCTTGACGGCGGCGGGCACGACGGCGGGCACGACGGGGACTGCGGCGGGCAGGTTGTCCCGGGCGTCGCGCTGACGGCCCCCGCCCTGGCCGGGTACGACCTGGCGGTTTTGGTCACCAACCATACCGATTTTGATTACCGCTGGATCGCCGGTCACGCCCGCCTGATCCTCGATACCCGCAACGCTTTCAAGGGGGTTTCTGGGCGGCACATTCTCAGGTTGGGGACAGCCACCCCGGCTGTCGGCCAGTGGCGGGCCCAAATCAGTGAAGATTGACTATAAAAGGACCATGAGGGGGACCAACGCTTGCCCGTATCGCTCGTTACCGGCGCCGCCGGATTCATCGGTTCTAACCTGGTTTGCCGCCTCCTGGGCGAGGGGCATGAGGTCGTGGCGGTCGACAACCTGTCCACCGGTTTTAGGGAAAACCTGGCTGGCCTCGGATCAAGGGGGCTGGAGTCAGGCTTTCGGTTCGTCGAGGGAGACGTCCGTGACCGTGAACTGATGGCCAGGCTCTGCCGGGGGGTAGATTACGTCTTCCACCAGGCCGCCCTCTCCTCGGTGCCGCGCTCGGTGGCCGATCCCTGGTCGAGCAACGACCATAACGTCTCTGGCACGCTCAGCGTTCTGATCGCCGCCCGCGACGCCGGAGTCGGGCGGGTGATTTACGCCGCCTCGTCGTCAGCCTACGGCGACACCCCAACCCTGCCCAAGGTCGAGACGATGCCCTCGACCCCGCTCTCTCCCTACGCCGTCGCCAAGTACGTCGGGGAGTTGTACTGCCAGGTATTCTGGCGCGTCTATGGCTTGGAGACGGTCTCATTGCGCTACTTCAACGTCTTTGGGCCCAGGCAGAGCCCTGAATCTCAGTACGCGGCGGTGATCCCGAAATTCGTCCGGGCGCTGCTCCGCGGTGAGGCGCCCGTAATCTATGGCGACGGGGAGCAGACCCGGGACTTTACCTTCGTCGATAACGTGGTGGCGGCCAATTTGGCGGCGGCCTTGGCTCCGGCGGAAAGTGTCGCCGGCGAGGTCTTCAATATCGGAGCCGGAGGCCGGACGAGCCTGAATCAGTTGGTTCGAGAGCTCCAGAGCATCGTTGGCGCCATCCAAGGCTCCTCGGTTCAGCCGCGTTATGCCGAGCCCCGGGCTGGCGACGTGCGCGATTCCCAGGCGGCTGTCGAAAAGGCGTCGTCGGCTTTCGGCTACCGTCCACTGGTTGGCCTGAGGGAGGGGCTGGAGCGGACGGTCGAATGGTTCAGGGGGACCTCGTTAAACGGCTTGTAATGACCTCTTCGCAGAGCCTGGGTGCGATCAGCCGGCTCGCCAGGCGGTGCCCTTCGGTGTTCCAATGGCCGAACCCGAACGGCTCCTTAAAGCCGTGTAAAAACACTTTGTTGGCGTCGGCGTATTCCTGGAAGGCCGGGGCCAGCGCCAGCACCGGGAAGCCGTATTTTTCCCCGATTGATTGCAGCCGCCGGTCGGGGTAGAAATAGTCCTTGATTCCGAACCGCGCGGCGAATTCCCGCCGGCGTTCCTGATCCGGGTAAACCTGGGGCCCATGGCTGACCGTAAAGACAAAGAAAGACGCCCCGCGGGCCTTGACCTCTTCGTTCATCAGCCGCAGCAGTTCCTCAGTCACCCGCCAGGCCTCCCGCCAAGCCGGTTCAACCGGTTCGTGGTAGGCCTTTTCACTCATTCCGGGCCCGACGAAATCGGGGACGATCTCCGAACCAGCGCCTCTCTGAGCCGCCTGGCGGGCGTTATTCAGAACCTTTTTGGCTTCGTTAAGCACCTGCAGGACCCGGGATTGGTTGGTAATCCTTTTCCCCAAATTAAACCAATAAGAGCTTTTAAACCGGTATTCCTCCGTGTTCTTGAAGGAATCGTCAAGAATCAAATCCCCGTCCCGGAAAACAAAATAGGGCTTCATCGTTTCTTTTTGAAGCTCGCGCGAGTTGTTGGCTACGTCGTTGCCGTTGAAGAAAGCCAGGATCACGACGTCCGGTTGGTAATCCCACACCTGATGGCGGAGAGTCAGCAGCTCCTGAGCCGTGCCGTACCCAGAGGTCCCGAAGGCCATGACCTCGACCTTCTGTCCCCTTAATGTCTCGCAGTCCTGGAGTTCACGCTCCAGCAGGTGCCAGAAAGCCTGCTCCAGCGGCACCTGCATCGCCTCCACGAAGGAGTCGCCCAGGACAGCGACGCGAAAGGCGCCTGAAGGTTTGGTTTTGGCGTGTTCTCGATCCCGGAATCCCTGGCTGTTGATCCGGATATAGGCCTCGCCTTCCCCGCGCCACCAGCCCTTGGCTCCCGGAAGATGAGCCGTTCCCCGATGTTCGTCGACCGTATAGAAGATCGGATACTCGACCCTGGCCAGGCGCAGGAGCCCCTCCAACAGCAGGAAGCCAAAGAACAACCCCGCCAAAACCAGGGCTGCGTTGCCCAACCAGCGCTTAAAAAGACCGCCTTTGTGTCCAACAGCCTCCATACGGCTAGAAAAGTGTGTAGATAAACGGGGCCAGGACCGAATTTTGGGCCAGGGCCATCAACAGACCGAAGAAAACCAGGAACAGCACCAGGGGTATCATCCAAAACTTCTTGCGCTCCAGGATCAGGCCCCAGAGGTCTTTGAGCAGGCGCAGGGTTCCCATGGTTATTATTGATCTCCTTCCTTTAATCTCCTGACTTAATACGGCCGGTTGTAGGGCGCTGGCCCCGCGCTCGGGCGGGGTTCCCAATAGCTGGGCGCCGAGGGGTCGTAACGGCGCTGCAGCGGGTCTCGCCCAAACAGGCGGAAGACCAGCCCCAGAGGAGTCATGACCAGAAAAAAGAACAGGCCGAGGAGCAGCCGGGTGTTGACCCAGGCCAGCTTCCCAGCGACGAAGATCCAACCCCGGGCGAAGGGGCGCAGGACCCCCGGGGCCAGTGCTCCCGTAGAGGCCAGGGTCAGAGCGATTAAGACCAGGATCAGGCCAGCCGCCTGGTTATCGCGATAGAGCTGCCAAAACCCCAAGCCGGCGGCAATGATGGCGAAAGCGAGGCCAATCCCCCTGATTTCCTTGCGTTCCTGATTAGTCAAGCTCGAATTCCTTCTTCCAATCGGTGTCGTTTTCAAGCGGCGGCTGCTCGGCTTTTGAAAGGACGCAGTCTTCAAGTACCAGATAGTCCATATTGGTCCGCATAAAGCAGCGGTAGGCGTCCTCAGGGGAGCAGACGATCGGCTCGCCGCGCACGTTAAAAGAGGTGTTAACCAGGACAGCGCACCCCGTACGGCGGCGGAAGGCATCGATCAGGGCGTGGTAGCGGGGATTGGTTTCCCGGTGGACCGTCTGGATGCGGGCCGAATAATCGACGTGCGTGACAGCCGGGATATCCGAACGGACCGCGTTCAGCTTGCCGATGCCCCAGCGGGCCTGCTCCTCGGCCGTCATCTCGCGGCGGCGGCTTTTTTGAATGCCGGCCACCAGAAGCATATAGGGGCTTGGGCGGTCAAGCTCGAAGTATTCGTTGACATGTTCGGCCAGGACGCTTGGGGCGAACGGCCGGAACGACTCGCGAAACTTGATCTTGAGGTTCATAGTGGCCTGCATCGCGGGTGAACGGGGGTCGCCCAGGATACTCCGCGACCCCAGAGCCCGAGGTCCGAATTCCATCCGGCCGTGGAACCATCCCACCACGGCTCCCGACTCGAGCAGACCGGCCACATGGTCGACCAGAGCCTCGCCGCGCCCGGTGTCGCCCGTATCGCCGGCCACGCCCGTATCGCCGCCAGTATTGCCGCCCGTATTGCCGCCCGTCACAAGAAATTTGCGGTAAGGCAGGTTCCGAGCTAGGAGGAAAGCCTCAATCTCCGCGTTCGAGTAGGCTGGGCCGAGGAAGCTGCCCCTTTGCAGGTCAAGCCCGGCACCAGCCTTAAGGCTGCCACCGGGCTTAAGGCTGCCACCGGGCTTAAGGCTGCCACCCGCCGGCTCGCCCGATACTGGCGGCTCCCGGCGCCCACTATACTGCCGGTGCCAAACGGCCAGGGCGGCTCCAAGGGCCGAGCCAGCGTCACCGGCGGCCGGCTGGATCCAGATGTCGTCAAACGAACATTCCCGCAGGATCCGCCCGTTGGCGACACAATTGAGAGCCACCCCGCCCGCCAGGCAGAGATGGCGCATCCCGGTCTGGCGGTGGGCCGTCCTGGCCAGGCGGATCATAATCTCCTCAGTCACCGCCTGGACCGAGCGGGCCAGGTCCATTTCCTTTTGGGTGAGCTGGCTCTCCGGTTCCCGCGGCGGCCCGCCGAATAGACGGTGGAAGCGCTCGTTGGTCATGGTCAGACCGGCCGGGTAGTTGAAGTAATCCATGTTCATCCTGAAGGAACCATCTTCTTTGAGGTCCATCAGGTGATCCAGAATTGTGTTGGCGTACTTCGGCTCCCCATAGGGAGCCAGGCCCATTACCTTATACTCGCCCGAGTTGACCTTGAAGCCGGTGTAGTAGGTGAAAGCCGAGTAAAGCAGGCCCAGGGAATGGGGGAACTTGATTTCGGAAAGCAGCTCCAGCCGCTCATTGCGCCCGATCCCCAGGGCGGTGGTCGACCATTCGCCGACCCCGTCGATCGACATTACAGCCGCCTCAGAAAAAGGAGACGGGAAAAAGGCCGAAGCCAGATGCGATTCATGGTGCTCGGCATAGAGCACCTTTAGGTGTGGTCGGCCTAGCTCACGGCCAATGATCTCCCCAATATAGAGCTTTTCCTTCAGCCAGAGCTGCATGGCCATCAGAAACGACGAAAACCCGGCCGGGGCGTAGGCCAGGTAGGTTTCTAGCAGGCGCTCGAACTTCGCCAGCGGCTTTTCGTAAAAGACGGCCGCCTCAAGATCGCCCGGTCCGATGCCGGCTTCCTTGAGGCAGTACCTGGCGGCATGGATGGGGAACCGGTGGTCATGCTTTTTTCGGGTGAATCGCTCTTCCTGCGCGGCGGCGACGATCTCGCCGTCGCGGATCAGGGCGGCCGCGCTGTCGTGGTAGAAGGCGGAGATGCCTAGCAAGTACAAGATCGTTCCAACCTTTACCTCGGCTATAGTTGGCAACCATGAAGCTGTGCTCGATCTCAACGAACTCCGTTTTAACATATTTAATGTTAGGGGGTAAACTTCCTTGTGACAACACCCACAATGTGTAATAAAAGGCCAAAAAGCTGATCGGTTTGGATACCCGCCGGGCTCACCTATGTTGGGGCCGAGGGCACAGGGGGCCGAGGGCAGAGGGCTCATGCCTATGTTAGGGCCGAGGGCAGAGGGCAGAGGCTCATGCCTATGTTGGGGCCGAGGGTGTCCACCTATGTTGGCCCAGGGGGCTCTCACGCAAGTTTTTAAGAGCAAATCGAGCTTTGAGCTGTAAAAAATTGCGTGAGGTCCAGAGTGCTTCAAGAACGGACCAGAATTTGGGTTCATTCAGGCCCAAATTAGGGCCAAATCCCAGGTTTTCATACCCCGCAGGGTAGTAATTGGCCCCAAAAAGATCCTAAAAGAAAATTCTCACTCAAAATTTTAACGAAAATTTATCTGCTGACCTTAAAAAAATTGAGGGAGAACCCGGCCGCCCGTAGAATTAATCAACTCCGCGGGAAATGTACTCCACCGGAATGGAGGCATGAATTCATGGCGAGCGAAGTGGTGCAGGTGCCAATCTCACTCCTGCTAAACCCCAACATCCAGACCCCGGCCAAGCTGATTTGGATGGTCTCAAGACTCCGGCCGCCATCAGATCAGGCTGCAAATCAGGATGCAAATCAAGCTGCAGGTCAAGTTGCAGACCAGGTTTCAGATCAGGTTTCAGATCAAGTTGCAGACCAGGCGACATGGCCTGGCTCTCAGCAACATCGGGACTCTCACGGCCGACCGTACTCAAGTGGGTAGCCCAGTTGGTGGCTTCCGGTTGGAACCCAACCAGAGCCGGTGATCCGGGCGCCACGGCGAGGCCCACGGCGACTGCCGCGGTTCCCGTTCCTAGGGACATACTGATCAACCGCAGGCTTGGGGTTCATGCCCCGGTACTGTATGGCCTCTTGCTGCTGACGCCGGGGTTCCGCCACCCCTGTGGGCAGTTCATCTACGCAGAATTGGCCGACCTGGCACATGCCAGCCCGAATACGGTCACCAGGGGCGTAAGAGCCGGCCCGGGCTGAGTGGGTCAAAGTCGAGCGAGCCAACCGCCTCGCCCGGATTCACTTTGAGCTCAGTTTCCCGGGCCTTGCCAGGGCGCTGATGGCGCTGGCCGGGGCGCAAAAGCGCCTGGACCAGGCGAAATACTTCGGGGAAGGGCTGATGCGGGAGTACCTGTCGCTTCTCATCGACTCGCAGGCGGCTGTTGAAAAGGCGTCGTTAGCTTTCGGCTACCATCCGCAGGTTGGCCTGAGGGAGGGGTTGGAGCGGACGGTCGAGTGGTTCAGGGGAACCGGATGTTCGGTGTTGCACCCGCCAGGCTCACCTATGTTGGGGCCGAGTGCAGAGGGCAGGCGGCTCACGCCTATGTTGACACAGGGGGCTCTCACGCAATTTTTTAAGGGCAAAATCGAGCCTTGAGCTGTAAAAAATTGCGCGAGGTCCGGAGTTACCTCAAGAAACCACCAGAATTTGGGTTCATTCAGGCCCGAATTAGGGCCAAATCCCAGTTTTTATACCCCGCAGGGTAGCAATTGGCCTCGAAAAGATCCCAAGATAAAATTCTCACTCAAAATTTTAACGAAAATTTATTTGCTGATCTTAAAAAAATTGAGGGAGAACCCGGCCGCCCGTAGAATTAATCAATTCCGCGGGAAGGCACTGCGCGGGAAATGTACTCCACCGGAAAGGAGGCATGATTCATGGCGAGCGAAGTGGTGCAGGCGCCAATCTCACTCCTGCTGAGCCCCGACATCCAGGCCCCGGCCAAGCTGATTTGGATGGTCTCAAGACTCCGGCCGTCATCAAATCAGGCTGCAAATAAGGATGCAAATAAGGATGCAAATCAGGCTGACCTGGCCTGGCTCTCAGAAACCTCGGGACTCTCACGGCCGACCGTACTCAAGTGGTTAGCCCAGTTGGTGGCTTCCGGTTGGGATCCAACCAGAGCCGGTGATCCGGGCGCCACGGCGAGGCCCACGGCGACTGCCACGGCAAAGGCCACGGCGACTGCCACGGTTCCTGTTCCTAGGGACATACTGATCAACCGCGGGCTTGGGGTTCATGCCCGGGTTATGTATGGCCTCCTGCTGCTGACGCCGGGGTTCCGACACCCCTGTGGGCAGTTCACCTACGCGGAACTGGCTGCCCTGGCACATGCCAGCCCGAATACGGTCACCAGGGCCGTGAACGAGCTGGCCCGGGCTGAGTGGGTCAAAGTCGAGCGAGCCAACCGCCTCGCCCGGATTCATTTTGAGCTCAGCTTCCCGGGCCTTGCTAGGGCGCTGATGGCGCTGGCCGGGGCGCAAAAGCGCCTGGACCAGGCGAAATACTTCGGGGAAGGGCTGATGCGGGAGTACCTGTCGCTCCTCATCGATTCGGAAGATTACGAGGATGACGCAACCCCCGGGTTCCTGGTGAACCCCCGGACCGATGAGCGCCTGCAGTTCGACCGGTACTACCCGCCCAGCGTGGCTTTTGAGTTCAACGGTCCTCAGCACTACCGGGCAACTGAGAAGTTTACTGCCGAAGAAGCCGACCAGCAGCGAGAGCGAGATTACATAAAGCTGGGAATCTGCGTCACCAGGGGAATCACCCTGGTTGTTATTCACCCTGAAAACCTTACGCTGAAAGGCATGCGCCAGAAGGTCGAAAACCTCTTGCCCCCGCGCAATCAGACTGGTTACGACCTGCTGATCGACTTCCTAGAGTCGGAGAGCCGCGGCTACAGGCGATTCGTATCAAGACTCTGATTGAAGGGAAGCTAAAACTTGCAATTTAACCTTCGCTGGGTGGCCGGACTGCTCATCGCCGGTTCACTTTTTGTCTCCGCCGCCTCCGCCTCGATGGCCGGTGCCGAAGACCCTGCCATCTCACGTTTTTGGGAAGTCTACCGGCTGGTCCGTCAGGAATACGTAGACGACGTCCCGGCGGACCGGCTCCTGACCGGGGCCATCAAAGGAATGATGGAGGCCCTCGACCCCTATTCCGCCTATCTTGAGCCCAAACAAGCCGAGAGTCTCACAAATAACATCGAAGGGGCTTACGGGGGGATCGGGGTTCAGGTTGACCTGGTTGACGGCTTTATAACCGTGGTCGCCCCCTTTCGGGGCAGCCCCGGGGAGCGGGCCGGTCTCAGGCCCGGCGACCGGATCACAGAGGTAGACGGTAAGGATATCGTTGGGTTTGACCTCGAGCGGTCCGTCTCCCTTATCCGGGGCGCCCCGGGCACTGTGGTCAGACTTACGATCACCCGCCAGGGGCGGCCCGAACCGCGCCGGATCGAAATCACTCGTGAACGCGTCACTGTTCCGGTGGTTGACTACCGGATGCTCGAGGGCGGGCTTGGCTACCTCCGTCTTCAAACCTTTGGCCAGCAATCAGGAGAACGGGTCAGGGAGGCTCTGGCGGACCTGAAGCGTCAGGGGGCCAAAGCGATTGTCTTCGACCTCAGGAATAACTCGGGCGGCTATCTTGAAGCCTCGGTTGAGGTGGCCAGCCAATTCATCCCCAAAGACTGGACGGTGGCCCTGGTGGTTGACCGGCGGGGCAATCGTCAGGCTCTTAAATCAGCCGGTCCGGGACTGATAGCCGCTGATTGGGGCGGCCAATACGGCGATGGTCCGGCACGCCGAGCAACAGCCGGCCCGTCAGCT
>JBGFRN010000098.1:0-9024 GCA_041695105.1 Bacillota bacterium | reverse complement strand
GGAATCGCGCGTTTACCGTATTCTGAAGGAAGTCGCCACCGAAGCCGGGGTCGAGGTCGGAAGCGAGGTCTTGGGCGACCGTCCGGTCGGCGGGATCCCCTCTGAGCATCCCTTGTGCCAGGTCGTTCGCCGGGTGCATCGCCACCTGGGGATCGACACCCGGGCCCTGCCCTCGTCGACCGACGCCAACGTCCCTCTCGGCCTGGGCATCCCGGCCGTTACTATCGGGACTACCACCGGCAGCAACGGGCACCGGCTGGACGAATACATAAACCTCGACCCGGTTATCATCGGTATCAAACAGCTCATACTGACGGTGGCGCAGCTCGACGACCCGGAGATTTTTCGCGCCGCCGCCGAGAGCCATGCCTGAACCGAACGCTTCCCGCTATCTTTCACGAGCGGCTGACCTGCTGGCCCTGGTTTGGTTCTCAGGTTTGGGGCGCCGCCGGATTAGGCGCCTGATCGACCTTTACTCCTCGGCCGCCGCCGCCCTGGCGCAGCTTCCCCCGGGTTTGGCCGGCGAACTACGGTCCAGGGCCGGGGCCGAGATGGAGCGCCTCGCCACGACCGGGATTGAGCTGATCACCTTCGATTCCCCCGACTTTCCGCCCCAACTGGCACAGATTCCGGACGCCCCGCTGTTACTCTGTTATCGTGGCCGCCTGGAATGGCTCAGGTGCCAGTCGGTGTCCGTGGTCGGTTCGCGTCAAGCATCAGAGTACGGGCGCCGCGCCGCCGTTGGGATCGCCCGCGATTTGGCCGAGGCCGGGGTAACGGTCGTCAGCGGGCTGGCCCGGGGGATTGACACGGCCGCCCACCGCGGGGCCCTTGAGTCGACCGGGTCCGGGAGCACCGTCGCCGTCCTCGGCACCGGGCTCGATCTGATCTACCCCCGTGAAAACCGGAAACTGGCCGAAGAAATTGCCGAACGGGGGGTATTGGTTAGCGAGTACCCGCTCGGCTCACCCCCGGAAAAATACCATTTCCCGGAGCGGAACCGGATCATCAGCGGCCTGTCGCGCGGAGTAGTCGTCGTTGAGGCCAGCCAGGACAGCGGCTCGTTGATCACCGTCGATTTCGCCCTGGAACAGGGGCGCGAGGTTTTCGCCGTTCCGGGGAGCCTGTTCTCTCCCCTCAGCCAGGGCCCGCACGGGCTGATTCGCCAGGGGGCCAGGCTCTGCGCCGGTGCCCCCGACATCCTCGAAGAGCTTGGTTTGAGGCCGTCGGGCCGCTCTGAGCCCGCCCCAGCCGGGCGGCGGAACGAAGCTGCCGTTGACGGCACCGATCGGCTTGATCCGTCCGGCGACGCCCTCGACCACGAAGAGGAGCGCCTGCTCGGTTTCGTTGACCGGACGGTCGGCCTGACTGTTGACCGGCTAGCCGAACTGGCCCAAATTACGGCGGCTTCGGCCGTCGCGGGGCTCTTGACCCTCGAAATTAAGGGCCTGGTCAGGCAGTTGCCCGGCGGGCTCTATATCCGAATCTAAAGCTACACATATTAGTGCTGGAATAGCATGCGGAGGGGTTTGGTTGCCAAAATCGCTGATTATTGTAGAGTCCCCGGCTAAGGCCAGGACGATCGAGAAATTCCTGGGCAGGCGGTTCGCCGTCAAGGCCTCGATGGGCCACGTTCGCGACCTCCCCAAGAGCCAGTTCGGGGTTGACATCGAGCACGACTTCGAGCCGAAGTACATCACCATTAGAGGCAAGGGCGATATTCTCAAGGAACTCAAGGATACCGCTAAGAAGGCCTTGTCCTCTAATGGCAAGGTCTATCTGGCCACTGACCCTGACCGCGAGGGCGAGGCCATCTCGTGGCACCTGGCCGAGGCGCTCGGGCTTGACCACGACGACACCAACCGGATCGAGTTTCACGAGATCACCAGGGACGCCGTTCAGCGGGCAGTTAAGCGCCCAAGAAAAATCAACGAGGCTCTGGTCGAGGCCCAGCAGGCCCGCCGTATCCTGGACCGCCTGGTGGGCTACAAGCTGTCGCCCCTGCTTTGGAGAAAGGTCCGCCGTGGACTGTCGGCCGGCCGGGTTCAGTCGGTTGCCCTGCGGCTGATCTGCGACCGGGAGGACGAGATCAAGGCCTTTGTTCCGGAGGAGTACTGGACGATCGAGGCCCAGCTTTCTCCCGGCCCCGAGACTCCGGTGGTCAGGGCCCAGTATTACGGGCGGGAGGGCGCCAAGCGCGATCTGCCCGAACGCGCGGCCGTCGACCAGGTCCTGAAAGCCGCAGAGGGCCAGGCCTTCGTCGTCAGCTCGGTCAAGCGGCGGGAGCGTAAGCGCAACCCGGCCGCCCCGTTCACTACCTCGAGCCTCCAGCAGGAGGCCTCGCGCAAGCTCGGATTCACCGTCCGCCGGACGATGTCGGTTGCCCAGCAGCTTTACGAGGGCCTCGACGCCGGTGACGAGGGCACGGTTGGTCTGGTTACTTACATCCGCACCGACTCGACCAGGGTCTCTGAGTCCGCCCGGACTGAGGGGGAGCAATACATCCGCGAGACCTGGGGTCAGGAGTATGTCTCCTCTGAGGTCCGTGAGGAGAAGGAGAAGAAGGGTGTCCAGGGAGCGCACGAGGCTATCCGGCCGACTTCGGTCATGAGGGAGCCGGAAAAGGTCAAGGCATATCTCACGCCCGACCAATACAAGCTCTATCGCCTGATCTGGGAGCGTTTCCTGGCCAGCCTGATGTCGCCGGCCGTCATGGACACGGTCTCGGTCGACATCGTGGCCGGGGGGGAGACTTTCCGGGCTAACGGCTCGACCATCAAGTTCGCTGGGTTCATGGCCATCTATGTCGAGGGACGCGATGAAGAGGACAAGGATCGGGCCGAGGAAGAGGGTATTCTGCCCGGCTTGACCGAGGAACAGACCTTGGAGTTGACCGCCGACCTGCTGCCCAAGCAGCACTTCACCCAGCCGCCACCCCGCTTCACCGAGGCGATGCTGGTTCGGGCCCTGGAGGAGCGTGGGATAGGCCGCCCGAGCACTTACGCACCGATCATCGAGACGATCCAGCAGCGCGGGTACGTGGTCAAGGAGGAGCGCCGCTTTCAGGCGACCGACCTCGGGCTGATGGTGCTCGACCTGCTCAAGGAGTTCTTTCCCAAGATCATTGACGTCGAGTTCACCGCCGCTTTTGAGGACAAACTCGACTCGATCGAGGGCGGCCAACAGGACTGGCGCGACATTCTTTCGGAGTTCTATGAGCCGTTCCAGGCGACCCTGACTCGGGCCGAGGAGGAAATCGGCCACCTCGAGGTACCCGAGGAAGAGTCGAACGTCCAGTGCGACAGGTGCGGGCGGATGATGGTCGTGAAATACGGGCGTTTCGGCAAGTTCCTGGCCTGCCCCGGATTCCCGGAGTGCCGGAACACCAAACCGATCCTCGAGGAGACCGGAGTTCCCTGCCCGCGCTGCGGCGGGCAGATCGTCGAACGCAAGAGCAAGAAGGGGCGCAAATTCTACGGGTGCATCAACTACCCCGAGTGCGATTTCGTCTCCTGGCAGCGGCCGGTTAACCGCTTCTGCCCCGATTGCGGCAGTTTTTTGGTCCAAAAGAAGTCCAAAGAGCACGGCCCTCACTACGCATGCCCGGTCGAGGGCTGCGACTTCGTCGAGGTCGCCGAGGCCGAGGGCGTTGAGGTATGACTGTAACGGTGGTCGGTGCCGGGCTGGCCGGGTCGGAGGCCGCCTGGCAGGCGGCCCGGCGCGGCTGCCGGGTGATTCTTTACGAGATGCGGCCTCATCACTCCACCGGTGCCCACCAGACCGGGGATTTCGCCGAGCTGGTCTGCTCGAACTCCCTACGGGGGGCGGCGCTGGAGAATGCGGTCGGCCTGCTCAAAGAGGAAATGCGCCGGCTGGGATCGCTGATCATCGAGGCGGCCGACGCCACCCGGGTTCCTGCCGGGGGGGCGCTGGCCGTCGACCGGAACGGTTTTTCTAAGTTCATCACCAGGCGCCTTTCAGAGCACCGGCAGATCGAAGTCCGGCGCCAGGAACTGGCCGGGCTCGAAGGGATAGCTGCCGGCGGTCCGGCCGTGATTGCCACCGGTCCCCTGACCTCCCCGGCCATGTCCCGAGCCATAGGCGAGTTCTTCGGAGAGGAGTACCTCTCTTTTTTTGATGCCGCCGCTCCGATCGTGGAGGCCGGGAGCATCGATTACTCCAGGGCCTTCCGCGCCTCGCGCTACGGGAAGGGCGACGCCGGCTACCTGAACTGCCCGATGACCGAGGACGAGTACCTGGCCTTTTGGAAGGCACTGGTTGAGGCCGATGGCGCCGATCTCCATCATCCCGAAGAATCCGGGCCGGCCCGGGCCAAGTTCTTCGAGGGCTGCCTGCCGGTGGAGGAAATGGCCAGGCGTGGCCCGCAAACACTGGCCTTTGGGCCGCTCAAACCGGTTGGGCTGACCGATCCGCGTACAGGGGCCCGGCCGTACGCCGTCGTCCAGCTTCGACAGGATAACGCCGCGGCCACGCACTACAACATTGTCGGTTTTCAGACCAACCTGCGCTGGCCGGAGCAGGGCCGGGTTTTCAGGATGATCCCCGGGTTGGAACAGGCCGAGTTTGCCCGCTATGGCGTCATGCACCGGAACACTTTCCTGAAGAGCCCACTCCTGCTGTTTTCGACCCTGCAGTCACGGATCGAGCCGCGGCTGCTCTTCGCCGGGCAGCTCACCGGGGTTGAGGGCTACGTCGAGTCGGCCGCCACCGGGCTGGTGGCCGGGGTCAACGCCGCCCGGCTGGCCAGGGGACAGGAGCCGCTGGTTTTCCCGCCCGAAACGGCCATCGGGTCCTTGCCGCGCTACATCACCGAGGTCGACCCAAAGCATTTTCAGCCGATGAACGCCGCTTTCGGCCTGATCAAGCCGATGCCTAATCCGCCCAAGAAGACTCGGGAGCGCAAGGCCGCCTATGCCCAGCGGGCCCTAGAAACCTTGGAACGAGTCATTGTTGAGCTTAACCCTTAAACCGGGATAATTGACTGGATTTGACTATAATTGTAGGCATCCGAAAAACAATTTTGAATTGAGCCCTTGTTTCTGCCTGGGGTATATGGTACGATGTCTCTTAATTGGTTCACGGTGTAACAAACGGACGGTGACCGACAAGTGGGACAGCTTATTGCCTTTCTCGATTACCTGGCGGTTGAAAAGAACGCCTCATCGCACACCGTACTTAATTACCACCGCGATCTTGAACAGTTCGTAGCCTGGTGGGTTGGGGGAACCAAGGCCCCGGCCCCAGAGGTGCCAAGGTCTAACCTGGGTGAGACAGACTGTTGCCCCGGGGAGCCCGACTGGAAATCGGCCAACGCCCGCCTGGTTCGCGATTACCTGGCTTACCTTCATAGGCGGCAATATTCCAAGCGGAGCATGGCCCGCAAGCTGGCCGCCCTCAGGTCACTTTACCGGTTCCTGGTCCGCGAAAAGGTGGTTGAGGAGAACCCGGTTCGCCTGGTGGCCACGCCCAAACTGGAAAAGAAGCTTCCTGAATTCCTTTACGAGGATGAGGTGACGACTCTCCTCGGCTGCCCTGACCCAGGCACCCCGTCCGGGCTCAGGGACCGGGCGATCTTAGAACTCCTCTATTCTTCCGGTCTTCGGGTGAGTGAGCTCTGTTCGCTCGACCTGAGGGACGTCGACTACTCCGACGGCGATGTTCGGGTCTTTGGCAAGCGGGCCAAGGAGCGGCAAGTCCCGGTTGGATCTTGCGCCCTGAGCTCGCTGGGCGAATATCTCGAGCGCGGCCGGTCGGCCCTGCTGAAAAAGCGGGCCGCCTCCAAGGCCGACTTAGGGGCCGACTTAGAGGCCGCCACCGCGGGGGCTCCAGGCCAGGAGAGGGCCATTTTCCTGAACCGGTCCGGAACGCGACTCACCCCGAGATCGGTCGCCCGGCTGGTCAGGCGCTACGTCCTGATGGCCGCGCTGATCCGTCGCTGCACCCCGCATACGCTGCGCCACACCTTTGCTACTCACCTGCTCGAACGCGGGGCGGACCTGCGGTCAGTCCAGGAGTTGCTTGGTCATGAAAGCGTGTCCACCACCCAGATTTATACCCACGTCACCAAGGAACGACTGAAAAAGGTTTATCAGGGTGCCCACCCGCGCGCCTGAGGAGTTATCGACGATGTTTCACGCTACCACGATCGTGGCGGTTCGCCGCCAGGGCCCCGATGGGGTCGTCCGGGGTGCGGTGGCCGGAGACGGCCAGGTCACTATGGGCGGTGCCACCGTCATGAAGCGCCAGGCCAAAAAGGTGCGGCGCATCCACCAGGGACAGGTCATCGCCGGGTTCGCTGGGAGCGTCGCCGACGCTTTCGCCCTGTTTGAGAGGTTTGAGGCCCGGCTGACTGAGTTTAACGGAAACCTTCACCGCGCCGCCGTGGCCCTGGCCAAGGAATGGCGCACCGACCGGATGCTCCGCCGTCTCGAGGCCCTTTTAATCGTGATGAACAAAGACGGCCTGCTGGTCGTTTCCGGGACCGGCGAGGTGATCGAACCGGACGACGGGATCGCCGCCATCGGATCGGGAGGCCCCTACGCCCTGGCCGCGGCCCGGGCTCTGGCCAACCACTCGGGGCTTTCCCCGGCCGGGATCGTCAAGGAATCGCTATTGATCGCCTCCGACATCTGCGTCTATACCAACGACCAGATTACGGTGGAGGAAATCTAATGGAAAACCAGAGAGGGTTTGAGGGGCTGACCCCGCGGCAGATTGTGGCCGCTTTGGATAAATTTATCGTCGGGCAAGAGGCGGCCAAGCGCAGCGTATCGGTCGCCCTGCGCAACCGCTTTCGCCGCAAGCGCTTGCCGGCCGAGATCTCCGACGAGATCTACCCTAAGAACATCCTGATGATCGGCCCGACGGGTGTCGGCAAGACCGAGATCGCCCGGAGACTGGCCAAGCTCTGCAACGCCCCCTTCGTCAAGGTCGAGGCCACTAAGTTCACCGAGGTGGGTTACGTCGGGCGAGATGTCGACTCGATGGTCCGCGATCTGGTCGAGACCTCGATCCGTATGGTCAAGCTGGAGCGAATGGAAGAGGTAAAGGAACGGGCCGAGGTCATGGCCCAGGACCGGCTGGTCGAGATCCTCTGTCCCGACCCTAAAAAGCCCGAAGGTCACCGCAATCCATTCGAGATGTTTTTTGGCGGGGGCCCAAGGGCCAGGGAAGAGGACGATTCGGAAGAGCGCCCAAGCGTCAAAACAGAGCGTGAGGCTATCAAGCGCAAGCTTGACGCCGGGCTGCTCGAGGATCACCTGATCGATATTGAGGTCGAGGACAGTTCCAACCCTACGGTCGAGGTATTTTCCGGAACTGGAGTCGAGGAGATGGGGATTAACTTCCAGGATCTGCTCGGCGGGCTGGTCCCGCGGCGCCGCAAGAAGCGCCGGGTGACGGTAGTCGAGGCCCGTAAGATCCTGGCCCAGGAAGAAGCCGCCAAGCTGGTCGATATGGACCGGGTCACGGCCGAGGCCGCCCGCCGGGCCGAGCAGTCAGGGATTATCTTTATCGATGAGATCGACAAGATTGCCGGCCGCGAGCACAGCCACGGTCCGGACGTCTCCCGGGAAGGAGTCCAGCGCGACATCCTGCCGATTGTAGAGGGATCGACGGTCAACACCAAGTACGGCCCGATTAAGACCGACCACGTCCTGTTCATCGCCGCCGGTGCCTTCCACGTCTCAAAGCCGTCTGACCTGATTCCCGAACTCCAGGGTCGTTTTCCGATCAGGGTTGAACTACAAAGCCTGGCCCGGGATGATTTCAAGCGAATCTTGACCGAGCCCGAGAGCTCGCTGGTCAAGCAGTATACCGCCCTGCTCTCGACCGAAGGGGTTGAGGCGGTCTTTACCGAGTCCGGCTTGGACGAAATTGCTGAAATCGCTCACCAGGTCAACCAGCAGACCGAAAACATCGGAGCCAGGCGCCTTCACACCGTTCTCGAGAAGGTTCTTGAGGATCTCTCGTTTGAGGCCCCGGAACTTACCGGACGCCGGATAGAAATTGATCGCGATTACGTGAGGGATAAGCTGCGTGACATTGTCCAAAATGAGGATCTCAGTCGATATATCTTGTGACATCTTAAGGGAGGAATAGACTAATGCAATCGCTTCTTGAAAAAACTCGCCGGATCAACCGCCTGCTGCAGAAATCGGCCGGTCACCCGGTCAACTTCGATGAAATGGCCAGGGTTTTAAGTGACCTGATTCAGTGCAACGTTTACCTGGTCGATCGCGCCGGGCGCCTGCTCGGTCACGCCCTGCTAGAAAAGTTCGAGTGCGATATTATGATCGAGGAGGTTATCCGCCAGGGGATCTTCCCTGAGGAGTATAACTCCCGCCTGCTCAAGGTTGACAGCACCTCGCCCAACCTGACTCAGGAGAAGAGGATCTGCGCGTTTAAGAAGGGCGAGATGTGCGTGGCCGAGGGTAAGATCAGCACCCTGGTTCCAATCAACGGTGCCGCCGAGCGCCTGGGCACGTTGATCCTAGCCCGGTTCGAAGGCCAATTCTCGCATGAAGATCTGATTCTGGCTGAGATCGGCGCTACCGTTGTGGGAATGGAGATCCTGCGCTCACGCTCCGAGGAACTGGTCGAGGAGGCCCGCCGCAAGGCCGCCGTTCAGGTGGCGATTGGCACCCTCTCTTACTCCGAGCTTGAGGCCGTTCAACATATTTTCGACGAACTCGACGGCAAGGAGGGCTTGCTGGTCGCCTCCAAGATCGCCGATCGGGTCGGTATCACCCGCTCGGTTATCGTCAACGCCCTGCGCAAGTTCGAGTCGGCCGGCGTTATCGAGTCTCGCTCGCTCGGAATGAAGGGCACCCACATTAAGGTGCTGAACGATCGCCTGGTTCCAGAACTAAAGAAATTGCGCTAGCCCCAGCCGGTGGTTGTAGCCTAAAAGGTCAGGTAGCTGGCCTTTTTTTCTTTCCGGGGCAATAGCAAATCTGCCACCAACGACATCTTTGGTTCCGAATGAATGGATGCCACTATAGG
>JBGFRN010000135.1:0-9173 GCA_041695105.1 Bacillota bacterium | reverse complement strand
GGCGTTGGAACCGTATATGAGCAAGATTATGGTTCAGTAAAGGAGTGGGTTTGGTGGATCTCGAGGCCAGGATTCGCAACATCCCGGATTTCCCCAAGCCGGGGATTCAATTCAAAGACATCACCCCGCTGTTGAAGGACGGACCGGCCTTTAAAGAGGCCATTGACCGGCTCGCCCAAAAGGTCTCCGGTTGGGAGGCGACAGTCATCGTCGGGCCGGAGGCGCGCGGGTTCGTGGTCGGTTCGGCCATGGCCTACCACCTGGGCCTGGGTATCATCCCGGTGCGGAAACCGGGGAAACTCCCTTACCAAACCGTCCAGCATACATACGACCTCGAGTATGGTCAGGACACGCTTCAAATTCACTCCGACGCCCTTGGGCCGGGGGATCGGGTTCTGATTGTCGATGACCTTCTGGCCACCGGCGGCACCGTTGGCGCCACCATGGCTCTGGTCAGGAAGCTCGGGGCCGAGGTAGCCGGTGCCGCTTTTTTTATTGAACTGGCTTTCTTGGAAGGGCGCCGGAAACTGGGAGACATCAGGGTGGAGGCTTTAATAAGCTATTCTTAATAAGCCAGTTGTCAGGTGATTTAAACCAGGGGCCCGGCTGAGGAGCAAAGGCTATGGATTACTCTGACCTTAAGAAGCGGTTGCTAGAGACCAATCAGTCAGGCGATCTCGCCTTGATCGAGAGCGCTTTTCAGTTTGCTGCCTCGGCTCACTTGGGGCAGAAGCGTCAGTCGGGTGAAGACTATATCGAGCACCCGCTTAACGTTGCCCTGATTTTGGCCGACCTCGGCCTGGATCAGGTGACGATCGCCGCGGCCCTGCTGCACGACGTGGTTGAGGATACCGGGGTCACTCTCGAAGGGATCGAGGCCAGGTTCGGCAAGGAGACAGCCTTGCTGGTCGACGGTGTCACCAAGCTGAGCCGCCTGGAGATCAAGACCCAACTGGAACAACAGGCCGAAAACTACCGCAAGATGTTCCTGGCTATGGCCAAGGACATCAGGGTGATCCTGATCAAGCTGGCTGACCGTCTTCACAACCTGCGCACTCTCGACCACCTGAGCGAGGAAAAGCAGAAGGCCATCGCCCGGGAAAGCCTGGAAATCTTCGCCCCTCTGGCCCACCGGCTGGGCATTTTCCGGGTAAAATGGGAGATTGAGGATCTGGCTTTCCGCTACCTGGAGCCGGAGGAATACCGCGACCTGGCCCAACGGGTCTCGATGAAGCGAAAGGACCGGGAGGAATTCACCCAAGAGGTGATCATGCTCCTTAAGGAACGCCTTGAGGCGGTGGGCATCAAGTGCGACATTCAGGGCCGGGCCAAGCACTTCTACAGCATCTTCAAAAAGATGCAGGGCGGGAAGGACCTATCGGAGATCTACGATCTTTCGGCCATCCGCGTCATCGTTGACAGCGTCAAGGACTGCTACGGCGCGCTTGGGATCGTCCATACCCTCTGGAAACCGATCCCGGGACGCTTCAAAGATTTCATTTCCGTCCCGAAGTCGAACATGTACCAGTCACTTCACACCACGGTGATCGGACCGCGCGGCGAGATCTTTGAGATCCAAATCCGCACCTGGGAGATGCACCGGACTTCTGAATACGGCATTGCGGCCCACTGGAAGTATAAAGAGGGGCCGGGGCGGACCGACAAGGATCTCGACCAGAAGCTGGCCTGGCTGCGGAGCCTGCTGGAGTGGCAGAACGACCTTCGCGACGCCCGGGAGTTTGTCGAGACTCTCAAGACCGACCTTTTTGAGGACGAGGTCTTTATCTTTACCCCGAAGGGCGATGTTATCGATCTGCCCGCCGGGGCCACCCCGCTTGACTTTGCCTATGCCATCCACAGTAACGTCGGTCACCGATGCATCGGCGCCAAGGTCAACGGCAAGATTGTTTCGTTGGACCTGGCGCTGAGAACCGGGGACATTGTCGAGATTCTGACCAGCAAGACGGCCGCCGGGCCCGGGCAGGACTGGCTCAACATGGTCAAGACGCCCGGGGCCAAGAATAAGATCCGGCAGTGGTTTAAGCGGGAGAAAAAAGAGGAGAACCTGGCCAAAGGCTGGGATGCTCTGGAAAGAGAGGTGCGACGGGCCGGTCTGAACCCGGCCGATCTCCTCAAGTCCGAGTGGCTGGAGAAGGTCTGTAGTCGTTTCAACACCACCAATGAGGAAGACCTGCTGGTCTCAATTGGGTTCGGGGCCCTCCAGGCCCAGCCGGTGGTCGCCCGGCTAAGGATCGAGGCCGAGAGAGCCGCCCTAAAGCAAAAGGAGCCCGAGCTTCCCCAGGTCAAGGGGGACGCCCGGGCCAGGCTGGGATTCGGCAAGGCCATCCAGGGAGTCCAGGTCAAGGGCATCGACAATGTCCTGATCCGCTTCTCCCGCTGTTGCAACCCGGTTCCCGGCGACCCGATTATCGGGTATATTACCCGGGGGCGGGGGGTCTCGGTTCACCGCCTCGACTGCCCCAACGCCGTCAGCTTCCTCAACGACCGTGAGCGACTGATCGAGGTGGTCTGGGCCGAGACGCAGGGGGGAACCTATCCGGTCGATGTCCAGATCCAGGCGCTGGATCGCGCCGGTCTCCTGGCCGATGTGGCCAACCTGGTGGCCGAGACCCGGACCAACATGCTTTCGGCCTTCGCACGGGGCACAAAGGATAAAATGGCCACCATCGACCTGGTCCTCGAAATCAAGAACCTGGAGCAGCTCCAGTATCTCTGCCAAAAGCTAAGCCGGATCAAGGACGTCATGACGGTCGAGCGGGTGGTCAGGGAGGTTGCCCGTTGAGAGCCGTCATGCGTAGATCGATAGGAGGACGAAGCTACCCCATGATCTTTGAAGTTCATCCCTTGGGAGCCTATGAGGCCAATTGCTATATCATAGGCTGCCCGAAGACTAAACTGGGGGCCGTGGTCGACCCCGGGGCTGAGCCCGGCCTGATCCTTTCCCGGATCAAGGATCTGGGGCTGACGATCAAGCACATCATCAACACCCACGGCCACGTTGATCATATCGGGGCCAATGCCAGGGTCAAGGAGGCGACCGGGGCTGAGATCATAATACACGCTGACGACGCAGCGATGCTGGCGCAACCGTCGGGCAACCTCTCGGCGATGATGGGTCAGACCATCGTTTCCCCGCCGGCCGGCCGGCTGGTGAAGGACGGGGATCAGATCACCATGGGTGAGATTTCGATCCGGGTGATCCATACCCCGGGCCATACCCGCGGCGGGATCTGCCTTGATCTGGGCGACCGCGTCATTACCGGGGACACCCTTTTCGCCGGTTCGATCGGTCGAACCGATTTCCCGGGGGGCAATTACGAGACCCTGATCCGGTCGATTAAGGATAAACTTCTCATCCTGGATGAATCTACGTGCGTTTGGCCCGGGCACGGCTCGGAGAGCACTATCGGCGACGAGAAAAGCTACAATCCCTTTCTGAGGCCGGGATTTTCATGTTGACGACCGCCCCCAGGGGCACCAACGATGTCCTGCCCGATACCGCCCCGGTTTGGGGCTGGGTTGAGGATAAGATCCGGGAAATTTGCCGCCAATATGCTTACGGGGAGCTTCGCCCCCCAATCTTCGAGCATACCGAGCTGTTTAAGCGCGGGGTCGGTGAGACGACCGACATCGTCGAGAAAGAGATGTACACCTTTAACGACCGGGGCGGCCGGAGCCTTACCTTACGCCCGGAGATCACCGCCGGTCTGGTTCGGGCTTTTATCGAGCACAAGCTTTACTCCGGGCCGCAGCCGGTCAAGCTGACCTGCATTGGCCCCGGATTCCGCTACGAACGGCCCCAGGCCGGGCGTTTCAGGCAGTTTACCCAGTGGGATGTCGAGGTTTTCGGCAGCCAGAACCCGGCCATCGACGCCGAGGTGATCCAAATCGGGATCGAGCTGGCCGGGCGCCTCGGGTTAACGGGCCTAGTGGTTCACCTCAACAGCATCGGCTGCCACCAATGCCGCCCGGTTTACCGGGAAAAACTCCTGGAATATTACCGCCCGCATCTCGGCGGGTTATGCGAGAATTGCCGCTCCCGGTGCGAGCGAAACCCGTTGCGGCTTCTAGACTGCAAGGAGGAAGGCTGCCGGCCGGCTGCGGCCGGGGCGCCTCGCGTCGTGGAGTGTCTGTGCGAGGAGTGCCGGGTTCACTTTGACGGGGTCAAGTCCTACCTGGAGGTTCTTGGCGTTCCCTATCGAGTCGACCCGAACATTGTCCGGGGCCTCGATTACTATACCAAGACCGTTTTCGAGGTAATCTATCCACCGCTAGGGGCGCAGAGCACCGTCTGGGCCGGAGGGAGATACGACGGATTAGTTGAGACCCTGGGAGGGCCACCGACGCCGGGGGTGGGGTTCGCCCTGGGCATGGAGCGGCTGATAATGACCTTAGATAAGATGGGCAAAACTCCAGCGGGCGATGCCGGGGTTGACGTCTTTGTCGCCCCGATGGGGAGCGAGGCCCTGGCCCCGGCCCTTCAGATTCTGAGCGCCCTGCGCCGTCAGGGCTACAGAGCCGAGAGCGACTACCTCGGGCGTAGCCTGAAGAGCCAGATGAAACACGCCGACCGGCTTGGGGCCAGATATGTGGCTATCCTGGGCTCGAACGAGATCGTTAACCGTACGGTGACTTTGAGGCGAATGGCCGGCGGGGACCAGATCGAGGTTACCTGGGACGAGTTGGCTGCCAGGCTGACGTCTTAATAGCTGAAGCCAGACCATTCAACCAACTGAGGAGGATCCATAGAGAGTGAAACGTAACGTCTACTGCGGGGAAGTCAGCGCCCAACACATCGGGCAGAAAGTCCGACTGGCCGGCTGGTGCCACCGGCGCCGCGACCTGGGCGGAATTATTTTTATCGACCTACGGGACCGCACCGGCTTGGTCCAGGTGGTCTTTGACCCTGAAAAGGGGCGGGAGGCTTATGGGCTGGCCGGCAGCGTCCGCTCAGAATACGTCCTGGCCCTGGAGGGCGAGGTCCGCCGCCGCCCGGCCGGCACCGAGAACCAGAACCTGAAGACCGGGGAAATCGAGGTTTGCGTCAGCTCGCTAGAGATCCTGAACCCGTCCAAGACCCCGCCGTTCCAAGTAGCTGATGCTGGCGATGTCGACGAGCTGGTGCGCCTGCGCTACCGCTACCTTGATCTGCGCCGGCCCGAGATGCAGCAAAACATGATCCTGCGCCACCGGCTGGTCAAGTACACCCGGGATTTCTGCGACCAGCACGGATTTCTCGAAATTGAGACCCCGATGCTGACCAAGAGCACCCCCGAGGGTGCCCGCGACTACCTGGTGCCCAGCCGGGTCAACCCGGGCAAGTTTTACGCCCTGCCCCAGTCACCCCAGCTTTTTAAGCAGCTTTTGATGGTGTCGGGCCTGGAGCGCTACGTCCAGATCGTACGCTGTTTCCGCGACGAAGATTTACGGGCCGACCGCCAGCCGGAGTTCACTCAGATCGACCTTGAGATGTCGTTCATCGAGCGCGAGGATGTCCTAAACCTGATGGAAGACCTGATCGCCGGGATGGTTGAGCTGGCGACAGGCAAGCCCGTCCCGCGGCCCTTCCCGCGCCTGGCCTACAATGAGGCCATGAGCCGTTATGGTTCGGACAAGCCCGATACCCGTTTCAGCCTGGAGCTTTCGGACATCTCCGAAGAACTCAGGGGCACAGATTTCAAAGTCTTCGCTGGGGTTCTGGACTCGGGGGGGAAAATTAAGGCCATGGTGGTGCCGGGCGGGGCTTCCTTCTCGCGCAAGGAAATCGATGACCTGGTGGCCCTGGCCGGGCAGCACGGTGCCAAGGGTCTGGCCTGGCTGGCCTGGGGCGCTGACGGCGACCGCTCTTCATTCGCCAAGTTCCTCAAGCCCGAGGAAGTTTCGGCTCTTAAGGCCAGGTCTGGAGCTAAGGAGGGCGACCTGATCCTGGCCGTGGCCGGCCATGAGGCTTTGGCCTGGGATGTCCTCGGACGGATGCGTCTCGACATCGGCAAGAAGCTCGACCTGATTCCCGAGGACCAGGTCAACCTTCTCTGGGTGATTGACTTCCCGCTGCTGGAGTGGAGTGAGGAGGACAATCGCTGGGTGGCCGTCCACCATCCGTTTACCTCCCCGCACCCCGAAGACCTAGCCCTGATCGATCAGGAACCGGGCCAGGTCCGGGCCAATGCCTACGACATGGTCATGAACGGGGTCGAGATCGGCGGCGGCAGCGTCAGAATCCACCAGCGTCCCTTGCAGGAGAAGATGTTTGAGGTTCTGGGCTTCACCAAGGAAGAGGCCCAAGCCAAGTTCGGGTTCCTGATGGAGGCCTTCGAGTACGGAACCCCGCCGCACGGGGGCATTGCCTTTGGTCTTGACCGGTTGGTCATGCTGTTGGCCGGGTGCGCCTCAATCCGCGATGTGATCGCCTTCCCGAAAACAGCCAAGGCCACTGATTTGATGACTGATGCCCCATCTGAAGTCGCCCCGAAGCAGCTCGAAGAATTGTCCATCGGAATAAGGATCAGGTAAGCCACCTTGAATCGCCCGTTGTCGCGTGATATTCTGTTGTCATAAGGGCAATATAATTTCACAACCCTACTGTGTACGTGATGTCGCCGTCTAGGTTTTGAGCCAACGTCGAAACCTAGGGAGTCCGGGCTCTGACGGCCGATGGTATGCCCCCGCCTCTGGCGCCAGGGGACACCTGAAGTCTTCAGGAGGACACCCACCTGCCAAGCGCAGGTTCAAACCCCCGGCATGACACGGCATGGTGGGGTCGTTTTGTACCAAAGGAAATTGACAAAAAATGGCATCAGGAGTGAAAAACTTTGTCAAACCTAATAACCCTCAGCAGCAACAACTGGGATACTGAAGTTCTCAAGTCGGATAAGGCTGTCCTGGTCGATTTTTGGGCCCCCTGGTGCGGGCCCTGCAAAATGGTAGCTCCGGTGCTCGAGGAACTGTCAAAGGAAATGGACGGAAAAGTTAAGTTCGGCAAGGTCAACGTTGACGAAAACAACTCCCTGGCGGCTCAGTTCGAAGTGAGGAGCATTCCGACGCTATTACTCTTCAAGAACGGCCAGCCCTCTACCCGGGTGGTTGGGTTTCAGCCGAAGAACGTACTTAAGCAGAAGATCGAAGCGGTTTTATAGGATCCTGGCATTCCTTTACATACCCATACCTCTACCAACCGGGGCGGCTCTTGGCTTATGGTCGCCCCGGTTTTTTGTGTTGTAGTTTAGATCAATCAACGGTAAAGGTATTTTCTATAAAATGTCGAAAAATAATTAATTCAATTTGGACCGGGTGAGAGCTTAAGACTTGAACACCACACTGACCATCAGGACAAAAATTGCCCTGCTCGCTTTCGGCCTGGTCTTATCTTCGATTCTGGCCGGCTCGGCGCTGGTTGTGGGAAATATCTTTTTCGCCATGGAGAGGGAACTTGGCCAGAGAGCTCTCTTTGTGGCGCGCACGGTGGCTCAGTTGGACGAAATCCGTGAGAACCTTAGGCCTGGCGGGGCCAGGCTAATCCAACCGGTGGCCGAGCGCATCCGCCTGGCGACCGGGGTTGAGTATATCGTGGTTATTGACATGAATCGCACCCGGTACTCTCACCCGATGCCGTCCCGTATTGGTTCGACCTTCGGCGGGGGCGACGAGGGCCCGGCCCTGACCGAGCAGTCCTATTACTCCAGGGCGTTCGGCGTCCTCGGTCCATCGGTCAGAGCCTTCGTCCCGGTAATGTCGCCAGGTGAAAACCTTCAGGTCGGCGTGGTGGTGGTCGGGCTTTTGGTTCCTGCACCTTTAGAGCTGGTCCGGAATATCGGGTGGGAGCTGTCGCTCTCCCTGGTAGCCGGGGTAGCGGTCGGGCTGGTCGGAGCCTGGTTATTGGCCAGCAACATTAAGCGGCAGATGTTCAACCTCGAGCCAAGCGAAATTGCCCGCCTGCTTGAGGAGAGAGTAGCGATCTTTCACGCTATCGGCGAAGGACTGATCGCTATCGACCGCGATAGCCGCATCACCATCATCAACGAGGAAGCCCAAAGAATCATCGGCGTCACCGGTGACGCCGTCGACCGTCCGATCAGAGAGGTCATCCCCAACACCAAGCTCCCCGAAACGCTGGCTACCGGTCAACCCGAACTCAACCAGCAGATGCTGCTGGGTCAGACGGTCGTAATTGTCAACCGGGTGCCGATCCGGGTCAAGGGCCAGATTGTCGGTGCGGTGGCTACCTTTCGCGACCGCACCGAACTTAACCGTCTGGCCGAAGAACTGACTGGCGTGATGAAGTTCGTCGAGTCGCTCCGGGTTCAGAATCACGAGCACCTGAACAAGCTTCACACCATTGCCGGCTTGATTCAGTTAAAAAAATATGAACAAGCCATTGACTTTATCTTCTCCGCCACCGAGCAGCAGCAGCGGATGGCCTCGTTCTTAGCCCGGCGCTTCTGTGACCACCGGGTGTCCGGGTTGTTGCTTGGCAAGCTCAGCCGGGCCAAGGAACTTGGCATTGACATGAAAATTGAGCCCGGTAGCCGCCTCAAAGAGCTTCCAAAAGATGCCGATGCCTCAAGCCTGGTTATTATTCTTGGTAACTTGCTGGAAAACTCGATGGATGCCCTGATGGTCTCCGATCAAAAGCCAAAACAGATCAGGTGCCTGATCGACGACTCCGGGGAGATGGTCCGGATAGTGGTCAGTGACAATGGTTCGGGAATCAACCTGCCGGATCGGGGACGGATATTCGAGCCGGGGTTCAGCACCAGGGGGGGGAGCCACCAAGGGATCGGATTGACCCTAGTGAAACAACACGTCGATGGGGCTTCCGGGAGTATTCGTGTCGAGACCGGGGACCAGGGAACGACATTTGAGATTGAGCTGCCCAAAGACAGCCAGGGCGGCCGTGGGGAGGAAGGCGAGTGCCATTAACCCGACCAATCAGCCTGTTGATTGTTGAGGACGATCCGATGGTGGCACATGTCAACCGCGAGTTTGTCGAAACGGTAGGGGGTTTTCGGGTAACCGGGACAGTCTCCAGTGGGGCCGAAGCCGTCCGGTTGGCTCAGGAAAATTTGCCGGATCTGATGATCCTGGACATTTTTCTGCCAGACATTGACGGGGTCACGGTCCTTAAGGAGATCCGCCGTTTGGGCCTGCCAACC
>JBGFRN010000275.1:0-9212 GCA_041695105.1 Bacillota bacterium | reverse complement strand
GAAAGTTAGCCGGCGGGTAAGTAATCCTGACCGGCTCGGCGCCCTGATCCTTATATCTGATCAGGGCTTCGGGCTGAATGGGAGCCGTGTTGGCCAGGCAGTACTGAACCAGCCCCGACCCGGCGCCTTCGATCAAGACTTTGATATGATCGACAACGTTGAACCCATCGGTCTCACCCGGCTGGGTCATAACATTGCAGACATAAATCTTGATCGCCTCTGAGCGACGAATGGCCTCGGCCAGCTCAGGCACTAGCAGATTTGGCAAGAGACTGGTGTAGAGGCTCCCGGGCCCGAGGACGATCGCATCGGCTTCGGCAATGGCTTCCAGGGCTTGCCTGACCGCCGGTGGGTTCGACGGAACCAGCTTGACCCGCTTGATCGGAGCTCGGATCTTTCCGATCGCCGACTCGCCCCGGATGATCCGGCCATCAACGAACTCAGCCTCCAAAACCACCTGTGAAGTGGTCGAGGGCACGACCCGGCCCTTAATCGCCAGGACCTGACTCGATTGGCGGATGGCCTCCTCAAAATCGCCCGTGACCTCGTTCATGGCCAGGATGAATAGGTTGCCGAAAGTGTGACCGGCCAGGGTGCTCCGCCCGTCAAAACGGTGCTGAAACAGCCTTTCCATCAGGCCCTCGGTGTCGGCCAGGGCGACCAGGCAGTTGCGGATATCACCCGGGGGCAGGATCCCGTACTCCCCGCGCAGCCGGCCGGAGCTTCCCCCGTCGTCGGCTACGGTGACGATGGCGGTAAGATTCGAGGTGTATTGCTTAAGGCCGCGGAGCAGCACCGGCAGCCCGGTTCCACCCCCAATAGCCACGACTCTAGGCCCGCGCTCGAGATACTGCCGCCGTAAGATCTTTTCGCCCAATCTTGGCGTTCCGGCCGGAAGACCTTCCTCAACAAACCACCTGACAATCTGCCCGACAGCGGCGGTCATGACGATCAGGCCCAAACCGGCAATGATCAGGCCCTGGACCGGCAGGGGAAAATTGGTCCCGGTACTCCATAACAGCATCCTTTGCATGTTCAGAGCCAGCCAGTAATAGACCCGCCAGTCAAGGGCAATGGCCAGCCCACTGCCGACCAAAACTACGCCGGCTGAAAAAACGATTAGCCATCGTTTTAGCTTCAGGCCTGGATAGAGCCAGCGGCCGATTCGAATCACTGCTCGACCGACTCCTCGAGGTTTTTTGCGGCATCGCGGTGTTCGGTCGCCACGGTATAACCCTTGGAGCGGAGGGTCTGGGCCAGGGCCTCTGTCACCGCGACCGAGCGGTGGCGTCCTCCGGTGCAGCCGATGGCGATAACGAGCTGAGATTTGCCCTCGCTGACGTACTGCGGCAGCAGGAACTCTAATAGGCGGGTGATTTCTTTCATAAAGCGGCGGGCCGCGGGCCAGCGGAAAACGTACTGGCTGACCTCGGCGTTGGATCCGGTCAGGCCCCGAAGGCCCTCAACGTAGTGCGGGTTGGGCATAAACCTGACGTCGAAGACCAGGTCGGCGTCCATGGGCAGGCCGTATTTGAACCCGAAAGAGACGATATTCACGATAATGGGCGGCTTCTCGCCATCGTCGGTAATAAGCCTCTGAACCTCTTCCCTGAGCTTGCGGGGGGATAAGTCGGTCGTGTCGATAATATGAGTCGCCTTGCCCCTTAATTCCTGCAACAATTGTCTTTCCCGGCGAATGCCCTCCAGAATTCTGCCTTCTGGTGCCAGCGGGTGAGGGCGGCGGGTTTCCTTGAAGCGGCGCACCAGCGTGTCATCCGCGGCCTCCAAAAAGAGGATCTGGTAGGGATAGCCGGCCAGTTCCAGCCTGGCCAGAGCGTCGACCGTGCTGCCGAAAAACTCTCCCCCGCGCAGGTCGATACCGAAGGCCATGCGGACAATTTTTCCCCCGGTGCCAGATCCCAATTCGGCCATTTTGCCGAGCAGGGCCGGAGGAAGGTTGTCAACACAAAAAAAGCCCAAGTCCTCAAGGCTCTTGATGGCCTGGGTCTTGCCGGCACCGGAAAGGCCGGTGACAATGACCAGACGGATCTTGTTCATCGGGACAGCCCCTTCGGACGGCGTCGAATGTAGCCCTTCAGTCACAGCCTCCGTCGCGCTAAAACATTCTCCGGGAGCGGCGCATTTCCTCTTTGAGGCGATGTGCTGGGGGAATCTGGAGTTTCGGCGTTAATAATCTGATCGGGCTCAAGCCCGGCTTTTACAGCCACGGCGATGCCCTGGTCGAGATTCCCGACCTCTTCGGGCCGGTGGGCGTCGGAATTAATAACGAAGCTGGCGCCTTCAAGGGCTGCCAGTCGGCAATACTGGGCGGTCATGTAGCCGTGGCTCGAGTTAATCTCCATAGCCGTATCCCGGGCGGCGCAGGCCCGGGCCAGTTCACGGGTGTCAATGTCGACCTGCAGGCCCGGGTGGGTGACGATGTCGACAGGATGGCGGTGGACGGCTTCAATCATGGCCTTGGTGTTCTCGACCCTGGCCTTCTCCCGCCAGTGCCGGCTGAAGCGACCGGCCAGGCCCTGCCCGAACAGTCTCCAGGCGTCGCGGGGGGAATGGGGGATCACCATGGGGTGCAGGCCAACCAGGAGCAGGTCGAGATCCTCGATCACGGAAGGCGGAACGTCAATTTTGCCATCGGCCGAGACCAGATTGGCCTCGGCCCCAGCCAGGGCGGTGATCTCTGGATAGAGCCGGTTAAAATACTGGCATTCTTCACTGACCAGGCTCAACCGGTCGAGGGAAGCCCTGACCCCGGGAAGGCTGGCCGGACCGTGGTCGGTTATGGCGACCTCCCGCAGACCCTTGGCCCTGGCAGCCAGGATGTTCTCCTCGACCGTGCCTTTTCCGTGACTGTAGCGGGTGTGAGTGTGGTAGTCGGCAAAGAGCTTCATAATTTAGGATGCCCCAAAGGGAACTTCGCCGTACTTGCGGAAGCCCTCGCGCTTAGCCACCAGGTCCAGGACGATCGTCCGGGCATCCTCTAATATGGGGTCGAATATGGGGTCGAAGCCGCCGGCCATCCCCTCGCCCGGAGATGGCCCAACCGTGCCCGCCGGCACCCCCACATAGGTCTTGAGGTAGCAGCCGCAGTCCCGGCAGAAGTCAACCCTGGCCCGATCCTCCCCCTCGGCATTGAAATATCCTAGCCGCTCGGAGCTGTCCTGGCCGCAGAAAGCGCAGGCCACCCGGGAGTGTACCCATTGGAAATCGCAAGTTGGGCAATGAAGCCAGCGTTGGCTCTTCTCGTCCAGCCGGGCCAAATCGGCGTTCGAGCCGCAGACCGGGCAGCTCCCGGCCGTCCAGACCGAGGGGTCAACGCCAGCCCCAGTCGCCGCCTCACGGGCGGCCGCGGCCCAGAAGGGGCGGGCTGCCACCTGAGCGAGAAAGGTTACCGGCCCTGGCGGCAGCCCTTTAGATTGGGCCCAGGCCGCCAGAGCCTTCGAGTCTCCCCGCCCGGCCGGCGCGGCCAACTCCTGGGCTTCAGCCGGCTGGCCGAAGGCCAGTCCCAAACCCGGGCGGTATTTGGTCAGAACTCTGGTCACCGTCTCTAACGCTTGGGCGAACTCGGCCGGATCGATTTCGATGCCCCCGGCCAGGATGGGCTGCCCGGACGCCAGCGCCAGGCGGGCTGATTCGGGCGAAGGCAAGCCTGCGGGGACTGAGCAGCCCCCGGCTATCTCGCGCTCCCGGAGCCGCAGCTCGGTCAGGAACTGGATCAGGTTATCGGGAACTCCGAATGCACTCATATGCCTTGTCTCCCTTGAAAAAAATTCAATCGTGTATCTCTCCAACTTTAAAAACTGCAAAGGCAGCGCCTCCCCCGGCAAGGACCTGGGGAGGCGCTTCTCTGACTGACTCTGGTAGCTATGTGTAGTCAAGCGAAAAGACAGATGGTGCCGGCCAGAGCCTCCTAGCCCTTTAGCGCCTTGTACCACTTAGCGTGGTGCGACCGGGCGTACTCGGCTGAAACCGTGCCGTCGCGCAGCGCCCAAAGCGATTCCCGTGTCTCGGGGTGGATCACGGCCTGGAAGAAGTGGCCGATGACACCGGCCCAGAGAACCATTGAGAAGAAGTCGTGCAGGGGCAGCGACCACTGCACCAGGGAGGCCGATCCGATCGCCTCTTTCTGCCAGAGAATCAGGCCGGTGACCAGCAAGATCAGCCCGCTCACGGCGACGATCAGCGACCAGCCCTTCTGGCCGCCATTATATTTGCCCTGTGGTGGCATTTGGCTGTAAGAGACAGTGCCCAGGGTGACAAAGACCGTCTTAGAGGCGAAGGCCTTATCGTCGGCATCCCAGGAAAGGATGTGGCGGGTCCAGGCCTGGTAGCCAAAAATCAGAGCCACCAACAGGGCGACCCCGAAGACCAGCCCGGTCCAGTGGTGAATCACCCGGGCATTGTCCATCCCGCCAAAGAGGGCGGCCAGACCACCGAACCAACTGTTCTTCAGGATGGCCAGCCCAGAAAGGGTCAGGAGCAGGAACGTAACGACCACGACCAGATGGGTCAGACGCTCGGCCGGTTTGAACCTTATTACCCGTTCTTTCTGACTAGACATCGGCGGCACCTCCCTGACTATGGCTGCTGCCCTTGCCGGTATTGATGAACAGGCCGGCCAGGACTCCGATCAGGGCTGCGCCGACCATGGTGGCACCAACCGGCCGGACGAAGTCCTTCCAGACCGAGATGCTAACCGGGATCTCCGGGGCCTTGGCCAGGCCGAAAGCCTCGGGGGCATCAGGCAGCAGGTAGATAGTGTGGGTCCCGCCCACGCCCTCCGGGTTATATAAACTGGCAACGGGATGGGCCTTTTTTATGAGATCAAGCCGGGCGGACGCCATTTCAAGGATTTCCTTGCGAGGACCGTAAATCACGGCCCCGGTCGGGCAGGTCTGGGCGCAGGACGGTTTCATCTTGTTCTCCGTGCGGACCGAGCAGAGGCTGCATTTAGAGGCCTTGGTTCCAGCCGAGTTGACCTTTGGGACGCCGAAGGGACAGTTGTAAGCGCAGTAGCCACAACCGATGCACTTCTCCTGGTCGATGACCACGGCCCCGCTGTCGCGCTTGGAGACGGCTTCCACCGGGCAGACTTTCTGGCAGGCCGGATCGGCGCAGTGGAAACAGCCCGTCTTCATGAACTGCCAGCCGGTCAGGTTGCCCTGGGCGTTGGTGCGCTCGAAGTACTTGACCAGGGTGTACCGGTTGAAAGACAAATCTTTGTGGGACTGGTAGCCGGACCAGGGGTCGCGGCCGACCTCGGCCGGGAGATCCCACCAGGCCTTGCAGGCGTTCTGGCAGCCGCGGCAGCCGATGCACTTGGTGACGTCAACCAGTTTGGTCATCTCACGTTCATGGGTGGGGGCGCCGGGTGCGGTCGGAGCAGCCATCAAGCAGCACCTCCCTTCTTGACGTCGACCAGGAAGGCCTTGTACTCGGGAATCATGGTATTGGCGTCCCCAATGTGCGGGGTCAGGCGGTTGACGATGTCGCCGGTGACGATGCCCTCATGGCCAAAGTGCCACGGCAGGCCGACCTGCTCGACTTCTTGGTCACCCAGCTTAAGTTTGGCCATCCGCGGGGTGACCAGGGCGAGTGCCCTGATTTCGGCCCGGGCCGACGAGACGATCACCTGATCGCCGGTCTTGATTCCTTTGGCGGCGGCCAGGGTCGGGCTGATCTCGACGAAGAGTTTGGGCTGCAGCTCCGACGACCAAGGGAAGTTCCGGGTATATCCATGCATGTGCTCGGTCAGGCGCCAGGTGCTGGCCACAATCGGGAATTTAGCGGCCTCGCCGACCTTATCCATCTCTGAGTTCCATACTTTGGCCACCGGGTTGAGCTGATGGCTGGAGAAGGCATTTTTGACCGGGGTCTCGAGCGGTTCATAGTGCTCGGGTAAGGGACCGTCAGCCATCCCCTGACCGAATAGCTTGCCAACACCCTCCGGAAGCATGATAAAAGGTGCCTTGCCGCCGGGATCATCAGGCGCCCGGCTGGGCACGAAATCGGGAACGTCAGGCCCAGACCAGAGGCCCTTCTGTTTCTTGGTCGGGTCGGCCTTTGAGGTATCGAAGACCAGGTACTTCTTCTTGTCAGACCAGGGCTGGCCGTTCGGATCGGCCGAGGCCCGGTTGTAAATAATCCGGCGGTTCATCGGCCAGGCCCAGCCCCAGTTGAGGTATGAGCCGACCCCGCTCGGATCTTCCTTGCCGCGCCTGCGCGAGCGATTATCGTCCCTGCTGACGAAATACCCACAGTAGATCCAGCAGCCGGAGGCGGTGGTGCCATCGTCCTTGAGATTGCCAAAACCGGCTAATCCTTTGCCGGTATTGACGTCAAAGCCGTTGATCTCGTGAGCGACCTTATAGACATCGGGGTCAGCGCTATAGATATTTTGTGCCGAGCCGTAATCCCAGGTCATCTTCAAGACCGGCTCGTCCTCAGGAAGGTTCGAATTGGCGTAGGCCTTTCGAATGGCCAGCCCCAGGTTATAGGCGATCCAAAGGTCCGACTTGGACTCGCCCTTGGGTTCGACCGCCTGGTCGCGCCATTGGATCAGCCGGCCGGTGTTAGTGGCGGTGCCGGCTTTCTCATCGAAGGAAGCCGCCGGGAGAAGAAAGACCTCGGTCTTGATATCCTCGGGCTTGGTGCCCGGGCGCTTCCAAAAGCTTGAGGTTTCGTTTTCGAACAGATCGACGTTGACTAACCATTCGAGCTTCGACATGGCCTTGGCTTCCATGTCGCTGTTCGGCCCATCGATCATCGGGTTCTGGCCGAAAACGAACATACCCTTGATCTTGCCTTCATACAGGGTCTGGAACAAGGCAATATGGGAGTAGTTCTTGCCGGCCGCAATTTTGGGCAGCCAATTATAGCCGAAATCGTTCTCCTTGGTAGCGTTGCGGCCATAGAAAGCCTTGAGCAGGCTGATGAAAAACTTCGGTTTATTGACCCAGAAACCGGCCTTGGGGGTCTCTTTCTCGTTGTAATCCTTGAGGCTCTTGTGAGCGGCGTCGTTTGGAATCGCCATGTAACCCGGAACGATGTGAAAGAGCGCGGCCAGGTCGGTTGACCCCTGGACGTTACTGTGCCCGCGCAGGGCGTTGACCCCGCCCCCCTGACGCCCGATGTTGCCGAGCAGCAACTGGAGAATGGCGTAAGAGCGAACGTTCTGGCTGCCCTTGGTATGCTGGGTCGTCCCCATAGCATAGTTGATCGACCCGGTTTTGTCGGGAGCCCCGGTCGCTCCGAAGGTCTTGGCTATCTCCAGGAATTTCTCCTTGGGCATGCCGGTGACCTTGGAGACCATATCTGGGGTGTAACGGGCATAGTGCTTTTTTAAGATCTGGAAGACACAGTAAGGATCCTGGAGGGTTTCGTCCTTCAGGTACTTGACCGACTCCTTGCCGTCCGGGCCGGTGACCTTCTCAGTGCGGTAGGCCCAGGTCTTTCTGTCGTATGATCGCTTGTCCTTGTTGTAACCAGAATAAAGCCCGTCCTTGAACTCGAATCCCGGGTCAACCAGGAAGGCCCAATCGGTGTAATTAACGACGTAATCCTTGTGGTAGAGGTTTTTTTCAATGACGTAATTAATCAGGCCACCGATGAAGGCGATATCGGTACCCGGGCGAATCGGGGCGTAGATATCGGCCTGGGAGGAAGTCCGGGTGAAGCGGGGATCAACCGAGATCACCTTGGCCCCCTTCTCCTTGGCCTTCATGATCCATTTAAAGAGAATCGGATGGTTTTCAGCGGCGTTTGATCCAATGATCAGAGCACAGTCGGTGTTCTGGAGGTCGCGGGGGTGATTGGTCATCGCTCCCCGGCCATATGACGCGCCAAGACCGGCGACAGTGGAAGAGTGTCATATACGCGCCTGGTGCTCGATGTAGGTCACGCCCAGGTTGCGCATCAGCTTGACCAGCAGGTAGTTTTCCTCATTGGTTAGGGCAGCGCTGCCGAAATGAGCGATCGCCTCGGTGCGGTTGACGATGGTGCCGTCGGGCAGCTTATGCTGGAAGGTGGAGTCGCGGGTAGCCTTAACTTTTTGGGCAATCTTCCCCAGGGCATCTTCCCAGGAGATTTCCTTCCATTCTTTCGAGCCGGGAGCCCGGTACTTCGGTTTAGTCAGCCGGCGCTCATTATTGGCCTCCTGGAGCAAAGCGGCACCCTTGGAACAGAGCGCCCCCTCGTTGAGCGGCGAATCGGGGTTGCCCTCGATATTGATCACCTTGCCGTTTTTGACCGAGATGATCACCCCGCACCCGATGGAACAGAAGGGACAGACCGAGGCAAACTCTTTGGCTCCGCTGATTTTTAACTCGTGGGCCTTAGCCTCGGCCGCCGAAAGGTCAAAGCCGAGTTCCAGTGCCCAGAGTGCCCCGGCGCCAAGACCAGTGGCCTTAAGGAACTCTCTGCGCGTCCACTTGGACAATCTCTCTTACCTCCCCCACACTATTAGTGCCTTAGGTGACACTTTGTCCTGTTTTCAAACTATTTTACCATCTCCTCATCTCACGGCCAAGATTAATTTTACGAGGATTTTTTGACATCAGAGACGAAGGACTTGCGAGGTAGGTGAAGTCGTTGGAGAACCAAACCGAGGGGCCAATTCCCTCCACTCGCAAGCGGGTGCGCTTCAACCCTAAAAGACCAGTGATTCTTTTGCTGGTGGCCCTGCTCCTGGGCGCCGCCGGTTACTTTTTTTGGTGGCGGGCACCATTGAACGTCCTGATTTTGGGGGTCGACAATGAAGGCACTCGAAGCGACCTGATGGTATTGGCCTCATTCAACCCGAGGACCGGTGAAATCAATCTTCTTTCCATCCCCCGCGATACCCGGGCCGGGATCCCGGGGCGGAAGTCACCTGAAAAAATCACCCATGCCCACGCCTACGGAGGACCGGAGCTATCGGTCAAGACCGTCGAGGAATTCCTGGGAATCCCTTTGAGCCGCTACGTTGAGTTCGATTTTAAAGGCTTCGCCGCTATGGTTGACGCCCTGGGCGGGGTTGACATCGATATTGAAAAGCGGATGAATTACCAGGATCCATACCAAAACCTGAAGATCCACCTGAAACCCGGCCCTCAACGCCTTGATGGCGATAAAGCCCTTCAGTACGTCCGCTACCGGGACGAAACCGGCGACCTCGGCCGGATAGCCCGTCAGAAAAAGTTCTTTTACGCCCTTCT
>JBGFRN010000282.1:0-9475 GCA_041695105.1 Bacillota bacterium | reverse complement strand
GGCCCGGATCTGGTGTTGGTCGATGATGAGCCGGGTCTGCGATTCGACTTTGGTCCGTCGCGGACTCTAGGCGAGGCCAAGGATCTATTGGGAAAACGTTATATCGACCAGCACGGAATGGAAGTTGGAGTGCTCGAGGACTTGATTTTTGATGAAGGTACCGGCCGGGTGACCGCCTTCAGGCTTTCAGGAGGCTTTATCCAAGATCTGATTGATGGTCGCCAGACAGTGGCGGCTGGTCCGGTGATGGTCACGGAAGAGCTGATTCAGAGTGGTATTCTTGGACTCCACCTTGGAACCGGAATCGAGGACTAAATGAACCAGACAAATTGTCCCCATTGTCAAAGCCGGAGTATTGGCCGGGTGGGTGCTGATCAATACTATTGCTGGGACTGCTGCATTGAATTTGCGGTCACCAGACAGGGGGTCAAGCTCTTCACGGTTAATGACGAGGGCGAGCTTCAGGCCCTCCAGCCCGGTGATCCCAGTCCCATCTATTAACAGGAAGGGGGCTGCCGGATTGCGTGGAGGATTTTGGAACGGCGTCATTGCCGGTGGGCTGATTGGAGCCGTCATTGGCATGATGTTTACCCCCAAGTTCCGGGGCGAAAGCGGGGTGCGGCTCTGGGAAGGCGGCAAATCCCTAGGTCGGTCGGCCACTCGCTTTTGGAGAAGCGGTAAGGACATGGCCGGCGACTTGACTGGAAAGCTGATGAAGGACTGAGTCTCGGTTCGATGAAAATGGGTTTCCGGCGAAAAGTGGTCCTGGGCCTCTTGATCGGAATGAGCGTGGCGACGGTCGGAGCCGCCGTCTTGCTCTACCGGGTGCGAGAGGCCCTGGTGCCTTTTTTTTTGGCCCTGCTGTTGGCCTATCTTCTCGGCCCGGCAGTAAATTGGCTATCTTCACGGGGGATGTCAAGGCCCTGGGCTATCTTGGGCCTTTATGCCTTGCTGGGTTTGACTACCGCCGGGGTGATTTGGTTCCTGCTGCCGGGGTTGCTGGCCGAGGTGGCCAAGATGGCTGAGAATCTGCCGCAGTATGGGCGCTCAGTCCGAGAATTCACCTCGGCCGCCCATGACGGTTATAGCCGGGTAGCCGGCCCGCTGGGCCTACAGGAAGCCGTTGATGATGTCATCGGGCGAATCGAGGGAGCGATCCAGGCCCAAGTCCGGGGTCTGGCCCAGGGCCTGATTGGCCTGGCCAAGCTCCTGGCAGCCTTTTTGATCGCGCCGCTGATCGCATTCTACCTGCTGCGTGACAGCCGGCAGATGTGGGGCAAGTTGATCGGGAGTGTGCCGCCCCGCGGGCGGGGTGAGGTTCAAGAAATCATCCGGAGACTCGACCGGGTTCTGGGCGGCTTCATTCGGGGTCAGTTGCTGGTAGCCGCCCTGGTCGGCGTTATGGTCGGGCTGGCCGTCAGGATCCTTGGACTTCCCTACGCTACGATCATCGGGTTTTTCGCCGGGGTGGCCGACATAATTCCCTACTTCGGGCCAGTCCTTGGGGCGATCCCAGCGGCGGTGGTGGCCATGGCCTACGGGCCGCTCAAGGTGATTCAGGTCTTGGTGGCCCTTCTTTTAATCCAGCAAATTGAGAACACGCTCCTCGCCCCCAAGATCTTGGGCGACCGGGTCGGGTTGAACCCGCTGGCCATTTTCCTTTCCATCTTGGTAGGAGGGATCCTTGGCGGGGTGATTGGGATGCTCCTCGCGGTTCCTCTGGCCGGTGTGATGCGGGTGCTCTGGTGCTACGGATGGGATAAACTGTTGGCCTGGCGCGACGAGGCTCGTTTCAACCGGTCTGATGGCGACGGGACGATCATCTTGCCTGGCCGGGATGTGCCTGGCCGGGATGTGCCTGGCCGGGATGTTGACAACCGGGATCATATCTCATAAAGTGAATTTTGTTAATTAAGGGGAGGATGGCTATTATTGAAACCGATGACTGGAAGCGAAATTAGAGAAAAGTTCTTGCGGTATTTTGAGAGCCATGGCCATGCCATCGTCGCCAGTTCGTCTCTGGTTCCGGCCGGCGATCCGACCCTGTTATTCGCCAACGCCGGTATGAACCAGTTCAAGGACGTTTTTTTGGGGCGCGAGAGCCGGGCTTACGCCCGGGCTGTCACCTCGCAGAAATGCGTCCGGGCCGGCGGGAAGCACAATGATCTTGACGCCGTCGGGAGGACCGCCCGGCATCATACCTTCTTTGAAATGCTGGGCAACTTCTCGTTTGGTGACTATTTCAAGCGCGAAGCCATCGCCTATGCCTGGGAGTTCCTGACCGTGGTTCTGGGCTTGCCCAAAGAGCGGCTCTATGCGACCATCTTCTATAATGACGACGAGGCCTTCCGGCTCTGGCAGGAGGTGGCCGGTCTTCCGCCTGAAAAAATTGTCCGGCTCGGGGAGAAGGACAACTTTTGGGCCATGGGCGACACCGGTCCCTGCGGCCCCTGCAGCGAGATCTTGATCGACCTTGGCGGGGACGCCTGCGGCCCGGAGTGTTTCATCGGCCAGTGCGACTGCGACCGCTGGCGCGAGATCTGGAACCTGGTCTTTATGCAGTACAACCGGGATTCCTCAGGCGCGATGAATCCCTTGCCCAGGCCAAGCATCGACACCGGCATGGGGCTGGAGCGAATAACTTCAATTATACAGGGAGTTTACTCTAACTACGACACCGACTTGATACGGCCGCTGATCGGCTTTGTCGAAGAGCTGTCCGGCCTGAAGTACGACTCGGGTGACCCTGGCCTGCCATTCCGGGTCATCGCCGACCATGCCCGGGCTTGCACCTTCCTTATCTCTGACGGGGTGATGCCCTCCAATGAGGGACGGGGCTATGTCCTGCGCCGGATTCTCCGCCGCGCCGTGCGCTTTGGCAAGCTGCTCGGGCTAAATGATCCGTTCCTTTATAAGTGTGTGCCGGTAGTCGGGCAGATCCTCGGGGAGGCCTACCCGGAGATTGTCCAGAAGGCCGAGGCCGTGGCCAGGATTATCCGTCTCGATGAGGAGCGCTTCCATACCACCATCGATCAGGGACTGAGGCGAGCCGAAGACATCCTGACTGCCATTCGCCGGGAGGGCCGGAGCGCCATCACCGGAGCCGAGGCCTTCCTCCTGTACGACACTTACGGCTTCCCGCTCGATCTGTCTGAGGATATCGCCCGGGAGAACCGGCTGGAAATCGACCGAGAGGGTTTTACGGCTGCGATGGAGGAGCAGCGGGCCCGCGCTCGCGCCGCCCGGGAAGAGGCTGATGAGGGCGTGATGGGACTGCTGGCCGGAAAGCTGGCCGGGCAGGAGCCGACAATCTTCACCGGCTACGAAACTCTTTCTGGTGAGGGTCGGGTCCGTTTCATCGCCCATGGCGACGAGGGGGATCAGGCGGCTGGGGCCGGAGAGGAAGTCGGTCTGGTACTTGACCGCACCCCGTTTTACGCCGAGAGCGGCGGTCAGGCCGGCGACCAAGGCTGGCTGGAGGCACCCGGTTTCAGGATGGAGGTTACAGATTGTCTCAAGGTTCCGGGTGGCTATTACCTGCACCTCGGTCGCGTTACCGAGGGCGAGATCAGATCCGGCCAAACAGTCTGGGCTCAAGTTGATCCGGCCCGCCGGAGCGCGATCACCCGCAATCATACGGCTACCCATTTGCTGCATCGCTCGCTGCGCATGGTGCTGGGCGACCATGTTGAACAGGCTGGTTCGCTCGTCGGGCCCGACCGCCTGCGCTTTGACTTCTCTCACCTCGGTCCGCTGGCACGCGAGGAAATCCGCCGGGTCGAGGATCAGGTCAATCAGGTCATCCTGGCCAATCTAGGAGTCGACACCCTGGAAACCAGCCTAAATGAGGCCCGCCAGCGGGGCGCCATGGCTTTGTTTGGTGAGAAGTACGGGGAGCGCGTCCGGGTGGTTGAGGTCGGAGATTTCAGCCGAGAACTTTGCGGCGGAACCCACGTTAGACGATCCGGAGACATTGGGCTGTGCCGCATTTTGAGCGAGTCCGGCATTGGATCGGGCCTACGACGGGTTGAGGCTGTTACGGGCCTCGGGGTGCTGGATCAGTTCCGGCGCCAGGATGATATCTTGGCCGAGGTGGGATCGATCTTAAAGGCCCAGGGAGGAGACCTGGTTGAGAAGATCAGGGATCTTCAAAAAGAACTTAAGAACAAAGAACGGGAGATTGGGTGCCTGACGGTCAGTCTGGCCAAAAACGCCGTTGCTGAGTTGTTGGCCGGGGCCGAGCATGTCAACGGAACCCGGCTGGTGGTTGGCCAGGTTGCCGCCGCCGATAACGAGGCCCTCCGTGAAATCGGCGACCTGGTTCGCGACCGGATCGGCTCGGGTGTGGTCGTCCTGGGGTCACCGATGGAGGGGAAGGTGTCCTTCGTGGCCATGGTCACGCAGGATCTGATCGCCCGTGGGGTCCACGCCGGAAAGATTATCCGCGAGGTGGCCGCTGCGGCTGAGGGTGGAGGTGGCGGCCGCCCCGATATGGCCCAGGCCGGCGGCAAGAACCCGGCCAAGCTCGGCTCCGCCCTGGAGCGGGTGAAGCCTGCCGTTTTGGAACAGTTGGGCGCGTAACCTCTCGCCTAACCTCTCTGGTATTGGAAAGCATTTTAGGGTATTCTGGGAGATACAAAGGGGACGGGGGGATGGGCGATGGTCGGGGACGGCGAACATACGGTGATGTTCCGTAAGAAGCCCGACGATGAGGCGCAGGCTGAAGAAATAATTTCCAAGGTCTGCCAGGCCCTTGAGGAGAAAGGCTACAACCCTATTGATCAACTGGTTGGATACCTGCTCTCGGGCGATCCGGTTTACATTACCAATCATCTCAACGCTCGCAGCCTGATCCGTAAACTGGAACGGGACGAGCTGCTCGAACAACTAGTACGCAGCTACCTGGACCGGATTTAATCCGGTCCACTTTTTCTTAAGAGGTGTGTCGATGCTCGAAGCTGGAGGCTTCTCCTTGCATTATCGACCGTTAGGGGAGACTGGGCTGAAGGTCTCCCGCCTGTGCTTTGGAACCCTGACCATTGGGCCGCTCCAGGCTGGCCTGCCGGAGGATGAAGGAACGTGGCTTCTGGCCCAGGCCTTTCTGGAGTTCGGCGTTAACTTCTACGACACGGCCGAATTGTATGGAACCTACGGCTACCTGGGGCGGTTTCTGCGCCAAATCGGGCCGAGGGCATCCGAGGTGGTGGTGGCGTCAAAATCGTACGCCTACGACCGGCCGAGCATGGCCAAGAGCCTCGATCTGGCCCGCCGGGAGTTGGGCCGCGATTACGTCGACATCTTCCTGCTCCATGAGCAGGATTCAGAGCACACCCTGCGCGGGCATCGGGAGGCCTTTGACTATCTCCTGGAGGCTCGGGAGCGCGGCTGGGTGCGGGCGGTTGGGATATCGACCCATGCCGTGGCCGGAGTCCGGGCGGCCCTGGCTTACCCGGGGGTGCAGGTGATCCACCCGATTATCAATTCTCGTGGGTTGGGGATAATTGACGGGACGCTAGAGGACATGTTAGACGCGGTCAAGGCGGCTCGAATGGCTGGAATAGGAATTTATTCAATGAAGGCCCTGGGCGGGGGTTATCTGTATCAAGAGGCCGAGACCTCGCTCCGATTTGTCAATTCGCTGCCCTGGGTTGACTCGGTCGCAGTCGGCCTCCGGACACGTCAGGAACTGGCCCTCAATTCGGCCATCCTTTCCGGGGCGGTCGTCGAGCCAGGGGCACGGGAAGCTGTGGCGGCTACCCCCAGGCAGTTAGTCGTCCACGACTGGTGTTCCGGCTGCCGCTCCTGCCTGGAGGCTTGCCACCAGGAGGCTCTGGAGATGGGGGATAATAACCGGGTTCGGGTGGATCACGAGCGCTGCATCCTCTGTGGCTACTGCGGCGGGGCCTGCCAGCTTCTGGCCCTTAAGATCATTTAGAGGTATGGGGGTGGGTCGGTTGAGGGTTCTTGGTCTGGATTTTGGGGAAAAGACCATCGGGATGGCCTTATCTGACCCTATGGGCTGGACCGCTCAGGGGCACGGTACCATTCGTCGCCGCTTCGACCTTGAGGCCGATCTCCTGGAATTAAGAAAAGTAATCGAAGCCCAGGGGGTGGAGGAGATCGTCCTTGGACTTCCGAGGAACCTGAACGGCGGCGAGGGACCGAAGGCCGCCGCCACCCGGGATTTCGCCGGCATCCTGACGGAACGCTTCGGCTTGCCGGTTCACCTATGGGACGAAAGACTTTCGACCGTTGGCGCCGGTCGGGCCTTGCTCGAGGCTGACCTGAGCCGCCAAAAGCGCAAGCGGGTGATCGATCAGCAGGCGGCGGTATTTATCCTGCAGGGCTTTTTAGACCGGCGGCGGATGAAGGCCTGATTAATGGGGATAGTATTGGTTGACTCCGGCTTCCAGTATTGTTAGGCTGGAAGCGGTAGCAATGATTATCCAAAAAAATCGGAGGGGATCCTTTTGGCCGATAAACCGAACGATGACGTCATTGTCCTGACCGACGAAAACGGCGAGGAACACGAGTTCAGCGTGGTCGATGTCCTTGAGGTCGAGGGCAAGGAATACGCCGTGCTGCTCCCATCGGTGGCTGCCGATCAAGGCGAGGAGGAAGCCATTATCCTCCGCGTGGAAAGTGACGAGAACGGCAACGAGGTATTAGTTGACATTGAGGACGACGCCGAGTTCGAGCGTGTGGCTGAGGCCTGGGACGAGATGATGGCCGAGGAATGCGAGGACGACGAAGACGACCGGGCCTAAGCTTTTTACGGCTATCTGGTGATCAGTGAGAGGGAGGCAAGCCTCCCTCTTGTTGCGTTTCTGAAGGAACGAGGCACCCGGTCAGAGAAGTTCTTAACGCTTGCGGAGGTGTCTCATGTCTTCAGGATTCAAACTGCAAGTGAAGCGCCTGGTGATCAGGCCTGGCCGGTTACTCCTGGTTACCGGCCTGTTGCTGGCGGCCGTCCTTCTTTGGTATTCCAACCAGGTCAGGGCCAACCTGCGGCCGGTGACGCCGGGCGAGGGTCGGGCTGTACTGGTCGAAATCACCCCGGGGGCGACCACGGCCGGCATTGCCCGGGAACTTCAGCAGCGTGGCCTGATCCGAGATTCGTTCGTCTTCGGTCTTTACGCCCGCTATCTTAAGCTTGACAGCCGCCTCCGATCCGGGATTTACGAATTCAGTCCCTCGATGAGTTCGGGGCAGATCCTCGGCCGGCTGGCACGGGGTGAGGTTGCTATGAACACCTTTACCATTCCCGAGGGTTTTACCGTTGGGCAGGTGGCCGATCACCTGGCCCAAAAGGGATTGGGCGACCGGGAAAGGTTTCTAAAGGCGGCCAGAAGCCCGTCATTAGCCCCGAAATACCTTCCACCCGGAGCCCCGGTACGTGAGCCGCTAGAGGGTTACCTGTTCCCGGACACCTATCAAATCCCCAAAGGCCTACCCGAAGAGGCGATTATTCGTCTGATGCGGGAGCGCTGGGAAGAGGTGATGACACCCGCCCTGCGGGCCCGGGCAGCCGAACTCAAGCTCTCCATCCACGAACTAATTATCCTGGCCTCGATTATTGAGAAGGAGGCCACCTCCAGAGACCGCGACAAGGTCTCGTCCGTCTTCCATAACCGCCTGAGGATCGGGATGAAGCTTGATTCCTGTGCGACCATTAACTACGTTATGGATAGCCCGCGCCCCGTCCTGACCCTGGCTGACCTCGACACACCGTCGCCGTACAACACCTATCGAAACCGCGGGTTGCCTCCAGGACCGATCGCCAACCCGGGCGAGGCCGCTATCAGAGCTGCCCTCTATCCGGTCAGGACCGAGTTCCTATATTTTGTCGTCAAGGCTCCCGGTGAACACGCCTTTGCCGCCACGCACGAGGAGCACCTGGCCAACCGGGCGCGGTATAACAGCGGCTTGGGCCCGGGTAGCCAACCATAAGGGGAGATACTGATGAAAAAGTGGTTGGTCCTGCTCACGTTTTTGGTTATTTTGGCCGCGGGGGCTGGGTGGGGGATTACCCGCCTGATCTTACCCAAAATCCCGACCAAACCCAATTACACCCAGGCTGACTATGACTCGGGTCGCAAGCAGGTTCAGGACTTTTGGATGAGCCTGGTTAGGTCTCGGGGGTCAACCAGCGTCCTTTCATTGACTACCAGCGAGATCAATGCTCTGGTCGATCGAGAGGTTAGCCGGATGGTTATTTCGGCCGGGCGGCAACTGGAAGGCGTGGCGGTCAGGACACGTGACGGAACCGTGAACGTTGAAACGGCCATGTTGGTTACAGGGGGTTCCATTGGTTTCGGCCTTGACCTTAAACCGTCAGCCAAAGACGGGCATCTCCGGCTGGATATCATCGAGGCACGGGTGGCTGGCATCCCAGTTCCGACCTCGCGCCTGCTGGAGGCGCTTGGTTCCCGCTTTCAGCTTCCTCCGGGGATTTCTCTAAATGGGGACGGAAGCTTAACTATCCAGAAATCCGTTCTAGGTCCTAATGGCCCGTTCTTCGAGGACATTGAGGTCAGACCTGACGGGCTTAAAGTCTCGATGCAGGCTCCGAAATAAGTTAGCCCCGGCCAAGCACGCCGGGGTTTTTTCTTGCGTATGATTACGGGTGACCCCATTATCGGAGGTGCATCCTGTGGAGACGGGTCTCTTGGCGCTCTTGCTCCTGGCCCTGATTCAGGGGCTGACTGTACTGGCCGGATACCTCAGCAGCTCCAATACCTTCCCGCAGCCCCTTTCCGAGAGGGAGGAAGCGCTATACCTTCAGCGCCTCAAGGCCGGCGAGCCAGAGGCCAGGGATGTTCTGGTTGAACGCAACCTCAGGCTAGTGGCCCACATCTGCAAGAAGTTTGATAACACAGGGGAAGACCCTGACGACCTGATCTCGATCGGCATCTTAGGCCTAATTAAGGCCATTAAGACCTTTAACCCCGACAAGGGAACCAGGCTGGCTACTTACGCCGCAAGGTGCATTGAGAACGAAATTCTGATGCACCTGCGGTCAACCAAGCGTGTCCGTTCGGTCGTTTATCTCCATGACCCGATCGGGGTCGACCGCGAGGGCAACGAGATCTCCCTGATTGATGTTCTTCCCAGCGACGAGGAGGAGATCGCTGACCAGGTTGACAAAAAATTTGAGGAGCGGAACTTGTGGGAAAAGCTCAAGGTGCTCACCCCCAAGGAGCGCCAGGTGCTCGAGATGCGCTACGGTCTGGTAACAGGCCTGCGCAAGACCCAGCGCGATATTGCCAAGATGCTGGGAATCTCGCGTTCCTATGTCTCAAGGATCGAAAAGAAGGCCGTCTCCAAGCTTGGAAGAGACCTTTACGATAATTCTCTTCACTAGTTCTTTGGTGAAGACACGCCGGGCCAAGGTCAGGGGCCGGAAAACAGCGGCCCCTGACTTCTCGACGCGTGCTATAATGATCGGTGGAGGTAGAAAAATGCTCGCCCACCT
>JBGFRN010000260.1:0-9500 GCA_041695105.1 Bacillota bacterium | reverse complement strand
CCCATTCCGAACACGGAAGTTAAGCCCTCCAGCGCCGATGGTACTTGGCGGGTTGCTGCCTGGGAGAGTAGGTCGTTGCCAGGATTATATTTAGATGAACCCTTCACGCAAGTGAGGGGTTGTTTTTATGTCACCTAGTTTTGTAACCTAAGCCGCCCAACCCGAATATCTAAGTTGTGACGAGACTTTTTGGCGCTCATAATTCGGGAGGGATTCATGGTGAGCCATAAAGACGATGAAATTCAACAACAAACTAACAGCCAATCCCAAGCCGGGGCGGCTTCGCAGGTGGTGGTTAACCTTTTCTTCTATGCAAACGACCTGGAGGGCTCAACCCCAAAATGGACAGTTAAACCAATCGTGTTCGTTAATGATCGACAAGGCGGCCCTCCGGCGTTATCGAGCTTACCGGCCGCCGGTTTGCCGGTTTGCGCCGCTAAACACTCCAGCGCCGAAGGCGAAACTGAGGCCGGTATTAAGGTCAAGGTCAAGGGGGAACGTGACAGCAACGACCAAGGTCAGGGCCTGATGGTTCAGAACCTGATCAACCTACAGGAGATCTTACAGAACGCCCTTGACGCGGGTAACGAGTCCACCGATCCAGATGGGAGCGCAGGTCCTCCAGGCAACTTGCGTTGAAGGGAGGTGAGAAAAGTGGCACGTCAGCAGGTTAACTCCCAGTCACAGTCGGGTTGCGCCCAGTTCTATTACGGGGAGGGAGCGTATAAAGGCGACGGTGTTAAGGCGACCGCAACCGCCAAGCTAGAAAAAGAGGTCGAGGTCAAGGTCAAGGCCATCAGGGGCGGCAATGCCCAGGGTCAGGGCCAGATCACCCAGGCCGATTTTGTCGTCCAGGTGCCGATTGCTGTTGCTGTTGATTAACTTCTAGGTAAAACTCTCCTAGGGCACATTCTGCGCGGCCTCATTAGAGGCCGTTTTTTTGGGCCTCGAACAGCCTAAAATCCTCCCAGGAAGACGATCAACAGCCAGACCATATAGAGGCCGACGATCCCAATCGTCAACCAGAGACTTTTCATGGCCTGCTGGCGGAGTCCCTCCTTTGCATTCTGCGGGGCCGTCACCGCACGGGTGAGGTTGACCAAGAAGGCCAGGCCAGCCACGACCATGGCGAAACCCAAGACGATGTGGATCAACTTTTTGGGTGACATTTAAGGCCATCAACTCCTAACCGGATTCAGAGTTTGAACTTAGGCAAGACACCCTCCAAATCCTTCCTCATCGACCCCATAGTTATAAAAGGTAATTGCCGGAAACTGTCGAAGTAAGATTTTACAATGAAGGCATTCCGGCACTGGGGAATCAAAAATAAGCTCTTGATCCCGTTCGTGCTCATATCGATTGTCGGTGTGGCCACGTCATTTATGCTGTCCCAAACCTGGCGTCAAAAGTACGTTTCCGAGGCTAAAGGCGCTCAGATTAAATTAATGGCTAATCAGATTAATACGCACATTGACCGGTCCAAAGACTCATTGCTGGTCGTTGCTAAGCTGATCTCCGAAGACCGCCGGGTGATCAGCGCTTCAACCCTAAAGGATTTCCCCCGGCTTCAAACCATTTTAGGGCCCTTCATGGCCAGCTTTGGCCTATCGTCCATAGAGGTTCTAGATCTCGACGGTTCGGTCCTATTTCAGGAAGGCCCGGAGACCGGCGCTGACCTCAAGACCCCGATCAGTAACGCGCTGATGGGTGAAAGTGTTTCAACCCTGGCTGGCACCAACCGGGGGCTTGAAATTTGGGCCGCCTCGCCGGTCATTTCCAGTGAAACCGGTTTGGTTGGGGCGATTATGGTGGCGCAGCCCTTGAACGAAGTGGCTTTGAAGCAGTACACGGCCCAACTCCCGGTCGAGGCCGTTTTCGTTTTTAACGGGAGAGTTGTGGCCACGACTTCGGAACGCTATAGACATTTGGCCTTACCACTGCCTCAGGTTGGGCTGGCCAGCTCGCTGCCGATCGGAACTCCCGGCACGGCAAGTTTCGTCGTGATTGAGCCCTTTACGCTGGATGCCGGCTGGGGCCAGGCCGAAGATCCGGTTTTTGTGGGATCATATATTCTCGTGTTCCTGGGCCTGGTGGGGGCGGCCCTGGTTATCGCCAATTCGATTACTCGCCCGCTCAGCCACCTGGTATCGGTGACGGAACGGATCAGGCAAGGAGAATTCGAGGTCAGGGCGTCTCCGGTTGGGAGCGATGAACTCGGCCGGCTCGGAGAATCTTTCAACCTGATGGCCGACACGATCCAGGGGCAGTTCGATCACCTCCACCAGTCCTATACCCGGATAAGAAATCAGATGGACGATTTGACGGCCATGTATTATGACAGCATCAGATCGCTGGTCATGGCGGTCGAGGCCAAAGATCCCTACACCAGCGGTCATTCGGCCAGCGTGGCCAGGTATGCCGCCGCCACGGCCCGTGAGATGAATCTTCCCAAGGCCGAGGTTGAGCTGATCGAACAGGCGGCTCAATTGCATGACATCGGAAAAATCGGGGTTCTGGATTCGGTGCTGAATAAGCGGGGGCAGCTAACCCCGGCCGAGAAGGCGATGATCATGAAACACCCACTGATCGGTGCCGAAATCCTGGAGCAGGCCAAATCGCTGGCACCGATTGTCCCGCTGGTCAAATATCACCACGAGTGGTACGCCGGCGGGGGCTACCCATCTGGGATCGCCGGGGATCAAATCCCACTCGGAGCCAGAATCCTGGCGGTGGCGGACGCTTTTGACGCCATGACCTCCGACCGTCCCTACCGGGCCGCACTCCCCGACCGGTACGCCTTGACCGTGATCAGGCAAAACCCGAAAGGCCAGTTTGACCCGCAGGTTGTCGATTGCTTCCTGCGGGTCCACAAAAAGATGGGCGGGGAGGCCATGGAAAGCTACCAGGCCTTGGACCAGGCCACGACGTTCCCGTCCAGGCTCGGGCTAATTTCCCCGGCTGACCAAAAAGAGGTCATCGTTATCAGCCAGATTGTCCAGCAGATTGGGTTCATTACTGATCTCGACAAGCTCTTGCAGAATATCGTACGGATTACCCAGGAGACGATGGCCTACAGCCGCTGCGCCATCGCCCTGTGTGACGATAGCTGTGATTTCAATGAAATCAGGGTCTCGTCCGGCTATGACCGCGACTATATCGGGCTCCGGCTGCCTGGTGGCAAGGGCCTACTCGGCTGGTCGATCGCCCATAGCAAGCCGGTCAACGTCAAGGATGCCACGCGCGACCCGAGATATCTAGAATCCGACCCGAACATCAGGTCTGAAATGGTGGTGCCGATTCGAACCGGCGACTGGTTGCTCGGGGCGATTATTGTCAGCAGCGAGCATTACAACGCCTTCACCGCCGAGGACATCCGCGTGCTGACTAGCATTGCCGGCCACGCCGGGACGGCTATCGCTATCTCCAAGACCCATGCCAAGGCCTTGTCAGAGGCTCTAAGGGACGGGCTGACTGGTCTGTATAACCACCGCTACTTTTACCAAAGGCTTGAAGAGGAGTTGGAAAGGGCCCGGCTGGCCGAACGCAGCCTGTCAATTCTTTTGGTTGACGTTAACGACCTGAAGGTGATCAATGATTCGCTCGGGCATCTGGCTGGCGACGCGGTTCTCAGGGCGGTCGGCGAGGTGCTCGCGGGGTCGATCAGGTCAACCGATAGCGCCGCGAGGTACGGTGGCGACGAATTCGCGGTCATCCTGCCCGGAACCGGGGCCAGCGAGGCCGAGGAGATCGTGGCTCGCATCCGAATGCGGATCAAAGCGACCGAAGTCGCCCTCCAGGGTGAGACCATCAAGATAGGCGCGAGCGTCGGGGCCGCATCCTTCCCACAGGATGGCGAAAGAATCCTCGATCTTATCGCCAAGGCCGACAAGAAACAGTACTCGGAGAAAAGGAAAGTGGCCCGGCGGTCTGGTTAACCTCCGGGCCTTTTATATCCCGCAGCTTATTTCTCGATTAAGTCGTCGGGGGTGGTGGTCAGGCGCTCGCAGCCCTCCGGGGTTACCAGCCAGGTGTTCTCAATGCCGACTACCCCGCGGCCGGGGAAGTTAAATTTCGGTTCGAGGGCGAAGGTCATCCCCGGGCGAAGCTTTTGGGTAAACCCCCGGGCCAGAACCGGGGCTTCATCGAGCTCGAGGCCGATGTTGTGCCCGACGAAAGTGGCGCGGTCGGCCCCGTAACCCATGAAATGCTCGCTCAGGCCGGCCGCCCGGGCGACCTCCTCGGCCTTGAGCCAGAGATCCTCAAAGGTGGCACCAGGTACGGCGGCGGAGATGACCGCCTCCTGCACCCGAAGGGCCAGATCCTGGGCGCCTCGAAGCGGGTCGGGCAAGCGGCCGATTGACAGTACCCGGGACTGATCGACAACGTAGCCGTTATGGGCACCGCAGATGTCGATCATTACCGGGTCGCCCCGCCGGATTCGGTTCCAACCCGGCCCGTGGGGCATAGCCGGGGACAGGCCGGTTCCGCCGGTCGGGCTGTCGAAAAAGCTCGGGACGGCGGCCGAAGGCCCCCCAAGGATATGCCCGTAAAAGACATCCTGGTTGAACCCGCGGGTCCGGATCAGCCCCTGGTGCCCCTGACGGCGCGCCTCGCCCTCAACGATAGCCGCCAGTTCAATTTCGGCCATGCCCTCGACCAGTGCTTGGGCGGCGGCCCGGACCATGGCATCGACCTGACGGGAGGCGACGCGCATCATCGAGATCTCCCATTTGGATTTGAGGGCCCTAACCCGGCGGATCAGCGGCGAGGCGTCGAGAATGCGGGCCGGGGCGAAGGTCTCGACGGTCTTCAAGTAGAGGTTGGCCGGAAGGACGTCAAGTTCGAGACCTAACCTGGCGGGGGCAGGGTACCCGTGATCCCGAATCAACCCCGTGATCTCCTTGGGGGAGCGGAAGGGAACCACTTCTTCCAGGGCGGACTCCTCCCTGGCCCGGGCGAAGCTCTTTCTGACCATCAACAGCGGGCGGCCCGAGGCCGGCAGGTAAAGCTGGCAGGCCTGAGTGGTTCCGGAAAAATACAAGAGGCCGGCTGCCTGGAGGATGAGCAGGCCGTCAAGGTTTTCACCGGCCATCTCTCGCTGGACGCGGGTCAGGCGGGAATCAAGCTCGTTCTTGGGAACGTATAGCTCGGTCTCAAACACTTATTATCGCTCCGGCTTGGCTTCGGGGTGCATCTGGTAATAGACGGTCCGGACCAATTTCTTGGCTATCATCGAGCGCCCGGTGTGATGCTGAACCTCGCCCTTGGTATTGACGAAAATGGCGTCGTGATCTTCCTTTTTGATCTTATGCAGGCGCCGGACGACGCACAGGTCCATGTTGTTCTTAACCAACGACCAGCGGCCGATTTCGACCAGTTCCTGGGTCTCTTCGACCGGCTCCAACTCAAAACCGACCAAAAAGACGTCGTTTTTCCAAGCTTTAATGCGGGGAATGATGTTCGGTGTCGGCTTGAGGTGAACCGTCAAGCTTTGCCCGGCGTTGATCTTCTCGTTTCTGAGTTCCCGCCCCTGATAGTTGAGAATCATGTCGACTTGAAAATCGCTGACGGCCATCGAGTGAATCACGACGTGAGCGTCCTCTAGCAGCAGCAACCGCTCTAACTCCCGGAGCAGATCTCCGACGGTTTGGGCCGGGATCATCTTCATCGAATGTTCAAAGTGGGGAACGGCGGCGTTCCTGCCGTGAATATAATAGACCTCGGCACCCTGGATTACCGCCTCGTCGGCGATCATGGCCCCGAAGGTGCCCCGGGAGATGTTGGTAAGGTACCGCACTTGATCCAGGGGCTCCTGGGTGGCTCCAGAGGTGACAATGACTTTTTTCCCGCTGAACAACAGCAAACAGAATTCCTCCCTGGGCGTTTCTTTTCGTCCATCATACCCTCACCCCAGCATTAGAAGCAAGCTTAGGGGGCAGGGCACGTATAATGCTTTGCCTGGCTTAAGGGGTGTGATCGGGTTTGCGAGTCTCCTGGGCGCGACTCGGTATCTTGGGACTGGTGTTGGTGGTTTTGGGGCTGTTGCCTGCCCTGACGGCCTCTGCCCTGACGGCCTCTGCCCCGGCGGTCCCTGCCCCGGCGGCCCCCCTGCCTCCCCGTAAGGCACCGGCTCGCGGGATATATCTGACTGGGCATTCGGTTGGAATGACTCAAAGGGTACAGGAGCTGCTCGACCTGATCCAGCAAACCGAACTCAACGCCCTGGTCATCGACTTCAAGGATGATGACGGGATCCTGACCCATCGGGTCCACCCCGACCAGTTGGGGCGGCTGCTCCGCCTGGCCAATCGCAAAGGCATCTACACCATCGCCCGGATCGTCACCTTCAAGGATCCCCGTGCCGCCCGGGGCCGGCCAGGGATGGCCCTGCATCGCAAGAACGGCGGGCTTTGGCTAGACCGGATCGGGGCTGGATGGCTCGACCCTTACCACCGGGAGTCTTGGGAGTACAACCTTGGGGTGGCCAAAGAGGCGGTGAAGTTTGGTTTTCGGGAGATCCAGTTTGATTACGTCCGCTTTCCCTCTGACGGCGATGTCCCGGCCATCGATTACCCCTGGCGCGACGATCGTTCCAAGGATCAGGTGATCGGGGATTTCCTGGCCTGGTCCCGGGCGGAACTACGCCCACTCGGTGTCTGGGTCTCGGCCGACATCTTTGGTTTGGTGGTGTCTGTTTCGGACGATATGGGAATAGGGCAGAGCCTGGAGCGGTTGGCGTCTGGGGCCGATATTCTTTCGCCCATGGTTTACCCCTCGCACTACTCGAGGGGAAACTACGGTCTGCCGGATCCCGAGAAGGATCCCTACCGAACAGTCAAACATTCCTTGGAGGATGGTATCCGGCGCTTGGGGCAGGATAAGAAAGGGGTCTGGCGTCCCTGGCTCCAGGACTTCAGCCTGCGAGTAGATTATACGCCCGAATTGGTCAAGGATCAGATCCGGGCGGTGGAAGAGCTCGGAATTAGAGAATGGCTGCTTTGGAATCCGGATAACCGCTACACGGCCAGGGCACTCAAAAAAGACTCAGATTCAAGGCCCGATCCCGAGCCCTGGTAATGGACTGTAAAATAAGAACCTGCCCCTAAAGGTTTTTGGCACTATTTAGAGAAATAAACAGAACCTAATTCCCGGCGACAGGAGGCGGCTTATGAAGTCCTACCCCATCAGCAAGATCAGGAATGTGGCCCTATGCTCCCATGGCGGGGCGGGAAAGACCTTGATGGCCGAAGCCATGCTGTTTAATTCTGGGGCTATCGACCGCCTGGGGCGGATCGAGGACGGCACGACGACCATGGACTATGATCCGGAGGAGATCAAGCGCAAGGTCTCGATCAATATAGGCATAGCTCCTTGCGAGTGGAAGGACTGTAAGATCAACCTGATCGACACCCCCGGCTTTTTTGACTTCGTCGGAGAGGTCAAGGCTGGCCTGAGAGTGGCTGAAGCGGTGGTGATCCTGGTTGATGCGGTGGGCGGGGTTGAGGTCGGAACCGAGCTGGTCTGGCGCTACGCCGAGGAGCATAATCTTCCGAAGCTGGTCGTCATCAACAAGATGGACCGCGAGAACGCTGATTTTTTTCGCACCTTCGACGAACTTAGAGAGACCTTCGGGAATCAGGTGGTTCCGGCCCAGATCCCGGTTGGCGCTGAAGCCGGGTTCAAGGGCGTGGTCGACCTGGCTGGAGAGAAGGCCTACACTTTCCCCGGCGGGGGGCAGAAAAAATACGATACGGTTGATGTCCCCGCCGGCCTGGCCGGGAAGGTCGCTGAGATGCGCGACCTGCTGGTCGAAGCGGCCGCCGAGCACGATGACGACCTGACGATTAAGTTCCTGGAGGAAGGAACTCTGACCCCAGAAGAAATCAGCCTGGGGATGTCCAAGGGCCTCCGGGCGGCCAAGCTGGTTCCGGTCTACTGCGCCTCGAGCCTGAAAAACATCGGGGTCCAGCCGATTCTTGACGCCATCGTCGCCCTGGGCCCTTCGCCAGCCGATCGGGGGACTGAGGCGGGAACCAATCCTAAGACCGGGTCGCCCGTCTCGCGCCCGCTGGCTGAAAACGGGCCTTTCACAGCCCAGGTCTTCAAGACCATGGCCGACCCCTTCGTCGGCAAGCTGACCCTGTTCAAGGTCATCAGCGGCAGCCTCAAGTCTGACTCCCACGTCTATAACGCCTCTAAGGGGCGATCAGAGCGGGTTGGTCAGCTCTTCACCCCCAGGGGAAAGCATAACGAGCCGGCCCAGGTGGTTGGGGCCGGGGATATCGGATCCGTGGCCAAACTCCAAGAGACCGGAACCGGAGATACCCTCAGCGATGAGGCCAATCCCGTGGTTTTTCCAGGTATCGTCTTCCCTAGGCCGGCTTATAGCATGGCCATCATCCCCAAAGCCAAGGGGGATGAAGAAAAGATCGGCAGCGGCCTGCACCGCCTGGCCGAGGAAGACCCGACCTTTGTTGTGGCCAGGAACAGTACCACCCACCAAACCCTGGTTTCGGGGATGGGCGATCTGCACCTAGAAGTCATCTGTGACCGGCTGAGGCGAAAATTCGGCGTCGACACCGCTCTTGAAACACCCAAGGTTCCCTATAAGGAAACGATCCGTGGGAGCGCCAAGAAGCAGGGACGTCACAAGAAACAGTCCGGCGGCCGCGGCCAGTTCGGGGATGTCTGGATCGAGCTAGCCCCGGTCAAGGATAAGGATTTCGAGTTCGTTGACAAAATCTTCGGTGGGGCGGTGCCGCTCAACTTCCGCCCGGCGGTTGAAAAGGGCTGCCGCGAGATCATGTCCGAAGGGATCCTGGCCGGGTATCCGGTGACCAACATCCAGGTGACCCTGTATGACGGATCGTACCATCCGGTCGACTCCTCGGAAATGGCCTTCAAGATCGCGGCCCATCAGGCATTCAAGGGGGCCTTTATGGAGGCCAGGCCGGTCCTGCTCGAACCGATCGTCAATGTTGAGGTAACCGTCCCAGATCAATACATGGGCGACGTTATCGGTGACCTCAACAAAAAGCGCGGCAAGATCTTAGGCATGGATCCACAAGGGAGGAACCAGGTGGTCAAGGCCCTGGTGCCCCAGGCCGAAATGTTCAAGTACGCCATCGATTTGAGATCGATTACCCAAGGCCGTGGCACATATTCCATGGGCTTCGATCATTATGAAGAGGTGCCCGCGCAGATCGCCCAGCATGTTATCGACGCCCATAAAAAAGAGGCCAAGGAAGAGGATTAGAGATAATCCTCGGTAGCCATACTTAAACCAGACGGACTACTTGGGCCGATTTTTTCAACAAGGTGCGTGCGCGTGGGGTTAAAAATCGGTATACCGCGTGTTTTTCTGTACTATTCATTTTACCCGGCCTGGGAAGGCTTTTTTAAAGGTCTGGGCGCCACCCCGGTTCCCTCGCGGGAAACGAGCAAAGATCTTTTAGATTGTGGTGTCAGGCTGGCCCAGGACGAAACCTGCCTGCCAGTCA
>JBGFRN010000087.1:0-9500 GCA_041695105.1 Bacillota bacterium | reverse complement strand
TATGAGCGCCAAAATATTCATTATTGATGACGACCAATCACTGCTTGTTTCTCTAAACGAAACCCTGTCTCGTGAGGGGTTCACCTGCGTGGTTCAGCCCCATGGTCGGGGCGCTCTTAATAGGGTAGTTGAAGAGAAGCCTGACCTGGTGATATTAGACCTCGTCCTCCCCGATGCCGACGGGCTTGAGATTTGCCGTGACCTCAGGGCTCGGACCTCCGTCCCGGTTTTGATTCTCTCGGCCCGGGACGAGGAAACCGACAAGGTTCTCGGACTAGGGATGGGCGCTGACGACTACCTGGCCAAGCCCTTCGGAAGCCGTGAGTTAGTGGCCAGGGTTAAGGCCGTCCTCAGGCGCTACCGTTCCAGCCTCGAACGGGGCACCACCGAACCGGCCGGGCAAAATGCTTTGGTCAGAGCGGGCGAACTCGAGATTGACCCCAAGGGACATCTGGTCCGGCTGAGGGGGAAAGCGGTTGATTTGACCCCGAAGGAATTCGCGCTGATACATTTTCTGGCCAGGCACCCCGGACAGGTTTTCAGCCATCAGACGATCTTTGAAATGGTCTGGGAGGGCGGGCCTATCGGTGAGGTGGGAGCGGTCAGTGTCTACGTCAAAAGGCTTCGAGACAAGTTAGAGGAGGATCCGAGTGACCCAAAATGGCTCAAAACCGTGCGCGGGGTCGGCTATAAGTTTGAGGCCTGAGCAGGTTTCCTGGCTGTTGTCTGGGTTTCGTCACGACCTTCTGGGGGCAATCCAGCCGCTGATCCTCGATGTCGACAGCCTGCTGGAACCATCGGGGAATCCGGCTCAGAACTTGAGTTCAAGACTGGAGCCGCGCATTAGAGGCCAGTTTGAACGTCTTGAAGACGAAATCAGGGCTTTGGTCTGGCTGGCCGATTGGCTTGGGGGCGGAAAGACGCGACTTGAATCGACCGGCCTGCAAGAGCTGCTCCGCGGGTTAAGGCAGGCCCGGGACGTTAAGGCCAGGGCTTCGGCCGCCTCGATCTTTGCCCGTGCGGCTCACTCCGCGCGCCTGGCGCTGTTCCCCAGGGTATTACCCTCGGAACGTACGGTGGTCCTCCGCCTCCGGGCGGCCCCCGGAGGGCGGACGGCGCCGGCCCCTGTCGTCGGCTGCTTGCTCGGCAGCATCTCCCCTGAACAAGCCTTGGAGGCTGGATGTTCCGCCAGGTTGGCCGGTTTGGCTTGGGTCTTGGGCCGGACGCTTGAGAGCAGCGGGTTCTTGCTGGTGCCCGGCCGCCGGGCGGCCTCAGTAGTAATTAGCCGTAGCAGTAATTAGGAAATTTTAATCGTAAAACCATTATTTATTTATAGATGTTTCTTTATGTACAGTGATAAAATCAAGACTGGAAACGCGCCGGAGGTGGCAGTCCGGTGGCGGTTCAGGCAGAGTTATGAGCCCGGATGTTAAAAGTATCCGGGCTCGTAGCTTTTCAGGGGCTTTTAGCAAACTCCCCCGCGAGCACCAAAAACTATTATCGATTTTTAATAACTTTTTAAGGGTCATATCTTTAGTAAACATGATACTCTGAAGGTGCCGATCCTGCGGGGAAAGGATGTCTCTCTTACGCTCGTGATTGTACTCACATTACCAAAGTTGGGGTGAATTGCTTGAACGCAGGCCGGTACTCCGCCGCTCCAATGGATGACGAGTGGCTGCGGCGGCAAGTCAAATGCATGCATACCTGCCCAGTGAACACCAATGCTGCCGGGTACATCAGCTTGATTGCCCAGGGCAGGTTTGCTGAGGCGTACGAACTGGCCAAGGATCCAAATCCGTTTGTGAACGTTTGCGCCAGGGTCTGCGCTCATCCTTGCGAGGCGTCGTGCCGCCGGGGGACCATCGACGCCGCGGTGGCTATTTGTGCCCTAAAGCGGTTTGCCTACGATAACCGCGGGCAGGCCAGGCCCGTCCCGGAGGTCAAGCGAAGGGCCGAACGGGTGGCGGTGATCGGTGCCGGTCCAGCCGGACTTTCCTGTGCTCATGATTTGGCTCTGAAGGGATACCGGGTCACTGTTTTTGAGGCCACGGGAGTCCCGGGCGGGCAGCTTCACCTCGGACTGCCCGAGTACCGGATCCCCAGGGACATTGTCCGTGAAGATGTCCAAAGGATCTTGGATCTGGGGGTTGAGATCCGGTATAACCAGGCGGCTGGCCGTGACTTTTCGCTGGCTGATCTTAGGGAAAAGGGTTATGGAGCTATCTTTCTGGCCGTCGGAGCATGTCAGAGCCGTGGTTTGAATATTGAGGGGATCGATCTGCCGGGAGTCCTCAAGGGAATCGAGTTTTTGTTCAAGGTTAACCAGGGCCAGCCCGTCCAGCTAGGAAGCAAGGTTTTGGTGATTGGCGGCGGCAACGTGGCCATGGATGTCGCCAGGGCGGCGCTTCGGGTCCCGGGCGAGCGTGAGGTCCAGATAGCCTGTTTAGAGCCACGCGACGGAATGCCGGCTTGGGAGTTCGAGGTCCACGAGGCTTTGGTTGAAGGATGCGTCCTCCATAATTCGGTCGGCCCGGTTAGAGTGGTCGGGAACGGTAGCGTTGAGGGCCTGGAGGTCATCAAGGTCAAGAGCGTCTTTGACGAATCGGGGCGGTTCAACCCCAGCTACCACCCTGGTACCGAAACTGTCCTTGACTGTGACACGATCATCTTGGCCATTGGGCAAGCCGCGGATTTAAGCTTTATCAGTCCCGAGGACGGGATCAGGATCTCCCCCCGAGGCACAATTGACATCGACCGCCAGACCTGCGCCACGACTGCCCCAGGTATCTTTGCGGCCGGGGACGCCGCCTTCGGACTGGGGCTGATTATCGATGCGGTGTCCCAAGGGCGGCGGGCGGCTCGTTCGATCCACCAGTTCATCTCCGGCGAGGAAGAAAACACGATGCTTGTCCGGGTCATGGAGCCGGTAAACTGGATGCGAAATCAGGATGACTACCTGAGGATCGACCGCCAGGAGATGCCGGTTCTGGCACCGGACCACAGGAACAGCCAGAAAGAGGTTGAGCTAGGGTTCCGGCCGGATCAGGCCCAGGCTGAAGCCCGGCGCTGCCTGCAGTGTTTCATCAACCCCTGGCTCGACCCCGAGAAGTGTATTCTGTGCGGTGGCTGTGTCGACGTTTGCCCGGAGGATTGCCTGCGGATAGTTCCGGGCGAAGCGGTCGAAAGCGCGATCATGCTTAAAGACGAAGAGCTTTGCATCAGGTGCGGCCTATGCGCCGGGCGCTGCCCGACCGGGGCCATGACGATGCAGCGCTTCAGTTGGAGGGAGGAGCAAGTCTGTGGACGCCACTAAAGAACAGGCCACTAAAGAGAAGGACAAATCCCAGAATGGGGTCAGCCGCCGGAGCTTTATGTCTTACCTGGCTTGGGGTTCGGTCTTGGCCTTCATTGGCCAGACCGGGGCGGCCCTCTTTGAGTTTTCGATTCCCCGCGGCGGTGCGGTGACTTCGAAGGCCTTTAAGGTTGGCAAGCCGGCCGGCTTTAAAGACGGGATCACCTACATCGAGGGTAAGAAAGTGTTTGTTGTAAAAAAAGGCGGGCAGTTCCGGGCCCTCTCGGCTGTCTGCAGCCACCTAGGATGCACTGTAAACTGGGTGGCCTCGAACGACCGGATTGAGTGTCCCTGCCACGGTACCAATTTCGATAAAGAGACCGGCAAAGTTCTGGCTGGCCCGGCCCCGCGGCCCCTGGACTGGTATGAGCTCCGGCTCGATGGCGGCGAGCTGGCCGTCGATCCCGATGTGATCGTAAAACCTGACAAGTCGCTCAAGATATAGCGCCGGAAAGGAGGGACTGGTGATGATCAAATGGCTGATGGAAACCCAGGTCTGGAAGTCGATTTTCCGGCACGGTGTTCCCGATAATCCCAAAGACCAGTCTCTGGTGATGACATCTCATTTTTTGACCCACATCCACCCTGTCAAGATGAAGCCCCACGGCCTCCGCTTTACCTACACTTGGGGCCTGGGGGGCCTTTCTCTGGGTTGCTTCATTATCCTGACGGTAACCGGTCTGCTGCTAATGCTTTACTACGTTCCTTCTACCGAACGCGCCTATTTGGACATGCTGACGCTGCGCAACGATATCCGTTACGGCTGGTATCTTCGCAATATGCACCGCTGGGGCGCTCATTTTATGGTGGCTTTAGTCTTCCTGCACATGGTCCGGGTCTTCCTGACCGGTTCCTATAAGGGTCCACGCAAGTTCAACTGGGTGATCGGCGTCTTTCTCTTCTTGACGACCACCCTGCTCTCTTACACCGGTTACCTGCTTCCCTGGGACCAACTGGCCTACTGGGGGGTTAACGTCGGAGCCCAGTTGGCCGGTTACGTTCCTGGAATCGGCGGGACTGTCAAGCAGATCCTGCTCGGAGGCCACTCGATTGGCCAGAACGCCCTGATCCGGTTTTACACCCTCCATGTGGCCATCTTGCCGGCGGTAGCCGTTTTCCTCATGGCCCTGCATTTTTACCGGATCCGCAAGGACGGCGGCATTTCCGGGCCGATCGACTGAGGGAGGAGTAAGTAACTATGGCAATTGCCAAGCCCCAAACGGCACCGCAGGTAGGCGACCAGCCGGGACCTGATAAGGTCTACGGCCTGATGGGCGTCGTTCGCGGCCAGACACCTAAGGTTGGCCAGGAGCCTTCCGAGATGGCCTTTACCTGGCCGCATTTAGTCATTCGTGAGGCATTCGCCTTCGCCATCCTATTTGCCGTATTAACCATCATATCGATTTATGTTGACGCCCCGCTTGAAGAAATGGCCGACCCGGCTCTCACCCCCAATCCGGCCAAGGCCCCCTGGTATTTCTTGGGCCTGCAGGAACTGCTGTATTACATGCACCCGCTCCTGGCCGGGATCATCGTCCCTGGGGTTGCCATTGGCGCTCTGGTCGTTCTGCCCTATCTCGACAAAAATCCTAGCAGCCGGCCTCGTGACCGAAAGTTGGCCATTACTGTCTTTCTGACCGGCGTCTTCGTGACCGCCGTCCTGACGGTAATCGGAACTCTCTTCCGCGGACCGAACTGGGGCTGGACCTTGCCCTGGGTTCACGGGATCTTTTAAATCTGAATGCCCCTAAGGCAAGAGTGACGAGGGAGTGGAAGAGTGAAAAACGATTATAACCTGACTAAAGTCTTCTCATATTTCGCCCTCTCGGCCGTCCTGGTTGTGGCCCTGGTCGGGCTGGTCATGGCCCGCGAGCATAACCCAGAGTGGAAGGGCGAGGCCCTGATTAAGTCCCATGACGGGAGCTACTACCGGGTCGGCTCGGACGGCAAGCCGAAAGGCGGCGGTCATGGTGCCGGCGGGTCGATTGACCCGGCCAAGCTGGCCGCGGCCGGCGAAAAGCTTTACAGCGAAAAGGGCTGTTCGGGCTGCCATGCCATCAACGGTCAGGGCGGCAAGTCCGGGCCCGACCTCTCCAAAGTTGGCGACAACCGCGACGCCGGATGGCTGATGAAATGGATTAAGAATCCCGCGGCGGTGAACCCGGGCGCGACTATGCCGGCTATGCCGCTCAAAGATGACGAAATTGCCGCCATGGCGACCTACCTGGCCGGGCTGAAATCGGCTGGGGGCAAACCCTCCGGTTCGGGAGGGGCAACTGGCGCTGAACCGGCCGATGGGGATCGCCGCCCGGTGGCCCGGGGCCAGAAGCTCTACCGTGAGAACTGTTCTTCCTGTCATGGGCTGATCGGAGAGGGGCGCCCAGGGGTGGCCCCATCCCTGAACTCGCCCAAACTGGCGGCGGTTGGTGATGAATCGCTGTCTAAGACCATTAGCGAGGGACGCAAGGGGACGGCTATGCCAGCCTGGGGCAAGGAGAAAGGTGGAAGCCTGTCACCCAAACAGATTCAAGACCTGATTGCCTTCCTGCGCGACTGGCCGGCTGGCCTGCCCAGCTTAAATAAGGAGGAACCGAAGGCGAACTAAACTATTAGAGGTTCGGGGAGAAAACTTGTCAGGAGGTAAATGTGCTTTGGGTAACAAGGTCTCAAGACGCGACTTCTTCAGGCTGGCGACCGGTGCCGCCATCGGAACGGCCCTGGGCGACCTGCTGTTGGGCGAGGCGCATTTTTTCAGCACCGCCCACGCGGCCGCCCTGGCGACCAACCCTTTGGCCGGCATTCCGGAACGCGGGTGGGAGAAGACCTACCGGGACATTCATGCTACGGATGACTCTTTCGTCTTTCTATGCGCCCCAAACGACACGCACAACTGCCTGCTCCGGGCCCATACCAAAAACGGGGTAATCACCCGGATCAGCCCGACCTATGGCTTCGGCAAGGCCACCGATCTGTACGGGAACCAGGCATCCCACCGCTGGGACCCCCGCTGCTGTCAGAAGGGCCTGGCCCTGATGAGGCGGGTTTACGGCGACCGCCGGGTGAAGCACCCAATGATCCGCAAGGGGTTCAAGGATTGGGCCGGTGCCGGGTTTCCTCGCGACCCTCAGACCGGTGCAGCGAAAATGGATACCAATATCCGCGGCGAGGATAAGTGGGTCAAGGTCTCCTGGGACGAGGCCCTGACCATCGCCGCCAAGGCCTACCTCAATATTGCTCAGAACTACTCCGGATCTACCGGTGCCGGGTATCTGACCAGGCAGGGCTATGATCCCGACATGATCAAGGTCATGGACGGGGCGGGCACCAGGGTGCTCAAAACTCGCGGCGGCATGTCGCTGCTGGGCGCCTCCCGGGTTTTCGGGATGTACCGCTTCGCCAACTCCCTGGCCCTGCTCGATGCCCATGTCAGGAAGGTCGATCCGTCACAGGCCAAGGGAGCCTACCACTGGGACAGCTACACCTGGCACACCGACTTGCCCCCTGGGCACCCGATGGTGACTGGCCAGCAAACGATTGATTTCGATCTGTTCGCGGCCGAGTACTCGAAGCTGATCACGATTTGGGGCATGAACTGGATCTCGACCAAGATGCCTGACGGCCATTGGCTGACCGAGGCCCGGATGAAGGGCGCCAAGGTGGTCGTGATCAGCACCGACTACCAGTCGACCGCCAACAAGGCCGACCAGGTCATCCTGCTCCGGCCGGGGACCGACGCCGCACTGGCCCTGGGCTGCTCCCAGTACCTGATTAAGAACAAGCTTTATGACGAGGCGGCCGTCAAGAACCGGACCGACCTGCCCCTGCTGGTCCGCCTGGATACCCGCAAGCTGCTGCAAGCCGGGGATATCCTGCCTGACCACAAGCCGGCCGGGCTGACCAACTACGTCCAGATTCTCAAAAAGGGCGAGACCCCTCCGGTTCCGGTCAAGCAGAACACCCAGTACATTTCTGAAGATCTGCGCCAGAAGTGGGGCGACTTTGTTGTTTGGGATACCAAAGGCAACCGGCCGCAAGTGGTGACCCGCGACCAAGTCGGCGACCGCTTCGCCCGGCTGGGGATCGACCCGGCCCTGGAGGGAGACTTTGAGGTCACCACAGTCGACGGCAAGACAGTCAAGGTCAGGCCGGTGTTCGACCTGATCAAACAGTACCTGGACGCCAACTTCGATCTTCAGACTGCCTCCGAGGTCACCTGGGTGCCCAAGGAGGCCATCGAGAGCTTGGCCAAAGCGATCGCGGCCAACCCCGGAACGACTCTTTTTGCCACCGGCATGGGACCGAACCACTTTTTCAACGCCGACCTCAAGGACCGGGCCATCATCCTGCTGGCCGGCCTGACCGACAATATCGGGCATACCGGCGGCAACGTCGGCTCCTACGCCGGAAACTACCGCGGGGCCCTGTTCAACGGCATCGGCCAGTTCATCGCCGAAAACCCGTTTGATGTCGAACTCGACCAATCCAAACCTTCCCGGATCAAGAGATTTTTCAAGACGGAGTCGGCCCACTATTGGAATTACGGGGACCGGCCCTTGAAGGTCGGCAACAAGAATTTTACCGGCCAGGGGCACATGCCGGCGCCGACCAAGACCCTGCAGCTCAACAACGGCAACTCACTGCTCGGTAACGCCAAGTGGCATCACGACCTGGTCCACAACACTCTGCCCAAGATGGAAATGATCATCCTTCAGGAGTGGTGGTGGACCAATAGCTGCGAGTACTCCGATATCGTCTTCCCGGTCGACAGCTGGGCCGAGTTCAAGCTACCCGATATGACGGCCGCGGTAACCAATCCGTTTTTCTACGCCTACCCCCGCACCCCGATGAAGAGGCTGTTCGACACCCGGGCTGACGTCGAGGTTTTCGCGGGTATCAGCGCCAAACTGGCCGAGCTGACCGGCGACCAGAGGTTCAACGACTATTGGAAGTTTGTCAATGAGGGCAAGGTCGAGGTCTACTTGCAGCGGATCCTGAACGCCAGCTCGACCACCCGGGGCTATCAATGGGACGACCTCGAGGCCAAGGCCAAGGAGGGCATCCCGGCCCTGATGAACGTCAGAACTTACCCCCGGGCGACCGGCTGGGAGCAGGTCAACGAGGATAAGCCCTGGTATAACCGGACCGGACGTCTGGAGTTTTACCGCGACGAGCCCGAGTGGCTGGAGCACGGCGAGAATCTTCCGGTCTGGCGGGAACCGGTCGACGGGACCCACCTGGAACCGAACGTGATCATGGCCAAACCTCATCCGGTTCTGGCTCCATCCGGGCCTGAGGCCTACGGGTTAGATCCAAACGATCAATCAGTCGAGGTGCGCCAGGTGCGCAACGTCGTCAAGCCCTGGTCCGAACTCAAGGCGACCAAACACCCGCTGGCGGCCAAAGACGATAAATACCGGTTTGTCTTCATTACCCCGAAGTTCCGCCACGGTGCCCACACCACGCCGATCGACCTCGACTGGATGGCCCTGCTGTTTGGTCCTTTCGGGGACGTCTACCGGCGCGATAAGCGTAAACCCTGGACCGGCGAGGGCTACGTCGAGATCAACCCCAAAGACGCCAAGGCCCTCGGGATCGAGGACGGCGACTACGTCTGGTTCGACGCCGACCCGAGCGACCGGCCGTACCGCGGCTGGAAAAAGGATGACCCCTACTACTCGGTCTCCAGGGGACTGGCCCGCGCCCGCTTTAACAACGCGGTCCTGCCGGGGGTGGCCCGGATGTGGTTTAACATGTTCGTCGCTACCAAGGGCTCGGTCAAGGGGCAGAAAGAGCGGCCGGACGGCCTGGCCAAAAACCCTGAGACCGGCTACCAGGCTATGTTCCGGTCTGGCAGCCAGCAGAGCGTCACCCGCGCCTGGCTGCGACCGACCCTGCTGACCGATACGATGACCCGCAAGGACATCTCCGGCCAGGTGATTGGCACCGGCTTTGAAGCCGACGTCCACTGCGCCAATGGGGCTCCGAAAGAGTCTTTTGTCAAGATCGAAAAGGCCGAGGACGGCGGCCTTGGGGGCAAGGGCCTTTGGAGGCCGGCCGCCGAGGGACTGAGGGCCGGATACCAGTCCGAGTCCATGAAGAAAGACCTCGAAGGCCAGTTCGCCAAGGAGGGTAAGTAATTTCTGAG
>JBGFRN010000312.1:0-9506 GCA_041695105.1 Bacillota bacterium | reverse complement strand
TTCCAGGGGTACGCTTAGGTCGATTAGGCGCATCGGCATGAAATAGACCTCCCGTTCTAGAACCCGATTTCGATTCCTCCGGTCATATTAATCGATTGCCCGGCAATGCTGTCCGCCGCCGGGCTGCAAAGGAAAAGAGCAGTCTGAGCGATCTCGCCTGGGCCCGGGATTCGCCGGTTGAGCATCTTGCCGGCTAGCCCCTGCTCAACCTCTTCAGCCATCATCCCCAACTGGGTGGCGCGGTTCTTGAACACCCGCTCCAGGCGCTCACCCTTGACCGGGCCGGGGGTGATAGCGTTCACCCTGATTCCTTTGGGGCCGAGTTCGGCCGCCACTGTCTGCATCAAAGCCAAAACCGCCGCCTTAGAAACGGCATACGGGGCGCGCAACGGATAGGCTCGGAGACCGCCCCCCAAGGCCGAAAGAAAAATAATGAACCCTGACCCCCGATTGATCATCTCCGGGGCGACCGCCCGAGTCATCAGAAACGACCCACGAACGTTGATCGACATAACCTCGTCCCAGACCCCCGGGTCAATGCGCTCAATCGGAGCTGTGGAACCCTCAATGGCCGCATTGTTCACGAGGATATCTATCCGTCCCTGGTCTCTTATTACGCCTGCGACGAGCTGGTCGACCGAGGCAAGGTCGGAGACGTCTGAAAGGTAAGCTGCTGCCCTGCCTCCGGCGCCCTGGATGGCGGCAACCGTTTCGCTCAGGGCCGACTCGGTCCGGCCGGTGATGCACACCGTTGCGCCAGCAGTGGCAAAAGCCTCAGCCAGCGCCCGGCCGATCCCCTTCCCACCGCCGGTAACAACGGCTACCTTACCAGAGAGATCTACCACAAAGCACCTCCACCTTTAGACAATTGGGATTAGTCTATCGTCTTTATAGTAACAGGAGGCACGCCAGGGCTCAGTAACTAGAGTCACCATTGCACAATCAACTTGTTAAAACTTCACAAACCCAAGGGCTTTGCTAACTGCGTGCAAATTGTCGATCGGGGTTTCGTAAGTAATATCCCAATCAGTTGTCAGAAAAAGGCCGGCGGCCGACTTCCCCGCCAGTCGTTCGGAAACCCACGTAGCAACCTGCTGCGGATAGCCCCCGGCCAGCAGTTCCGCCGGGATACCCAAGCCGATCGCCTTATCGTGCCGGCGGGCCGTTTCACGGACGTGGTCGAAATCAACCGTTCCGTCGACCACCACCGCGTTGAACGGCCAGTCTTTGAGGAGATGCCTCAGGCCCGTATTTCCACAGCCCTTGCCGAGATAAACGCTCCGGCAACCGAAATGTATCAGGGTATTTTGAAAGACTTGGTATGATTCCCCCAGCGCGGCCAGGTCCTCGGTGTTCAAACCGTCCAGGCCGCGATCCGCGACCACGAAAGTTCTGACGCCGGCCTCTGCCATGGCTCTGGCCAGAGGGACCAGGATCTTCCGGACCAGGTCATCGTGTAGTTCCCTGACCGCTTCCCCCTCACCCTCGCAAAGACCGGGGAACTCGGTGTCCCTGAGGTGGGCCGCTAGGGTCATAGGGCCGGTTAGGACTGTCCAAAGAGGGAGTTCCGCCCCCTTGACCAGGCTCAATCTCCGGGCAGCCTCGATCACCACCTGAATCTGGCCCCGCTGGATTAGTTCCTCGCCCCGGATGCCGGCCAAGCTGTCAATCGATGATCCGGGCCCCAAGGCTTCGGCCTCCAGCGTCCGATCAAAAACCAGCAAGAACCCGTCAGCACCGAACAGTTTCTGGGTGTTCTGCAGGGACTTGGTCAGCTTGTTAGGGCTGGTGAAAAGCTGCCCGGGATCCAGTTGCTCTACTTTGGCAGCATAGTTGGAAACCAATGGCAGATAGGGTATCCGGTCGTTGGACCCGCGAAAACAAGCTTCAAACAGTTCTTTCGAATTCACCGGTATCACTCCTTGTATACTAGCGGCAGATAGCCGCTAGTTTACTTTTTCGGGTCACTCTCGGATCATTGGTTGTGAGGCCAATGAGAGGATGGAGCTTCATCCTCCTGCAGGGCGATGAGGCGGCGGGCTCCCGCCGCGGAGCCGCTCTGAAAGACTGCTCCCCTCCGCCAGACACTCCTGACCCCTGGAACGGTGCTCATCACACGCAAGGCTGCATTCACGTCTGGCCCCGAGGGCAACCCGAACTCTCTTTGCGCCTCAATCCTCAGTAGACGGGAGGTGAGACGAATGAAAACCTTGTTTGTCGGTATCAATGCTGACGCATTGTGTGAACGGCTTGCAACGATCATGGCCAAAGGCGGCTTCGACCAGTTGGCGGTGAGAATTGAGGCCACCGGCATCTACGGCTGGCATCTCACCCATCATCTCCGGCAGGCGGCCGTCCTGCAGCCCTTCAAGCCCGTCGTTCACACCTTCAACCCCCAAGGTCGTCAAGGGCTTCAAGAACGCGTACCCCGAACTGCCCAAGACAGACCGAGTGGACGCCTGGCACCTGGTACAGGATCTGGTCCGGGCAAAGCAGCGCTTCTTGAACGCCCTGTTCCTGAAGTGCAGCGGCTTTGCTCTGGACGAGCAAACGAACGGGTCATTGCCTACGGTCGAGGCCGTTACGCAGCCTCTGAGGAGGTCGCTGTGGCCGTCCAGAAGGCGGCACGCAGCTCGTATCGATTACCCAAGGCGTTAGCAGACCCGTTAACCTGGAACTGGCTACTCACCTGACCCTCATCCGGTCGCTGGAGGACCAGATTAAGGCGCTCGCTGGCCCGAATCTGCTCTTCGCTACCCTGCCCAACACCCTACGATTCGTGAAAGATTCTGGCTGAGATCGGTGACATCCACCGCTTCCCAAACCACAACGCCGTGGCCAAGTATGCTGGCCTGGTCTCGCCACCAGTCCGGCCAGTACGATTCCCAGGACAAGCGCCTGATCCGCTCGGGAAACCGCTACCTGCGGTACTACCTGGTCGAAGCCGCCTGCAGCCCCGCAATGCACGATGCTGAGTTCGGGCGGTACTACCAGCAGAAGAAGGCCGAAGCCAAGACCCATGCCCATCTCCGTGCCCTTGCGTTGACCGCTCACAAATTGGTTCGGCAGGTGGACCATCTGATAAGGTCCAACCGGCTTTACAACCCACTGGGGGCACCCCGGCGCAAGCATTAGCCGGTGACCGAGTGCCCATTCCCGGCCCACAAATTCCGGAAGGCATCTGTGGTTGAGTGTTGCCTTCGAGCCCTGATAACCACCCGAACTTTGACAAAATCACAAACTTATGTCACCTTCGCCCCTTGACATGTCACCGCTGGTCTACGGAGAATAGGGAAAGCCCCCGGAGCAACCAGATAGCTGGTCACCCCGGAGGCCGCGCGGCCTGAAGGCGGCTGCTGCTAAGCTGGAACTCGCTTCATTCGGCCGTTGCTATACTCATCGAGAGTCAGAGCCCAGTCGGGGGGCACCACCACCGTGGTACTCTCCGATTCGATAATGGCCGGACCGAGGATCTGGTTGCCGACCCGAAGCAGGTGGAAACGGTAGACCGGGGTGCTCTGGTAACCACCCAGCGCTTCCCAAAAGGCCTTTCGCTCGCCGACCAGGGCGGCCGAGGGATCCTCGCCCTGGAACTTCATTTTGGCGAACTGCGGTTTCGGGCGGTGTACAGTGGCCTTCAGGACAAAGCCCTCGATATCCACACCGCTTGACGGAGAGACCCCGATCGGGCTGAAGACTTCTGCGTACTGCTTGACGAAGTCGCGGTAGACCGCGTCCATGTCAGCCTCGGTATCAACAAACAACACCGGGACACCTGCGCGGAAGTGGTGGATCTGACCACCAAAACGCATCTCAAGGCTGAGCTCGAACTTGATGTCTTCAGCCCTGGCCCCCTCAGTTTTGAATTCGCGGATAGCCTTTTCGCGCAGCTGCCTGACGATTTCGTTGAAAGTCCCGACGTCGAGGGCCCATTTTCGGGTAATCGGCTCCATCAGGGTCATGTGCTGCGACTTCTCATAGAACCGGATCGTGTCCATGGTCGAAGAACCGAAGGCACAGAAGACAGCCGAATAGGGGAAGAGCAGGACATCATTGCAGCCGGCAAACCGGGCGTAATCGGCGCAGTGAGTCGGGCCGCCTCCGCCGAAGGCGTAGAGGATAAAATCCTTCGGGTCGTACCCGCGGAGGACCGTCTCCTTATAGATCTCGTGACCCATCTTGGCGTCGAGGATTTTCCGGCCCATGGCCGCGACTTCCTCAGGATCGACCCCTAGCCGGCCGGCCAGCTTCCGGAACGATTTCCGCGCCCGGTCAACCGAGAGCTTCAGGGTGCCGCCATGGTAATAATCCGGGTTGATGTAGCCCAGGAGCAGGTCAGCGTCGGTCGATGTCGGCTCCTCGCCGCCCTGATTGTAACAAGCCGGTCCCGGATAGGCGCCGGCGCTCTGCGGCCCGACCTCCAACTTCCCCAGGGCCTCGTTATACCACATGATTGATCCGCCCCCGGCGCCGACCGACCTGGTCTGAAGCATGGTCACCCCAACCAAATAACGATCGATGACCGGCTCAAAGTCGTAGAACCGCGTGCTGCCCTCGACGACTAGTCCCATATCGAAACTGGTGCCGCCGACGTCGCTGACGATGGCGTTGCCCTTGCCATAAAGCTTGGAGATGTAGCTGCTGGCGATGACTCCGGCCACCGGTCCGCCGTTGTAGGTTTGGATAGCCGTCGTGCTGTGGACGTCGCCCACGCCGCCCGTATTGTGTACGAGTTGGAACGCTCCTTTGTAGCCCATATCCCGCAGGCGGTCGTAAATGTTGGAAAGCTCCTCGCTCATCGATTGCTGGAGGTAGGCACTCAGGATCGCGGTCATGAAGCGGGCGTACTCGCCCCGCCGCGGCAGAACCTCGTGCGAGCAGACAACCGGCATTCCGCCCAGGTAGAAGTCCGGGTACTCCTCCTCGATGATCTCCCTGATTCGCAACTCATGGGACGGGTTGAGCTGGGACCAGAGGAGACAGACGACGAAGCCGCGGACACCCTGGTTGACTAAATAGTAGAGTTGCTCCCGCACCCCGTCTTCGTCCAGTGGGGTGACCTCTTTTCCGAAACAGTCGACGCGCCCCCGCACCCCGACGATCATTTTACGATCAACCAATAGGTCGGGTTTTGACATCGAAGGAAGCTTCCGTTTCTCTAGGCCAATCAGGCCGTCCTGCCAGGATGAGCCCCGGCCGATGGCGGTGATGTCCTCAAAGCCCTTAGTCGTGATCACGCCGAGGCGCGGCCCCTTGCGCTGGATCAGAGTGTTCATCGCCACCGTGGTTGAATAACGGACTGAGTCGATCTCGGCCATCAGGTCGGTCAGGGTCCGCCCAATCTTGGAGGCTGCAGCCTCAAGGCTCTTCATGAACCCAACCGATAGGTCGTAGGTAGTCGTCGACGCCTTGGCGGTTGCGACCACGTCGTCGTAATTCAGGTAGCAGTCGGTAAAGGTACCGCCGATATCTACATCGACCGTCTTCATGGATCGATCTCCCTTCAATAAGCTGATTCAGTCTGGATGGCCGTTTACAGTCTGAAGATTGGCCGGGTGTTGGTCTCGGCGTCGGGCCAAGAACCGTAGAACTCAAGAGCTTCCTCAGGCGGTTTGCGGCTCAGCCAAGTCCGTTCGAACTCTGTGAAAGAGACCCCCCGCTTCTTTCGGGCTTCTCTCTCCTCCTGACGCCGCCGCTCTGTGGCTTCTTTGTCAATCTCCCCGGTGGCCGGGTCGAAGACAACCCTATAAACATTTACGGCGGTCCACTCGGAAATGAGTTTGTGATCCATGTCCCTCTGCACAAGATCGGACTCGCGATCCAGGGCGTCCCCGTAACCGCCGCCCCCTCCCGACCAGACGGTGTGGATTTCGCCCTGCATTATCGGTTGGATCCAGCGGACGTTGTGGGTGAGTTCGACCCTCCCAAGCTGACCTTGGTTAATGGCCTCAACCAATTCGTCGGTCGTCGAGGGAACCTCCCGGGGAGTCTCCGTCAATTTATTGAGAAGGGGAGTCTCCTTGGCGACAATGCCTGGCAGGGTACAGGCCGGGTAACCTCCAAAAAGACCGGGCGTCAGGGCAAACTTGCTGTTGACTCCGATTGAGGCCAGGGCGACGAAGGCCGGGTTAAAGACCATCACCGGAGATGCCACCGCCGCCCCGCCGCGGCGCCTGCCGAACCCTCCGCTATCGACCAAGTGTTCGGCATGTAGGTAGATCCAGGGCCACTCGTTTTCAGCGTCCTCAACATCGGTCGCCTTGCCCCAGGGGCACCAGGAGAAGCCCCAGGCATTCGTCCCATCGGCGTGGCACTTGGCCCCCTCGCCCATCGTGTTCAAACTGATGCTCATCATGTCGCCGATGCCGCGGCCCCATTGATTGACGCCGCCGAAGTAGTTGGCGCCGGAGGTAACGCTGGTCGGAGCCATGACCGCGACTTTATCTTCGGAATCGGAGCTTGAATAGAGCATTTTGGCGAAGCAAGCCTGGGTGGCGGCGATGATCGGACCCAATCCTGGCGGAGAGAGGTTGGTCGAAGCCAGGGTATGGGCGTGCAGGATACTGCCCTTTCGGAACTTGAAGTCGTGCGACAGGAAGATACCCGAACTGGGGGGCAGGTCGGCGTAAACCGCCCCGTACAGCCAGGAGCAGACGTGGGCCGCCACGCAGTGAGGGAAGCTGTTCCAGGGGCCATCGGTCTCCTGCGACGTCTTGGTGAAATCGAAGAGAATTCGGTCGCCTTCCTTAATCAACTCCATGGTGAACTTCTGGAGACCCTCTTTGTAGCCGAGCGAATCGAAGAAGATCTGGGTTCGGTAGGTGCCGTCCTGCCACCGCTTGAGCTTTTCCCGCGCGCCTTTCTCGGTCTCAAGCAGAATGCGGGTAAACAGGCCGATGACAAAATCCTTGCCCTTCTCCTTGACCATGTCCTGGATCCGCCGCCGGACGGTGTCGGCAGCGATCGTCCGGGCCTTGGTGTCGATGATGTGCTGCTCGGGAGTCCGGCACATGTTGGCCAGGGCCTCGATCATATCGGTTTTCAGCTTGTAGTTCTCACCGATCTTGACCGGCGGCATCTTCAAGCCCTCGTCCCAGCGGCTTTTGGCCCTGGGGGTCATGCCGGGGTCGATCGCCCCGACTTCGGTCTGTTGGACGGCTGCCCCGGCAAAGCCGATCAGCTCGCCTTCCCAGAAGATCGGCATTACGACCGCCTCGTCCGGCGAGTGGAGGCTGCCGTAAAGGATATCGTTAAAGAAGAAAATGTCTCCTTCCTTGACCCCAACCGTCGGATCGTCCTTAAACCGTTGAATGATGTACTTAATAGCCGGGCTGGCGGTTACGGCGTGGATATAGGCGCCGCACACGCAGTTGATCAGGTCTCCTTGGGCATTGTAGACTCCGGCGATCAGGTCGCCGCTAAGGAGCATGGTGGTTACGCCGGAGCGAACAAAAAGCTCCTTGGCTTCGTCGCAGATCATATAGATTTTGTCGTAATAAATTGTAAAATCGTCGAGCGGGACCTTTTCAGCCAGGGCCAACTCTCGCTCGGTAGGCGGTTTCGGCTTCAGGCTCTCGACAATATCGTCAACAAAGGCCATTTAAGCCACCACCTCCTCGCCCTGATCCTTTTTTAGGGCGTCGAGATTGACCTCGATATCGTTGCAGACCGGATGTCCCGGAGGAAGGACCTCGACGTCAACCATCGTGCCGCACGACGGGCAGTAAAACTCGACGTACAGGCACCAGGACGGATCGGGAGTGAAGTCATAGGCACCGTTCGTCCGCGGCCGGTGAATTTCGGCCGGATTGCGGACATAGACCAGGCAGCCCTTCTTGTAATTCTCCCGGGCCGAGATCAGCTCGTGACCGCACCTACGGCAGACCAAAGCTCGGTATTAAGATTAATAGCCAGGTACTCGGTAATCGGGACTCGTTTGCTCATTCTGATCCCCCCTTTAGACTTTTGAGGCGACCCCGTTTCCGTAAGCGTCAACCCGGAACCGCCATATCGGCGGGATCACGATGGTCGTATCCACCCTCTCCAGAATCGCCTGGCCGTGGACCTCGGCTCCCGGGGCCAGGGTGTTAAGGTCGTAGACGTTGGTTGCGACCGACCAACCCTCCCCGGCGGCTTCCCTGGCGCCCTTGAGGGCCTGAGCCGGGCTGGCCGACTGCTCGTCCGTGGCCGTCTGCTCGGGCTGGGTCATGACGCGGCAGGCCTTGACGTAGACGACGTTGATCTCCAGTTCCCGGCCGACCATCTGACCGCACGAGGTGACCAGGCGTCGGACGTCATCCGGATCGCCCAGGTTTGCCCCAGGGACCTCAACCAGGTAAGTGGTATTCCGATCACGGTCAAAGACCTCCACGTCAAGACGCCACAAGACGTCCTCAGGTGTAAAGCCCTCGCCGGCCATATCCCTCAGGCCCTTGTGCCGCTCCCCGGCGATCAGGGCTTTGAAGGCGGCGAAGTCGAGGGACGGCTCTCCGCCGGAGATCAAAGGAAGCTGGCACGAGGCCATATAGACGTGAACCACATCCATCAGCGAGGTTCCGTAGGCTCCGGAAATCGACGACCAGGGGAAGGTATAGACCTGGGTAATGCCAAGCAAATCGGCCAGCTCGCAAGCTCTGGCTCCACCGGCTCCGCCCAGGGAAAACATGGCGAAGTCTGGCGGCTTCCGGCCGGTGTTGCTGATCAGCCGGGCCAGTTCATCAACCGCCTGGTCGGCGGCCTGGCGAACGATCCTAAGGGCGGCCTCCTTGGTCCCAATCCCAAGGGGCCCGGCCACGTTCTCGTTAATTGCGCCGGCTGAGGCCTCGGCGTCAAGCTTACGGCGTCCGCCAAGGAAGTACTCGGGGTCGACGCGACCAAGCACCACGTCGGCGTCGGTCACGGTGGCGAACTGCCCGCCCAGACCGTAGCAGGCCGGTCCCGGAACGGCGCCGGCGCTTTGCGGCCCAACCGCCACCTGCTTGGAGGCCGGATCGGCTTTACAGATCGATCCTCCGCCCAGGGCGAAGGAGTACACCCCGACCACCGGAGTAGCGATCGGGACGTCATAGAACTCTTTGTCCTTCCAGGAGGTTTGGCCGTCAACGATCATTCCCACGTCAAAGCTTGTTCCGCCGACGTCAATCGTGACCACATTCTTTAAACCGTACCTTTCAGCCCAGTGTTGGGAGGCGATGTAGCCGGCTACCGGGCTCGAGCCGATTAAATCTATGGCACGAGTTTTTGCCACTCGTGAGCATCCGCCGTTGCTGTGGGCAATCAGTAGGGGCTTTTTGAATCCGGCCTGCCTGACCTGGTCTTCGGCTTTGTACAGCACTCGCGAAACACTGCTGTGGACGTAGGAGTTTAAAACCGCCAGGTTTGTTCTTCCCCGCTCGTCAGGGTGGTTGCAGAACTCGGCGGCCAGGATCATTGGCACCGAGCCCAAAAAGTGTTTTGGGTAGACTTTACGGAGAATCCGGCGCGTCTCCTCCTCTTTGGCTCGGTCA
>JBGFRN010000126.1:0-9543 GCA_041695105.1 Bacillota bacterium | reverse complement strand
ATAGACCTTGGTGGCGCAGAGCATGGCGTCAAGAAGAACGGCCCGCGCTGGTTCGTTCCCAATGAGTTTGGCTTTCAGTGTCAACATGGGCATGATTCCGGTTCACCTCCAGCCTCCCATCAGGACGCACATCTGTTCGATCATTCTCCAATCCGATACGTTTTTCCTTGTTTTGAGAGCGCGCATTTCTTGATCAAGCGCATTTCTTGATTAAGCGTGTATTGCCGCGAACGAAAATTCCCGAGGGGGTCCGTGTATCCCCCGACTGAAGTCGGCGGGATTACAGCCCCCTCGGGCTCCCCCATACTTCTAAAATTTTGGTGGAGGCGCGGATGTGCTGCCCATCCGGTCCGAAAGCGCACCAACCCAGGCTTGCTACGAGCGTATCCTCGAATTTAAAGTCTCGCCGCCTCAGACCCCGCGAGGCCGGGTTCATTGGCCGCCAGCCTGTAATTTTTCCCACCGGTTCCAGGCGCCCCCGGTGGGTATCCCGCTTTAATGACGCTCGTTTCGCGCTCGCGGGCGAAGGGCGAAGGAGCGTGGCTTAATTAAGCAGCCAGAGCGACTTCGTTTTTGGCAGTTAAAGCCGTCCCGCTGTTTAACGAGGCACGGGACCTCGGCTCGCTACCCGGATCAACACTACCCCCGTCGAATCTAGTTCGCCCCCAAAATTTTTGTACAGCAATTATAGCACAAAACTTGCTTTTGGCCAACCGTCTCTTAATCGTCGTAATTCTTGCCGCGCAAGGCCCGGGCCATTTCGCGCTCCACATCGCGCTTGGCGATGTCCTCGCGCTTGTCGTACAGTTTTTTGCCCTTGGCCAGGGCGATTTCAAGCTTGGCTTTCCCGTTCTTAAAATATATGCGCAAGGGAACCAAAGTCAAACCTTTTTCTCTGGTCAACCCGATCAAACGCCGGATTTCTTCTTTGTGCAAGAGCAGCTTGCGCGGCCGCAGGGGCTCGTGGTTGTAACGGTTGCCTTGCTCATAAGGACTGATATGGACGTTATAAAGGAAGACCTCGCCGCCGGAGACGGCCGCGTAGCCCTCACGGAGATTGGCGTGGCCGAGCCTAAGGCTCTTGACCTCGGTGCCGGTCAGGGCCAGGCCGGCCTCGAAGGTCTCGAGGATGTGGTAGTCGTGCCGGGCCCGGCGATTGTCAGCGACGACTTTAAATCTCTTTTCCAGTCCTTCGCTGGCCATCTACCGTCGACCCCCTCTCCAATTCGCCCCTCCCTGGGACCTTCCGAGCCCAAATACTACTCTACTTTTTGGCCTTTGACAACCGTTTTCTCCCCGGGCGGCCCCGCCGGGCAGGGGGCCTCTCCCCTTTTTTCTCCACCAAGAGCAGATCGATCTGGCGCTGGTTCAGGTCGACCGCCGCCACCCGAACGGTGACGGTGTCACCCAGCCGGTATACCTTTTTGGTCCGTGAACCGATCAAGCTGTAGCTCTTTTCGCTGTAAGCATAGTAATCGTCGATCAGGTTAGAGATATGGACCAAACCTTCGACCGTGTTCTCGAGCTTGACATAGAGCCCGAAGTTGGTGACGCCGGAGACCAGGCCAGGAAACTCCTGTCCAATCTTGTCGACCATGAACTCGGCCTTCTTGAGGTCGACCGTCTCCCGCTCAGCCTCGTCGGCCCGGCGTTCCATGTCTGAACAGTGATCGGCCAGGACGGGCAGATCCCGCCGCAGCTTCCCCTCACTGGCGGGGTGAATCGCGCCCTCCTCAAGAATCCGGGTGATCACCCGGTGGATGAAAAGGTCGGGATAGCGCCTGATTGGCGAGGTGAAATGGCAGTAGTGCTCGGCCGCCAACCCAAAATGGCCGGAAGAGTCAGGAGAATACCTTGCCTTTTTGAGTGATCGCAGCACGACCGTGTTGAGCAGTTTTTCCTCCGGCCGCCCGGCGGCCTGCTCCAGAACCTCCTGCAGGCTCTTTGGATGCACCCGCTTACGGGCCCTAAGTGAAATCCCGAAGTTCCAGAGAAACTCCGATAAGTCCTGAAGCTTCTCCGGATCGGGCTCCTCATGGACACGGTACATGAATGGAACCTCGCGGCGCAAGAATTCCTCGGCCACCGTTTCGTTGGCCTGGAGCATAAATTCCTCAATGATCTGATCGGCCACCGTCCGGATGGCCGGCCTGATCTCAACCGGCTTTCCAAGCGGGTCGAGGTACACCTTCTCTTCGGACAGATCGAAGTCGATGCTCCCCCGAGCGAAGCGGGCCGAGCGGAGAAGCTCCATTAGCCTTTTCATCTCGCGGAACATCGGGGTTAAATGGCGGTAGTGCTCCCTATCTTCAGCCCCAGCCCGTTCCTCAAGGAGGGCGGCCACCTTTTCGTAGGTCATCCGCTCATTAGTCCGGATGACTGACCGGCAGATCCGGTGCGCCAGGCGCCGGCCGCGCTGGTCGTAGTCCATGAAAACGGTCAGGGCCAGCCGGTCGACCTTGGGGTTGAGGCTGCAGATGCCGTTGGATAGCCGCGGGGGCAGCATCGGGATCACCCGATCGACCAGATAGACCGAGGTGGCGCGGTCTTGGGCCTCGCGGTCGAGCGCGCTCCCCTCACCAACGTAATAAGTGACGTCGGCTATGTGAACGCCGAGCCGGAACCCAAAGTCATGGGTTTCAAGCGAAACGGCGTCGTCAAGATCCTTGGCGTCGGCCCCGTCGATGGTGACCATCATCAGGCCGCGCAGATCCTCCCGACCCCTGATCTCATCCGGCCCGACGGTCTCGGGCACCCTTCCCGCCTCGTCCAGGACGTCCTCGGGAAAGGCCTCCGGCAGCCCAAAGCGGCGGGCGATAGCCAGGACGTCGACCCCAGGCTCACCCTTAACGCCAAGGCGCTCCACGATCCGCCCGACCGCCCCCTTGCGGCCCTCGGGCCAGTGGATAAGCTCGACCCAGACTGTCTCCCCGTCGACGGCCCCCTGAAGGTTGGGGCCGAGGACCACGATGTCCTCGGGCAGGCGTCGCTCGTCTGGCCTGACGAACCCGGCCTGGTCCGATCCGAAATAGGTCCCCACCACCCTCGGGTTGGCCCGCTCGAGGACCCGGATGATCTCGCCCTGAAGGCGAGCCCCCCCGCCTCCGCGGGAGCCTCCCCCCCGTTCCGGGGGGCCGAGGCGGGCGATCACCCGGTCGTTGTGCCAGGCACCGTTCATTCCCTCGTTCGGGATGTAGACATCTTCAACCGTCGGGTCATCGGGGATGAGGAAGCCAAAGCCCCTCTGATGTCCCTGAAGCCGGCCTGCGATCAGGTTCATCCGCTCCGGGGCCCCATAACGGCCCGTTCGGGTGCGGACGATCCGTCCGGCCGACTCCATCTCCTTCAGGGTCCGGTCAAAGGCCGGGTCGGACGGGCTTAAATCCAGTGATTCGGCCAGTTCACCGGCCAGCATTGGGCGGTAAGAACGCTCCCTGATGAAGGCCAGCACTCGCCCGGTCAGATCGGTGTTGTAGCGCAAGGAATCATCTCCAATTTCATCTTTGTCCTCATTTGGGTTATCGATGTGGCTTAATATAATTGTGTCGGGTTTCTGGGAGCCTATACCACCTTTTCGACCTGGAGCGTGGATACCCTGCGTCAGCCCTCAGCCTCTTCGGCGCAGTGCATGCACCGGGATGAAGGGCGTTCCTTCGGTGCCTGCACCGGGAGGCCTTACTTTCTCAGTCAACAGTTATGGTTTTGGCGATGGTTTTCGGACCCGGTGCCTGCACCGCCCACGGGACCAACCCACCCGCCGCCCAACCGGTTACGCCAGTCCCGAGCCTCAAAATGGCTTTGGCACGAGACTACCCTACTTCGCCTGGTAGAACCAGACCAGCCTAACCGTCCGGAAGGCGGCGTAGACAACCGAGAATCCAAGCATCGCCAGCGGAACGAGCAGCGCCCGCACGGTGCTGGCGTGCAGGTGTTCCCAGAAGGACGGGGGCCCGCCCAGGGTTGCCAGCAAGGATGCCCCGGCAGGGACGGTCAGGTTGGGAACCAAGGCCGAGGAAACCCCTTGGGCCGGACCGACCAGGGCCAGGGTTAGTACGGCCGCCAGAACGGCGTGTAGCAGCCGGGCCAGCATATACGGACGCATCCGGATGTCGGTCCCGGCCAAGACCGAAGCCACCTGGCCGTGGACCGACAGCCCGCTCCAGGCTATGATGGCCGAGGCTATCATCACTTTCTGTGGAAAGGGGGCCGGGGCCTGGCTTGCGGCCACAGTGCCAAGGTCAATCTCAAAAAGTCCCTGCAGGGCGGGGTTGATCAGGCTACGGTCGATCCCGAACAGAGCAAAGGCCGCCTCGATCGGCAGCGAGATCAGGGGCGCCCAGCCAGCGACGGTGATGACCTTGATCATCACCGAGAAGCTCATAATAAACCCGCCGATCATCAAGAGAGTCTTGACCGATTCGTGGACCGAGTCGCCCATCAGCTTGCCGAACGAGCGCCGGTCTTCCTGGCGGGCCCGGTACATCGCTTCGAGGGCGCGCGTCAGGATATTGCCCTGGCCCTTCTTCTCGTCGACCGTCCCCGGATCGCCGTGGCCGTGCAGCTTAAAAATCAGGCCGACAGTAAAGGCGGATATGTAGTGGGCGATCGCTATCGTAACGCCCAATTCGGGCATCCCGAACATTCCGACCGCCACCGCCCCGAACATGAACAGCGGGTCAGCCGTGTTAGTGAAGGCCAGCAGCCTTTCGCCCTCGATCCGGGTGCACATGTTGGCCCGGCGAAACTTCCCGGTGATCACCGCGTCCATCGGGTAGCCAGCGGCCAGGCCCATCGATAGGGCGAAGGCCCCCTCGCCCGGCACGCTAAAGAGCGGGCGCATAAATGGCTCAAAGAGAACGCCGATGAAGTGGACGACGCCCAGGCCCAGCATGATCTCCGACAAGACAAAAAAGGGCAGCAGCGACGGGAACACGATATCCCAAAAAATCTTCATCCCGTGCACCGAGGCCTCAAAGGCGTCCTTGGGGTAGACAACCAGGGACAGGGTCAGAAATACGACCGCCAGGGTCAAGAGGTTCTGGGCGATTGTTCTTCGCAAGGTCACGCCTCCCGCGGCATGGCTTTGCCTGCTTTGACGCCAGCCTTGCCAATACCTATGAGACTTGACCCAGGTCTATACGCCCGGTGGGGGCAGGGTTGGCCGTTGAGGTCGTCTGGAGCGCAGGGTCGATACCTGTGTGGATAAACTGCTGGCACACTACGGATTCCGGCACCGTCAGCCAGGCAGTGGTTCAAGTCATTACACTTACTCCCACCCTCAACTGCCCGATATCCTTACCGTTCCGTTTACCCGGCCAACAAAGGCCATCTACGTCAAAAAGTCAATCCTCGCCTTAATGAAGCTCCAGGAGGGCAGCGAGTCATGAAGGATCTAGCCTATTACCTGAATTTGAATTACGAGATCAGCCTTAGACGTCTGACCCAAGACGAAGGAGACGGGTGGTTCGCGGAAATCCCGCTATTGCCCGGATGCATGTCCGATGGCCAGACCCCTGAGGAAGCCTTGGCCAACCTCGGTGATGCCAAGAAGAGTTGGATCGAAACCAACTTGGAGCTGGGCCGGGAAGTTCCTGAGCCAATGCAGGGGGAAAAGTATTCCGGGCAACTTCGGATACGAATGCCCAGATCTCTTCACCAGGCCTTGTCTCAGAAAGCCAAAGACGAGAACGTCAGCCTGAACCAACTGATCCTTTATCACCTTGCCAGGGGTTGATGGCAGACTGCAAGTCCTGGATTTCGATGTTCCTGCGGCTGCGCACCAGGTCGCAGATAGTCCGCTCCGGGTTATAGACCCTTAAGGTGTGACCGGCGGGGGACATTGCTTCCGCGATGCCTTCGTCGAAGAGTTCCTTTTTGCCTTGTAGACCTTCACGCCCTGTTTTGTCAGCCCGACTGTGTTTGCCCCTGCCTTCAACGCAGCGTTGGAGCCAAAAAACGTGAAAATACCTTTTGATGTAGCATAATTCGCCAATATTTGACATCAGGCATTGTTTATATTGGTGGAACCTAGAGGTGTTACGGCAAAGGGGACAAACACCGATTAACCCTGAGGATAAGCGCTCCAAACCGAGGCCATTCGCCTTGGGCGTTCGGGGAAAGCTGATCGCCTTAATGGTCCTGGCCTTGATTCCGTTTCTGGCCCTGCAGGCGTTCCAGATCATAGCCCGCTACGAACAGCGAATCGATGCCCACCTACAGGCCAGCCAGGATCTGGCCAAGGCCATCTCCGCCGCCTTTGTTAACTGCCTTGATACCATCTGGAGCATGGAGTTGGCCCTGGGCAACGCAGTCCTTCAGTGGGACGGCCCGGTTGACCCAAGGAAGGTCGAAGCGCTGCTTTATGCCCAATTAAGGGCTCACTCGACCCTGAGGGCCCTTTCCTGGATCGATCCTGAGGGCGTGGTCGTGGCGTCAACTGATTCGAAAGGCACCGGCCGCCGAACCCCAGATTCCGAGTCTTTGAGACTTATCAATCTCGGGCAAGACCTGGTGGTGTCTAATCTGACCAAACCGCCGGGCCAGCAAGCTTTGACCTTTACAGTCTCACGCGGCATCAGGCGGGATGGTCTCCTGGTCGGGGTCATTGCGGCCGCGGTGGACGCCAAGAAGCTGGGCCAGGTTCTCCCCGCGGCCCCAGCCAGCCCGACCGCCTCCTTCGGGCTGGTCGACCAGAACGCCTTGATCGTGTTCCATAACCTTGATCCCGAGATGCCAATAACCAAGAGAAGCCTGCCTGCCTGGTCCCCCGTCTATCGGGTCCTGCGGGGCGAAGCGGTCACTTTCAGAAACACCCGCTCCGAGTTAACCCCCGAGCCGCGAGCGGGCGCCTCAGTCCCGATTGGCTTGATCGGCTGGGCCGCCTTTGCCACCGAAGATCTCGACAAGCTGATCGCCCCGCTGAAGGCCGAGGCGGCCCGAGAGGTAACCGTTCTGGCCCTGGTTTGTTTCCTGTCGCTGCTGGCTACCTCTCTACTTGGAAACAGCCTGCTTCGCCCGATCCAAGCCTTGCGTCAAGCGGCTCAAAACATCTCCGGCGGGAATCTTTCCGCCCGGGTTGGCCTAACTGGCCAAGACGAGTTGGCGACCACCGGGGAAACCTTCGACCGCATGGCCGAACGGATCCAGGAGCTAGAAGCCACCCGGACCCGCTTCATGCAGATCGCCGCCCACGAACTGCGTAACCCAATGACCCCGGTAAAGGGATTTCTCAGCCTCCTGCGCCGCCGGATCGCCGAGGGCCGGCCGCTTGAGGAGCAGGACAAGGTTATTGAGGTGATGGAAAAGGAGGTCGACCGGCTGTCGACGCTCCTGAACGAGATCCTCGAGGCGTTCCGGGTGCGGGAGGGGCGCCTTCCGCTCAACCTTGAAAAAATCGACCTGGCGGTTGTGCTGGAGTCAGCCATCCAGCCCTACCTGGCCAGCCAAGGACAACACCGATTCACCCTTGACCGGAGCGACCGCTCAGCTATTTGGATCCTGGGCGACTTCAAGAGGCTGCGCGATGTCTTCGACAACCTTCTCAGCAATGCCGTCAAGTACTCCCCTGACGGAGGAGAGATCCGGGTCACCCTGAAAACCGCCGGCCACCAGGCCGGTATTTCCATCTCCGACTCCGGGGTGGGCATTCCCAAAGACCAGCTAACTAAGGTCTTTGACGGCTTCTACCGGGCCAACAACCTGACCGGCCGCGACCCCGGCGGCCTCGGGTTGGGCCTTTTCATCTGCCGGGACGTCATCCAGCGGCACGGTGGGCGAATCTGGGCCGAGAGTACTGCGGGCCCCGGCACCACTATTTATGTCGAACTTCCAATGGACGGGCTATAAAGCTGGCATCTGTCCTTGCCTTGTTCCTTGGCCCGGTACATAGCGATATCGGCGTTTTTCATCAAAGTTTCGGCATCCTGCCCGTCGCCCGGGAAGACAGCGATCCCGATGCTGGCCGAAATGCGCAGTTCATGGCCCGCGACCTGCCAGGGCCGCCTGATCACCCCAAGGATTTTCTGCGCCACAACCACAGCGTCTTCTGGGCACTTCAGGCCCGAAAGCAGAATGGTAAACTCATCCCCACCCATCCGGCCCACCGAATCGCCCTTGCGCAGGCAGCGAATTAGGCGTTCGGCCACGCACTTCAGGAGATCATCCCCTACCGAATGTCCAAGGGTATCGTTAATGACCTTGAATTGGTCCAGGTCCATAAAGAGCACTGCCAGCATTTGTTTATTGCGGGCCGATTGGACCAAAGCCAGGGCCAGCCGGTCGCTGAACAGGCTGCGGTTGGGGAGACCGGTCAGATAGTCATGATAGGCCTGGTGGCGGATCATCGCCTCCGCATTCTTGCGCTCGGTGATGTCCCTGAAAACCACCTGTGAAGCCGACCGGCCCTGGTAGGTGATCGGGATCGAGGCCACCTCGACCTCAATCACCTGACCGTCCAGGCGCTTGGCCTTGAACTCGATATAAACAGTCTCTTTTTTCCCGGACCGGCTGAGGCGGTCCTCTCGCCTGATCATTTCGTGGTAGTCGGGGTGCGCAAAATCAAGGGCCCTTTTCCCGATGACTTCCTCAGGGTTCCTGGCCCCCAAAAGCTGAACCGCGGCTGAGTTGACGTAGGCCCATTTCCCGTTCATTACTACCGCCATGGGCTGGGGCGAGGACTCGACCAGACGGCGGTAACGATCCTCGCTGCGGCGGAGGTTTTCCTCAACCCTGACCCGCTCGGTGATATCGATAGATACGCCGCCCAGAAGCGGGGGAACGCCCTCCCTGACCTGAATGGGGAACTTATGGGTCAGCCAGTAACGGACCCCATCTTTTAACTCGGTCGCTTCCACCATTTCCGCCGGCTGGCCAGTGGTCAAAACCATCCGGTCGTTTTCGGTCAGCCGGGCGTCGGTGCCGGCAAGAAAGGTTTCCTCGTTGGTTTTCCCAAACCAGCCGGTCCCGAGGATCCTTTCAAAAGCGGAGTTGGCCCAAATGTGCCGTCCTTGGGCGTCCTTAATAAAGGCGACCCCGGGAAGGTTCTGCATAAAGAGGGCGAACCGCTTCTCGCTCTCTCTCAGGGCCTCGTCAGATTGTTGCAGGATCCGGGTGTGACGCCGGATGAGCAGGTGGAGCATCACCGCGGTGACGGCGACGAAGATCCAGCCCTTAACGGTCTGAAGGCGGGTGTAGAGCTGTGGATCAGTGACAGTGCCGACCAAAAGGCTGTCCGACCACAAGATCCAAGAACCACCAACCACCACATAGATCGCGGTGATCCTCCATGATGGGCTTTTCATCAAGAAAATCCACTTCCCGAGCCGTATTCACCTTTCAGATTCGGGGACCAGGTGTCGAATCCTGCAGCCCGAGCGGGCCGGCGATTCCCTTCATGGCTTCCAATCCAAGCCCGATAAACTGCACCAGCTCCAACTCCAGTTCGGAGCAGGCCTTGATCGTCTCCCGGTTGGCGCCCTTGGCGAAGGACTTTTCCCCGAAGCGTTTCATAATCGCCGGTGGGTCGAGGGGTTCGAGCGCCTTTTC
>JBGFRN010000132.1:0-9745 GCA_041695105.1 Bacillota bacterium | reverse complement strand
TAAAAGCGATCTCTTTCAGGCCAATTTCGATCCCGCGCCGGGCCAGTTCGGCCATCGAAGCATGGGAGTCGGCGCTGCAGGTTGAATGGACGTGGTAGTCGACCAGGTATTGCCCCAAAAAACCTTCCTCCCGGAATCCGGCGTAAAAGACTATTTCCCTTCGAGGAGGCGGACCAGCCCCGGCCCCTCCCAAACCGCCTTTCCGGCCTCAACCGCCTCTTGGGCGTTGCGCCGGCTCATACCACGCTGCCGGCCCACCACCCTCACCACCTCGACGGTCCGGCCCTTCTCGAGCTTGTCACAGGCGGCAGCCCTGGCCCGCCCTTCCTCGCGGGGGAGGCCCGGCTGTTTGGTGCCGTAACAAGAAAGAATCCCGGCGCACTCGTAGCAGCTGGCGATCGGTCCAGTCCGACCCATTATTTACCACCTCCGGATGTCACGAACAAGCCCAGCCCGCTGATGATGGTCAGCCCGCCGAAGACTTGTCCAGCGGTCGGGGTCTCGCCCAAGAGGTAAAAGGCCAGGATAGCCGCTCCCACCGGCTCCCCTAAGATGCTGGAGGAAACGGTAGCCGCCGGGAGGTGCCCAATGGCGTAATTAAAAAGAGTATGTCCCAAGATGGTTGGGATCACCGCCAAAGCCAGGAAGTGAGCCATCTCATTTGGTCCGTAGGGGTAAAGCCGGACCCCGGCCGCCAGTGCGGCCAGAACCAGTGTCAGGGCCGCAAAGCCATAGACGGTCACGGCATAAGGCAAAACCGGAACCCGGCGGCGAACCGAGCGGCCGACCAGAAAGTACCCGGCCACCAAGGCCGCCCCAATCAGGGCCAGCATGTCCCCAAACAAAGTATCCCGGCCCGAACCGCTGTCGCTATAGCCGATAGCCATCGCCCCGACCATGGCCAGGCCGATCCCGGCCAGGCCCCGGAGCGTCGTTTTTTCTCCAAACCAAAGTCGCCCGCCGAGCAGGACGAAGATCGGCTGCAGGGTAACCAGGGCCACCGAGCTGGCGATCGAGGTATAGCGCAGTGAGGTGAACCAGGCCACAAAATGGGCGGCCAAGAACACCCCAGCCAGCCCGGATAGCCAAAGGTCGCGCCCCGTGAACCGGCGGAACTGATCCGGAGTTCTCAGGGCCGCCCAGCCTCCCAGGATCAATGTGCTCAGCCCCATCCGGTAAGCGGCAATGACCAGGGCCGGCACCTCGGGAAGGTTCTTGATCAGGATTGACGAGAACGAAACACCGATCACCCCGACCATCAGGGCCAGGTGAGGCAACTTGTTCATGATAAGGTGCTTCTGGACGACCAGGGGGTTTTCCTTCAGGCCCGCACCACCGTCGTTCGGGCCAGCTTGTCGTGCAGGCCTTGATGACGCGGGTCAACCGCGATCAAGAGGAACCCCAGGAAGAAGACCATGGCCGAGAACAGGTACCCGATATAGCGGGTGATCCCGGTTGACCAATCCAGCGGCCGTTCATCAACCCGAACCACCTTCAGGCCAAGGAGCCTTTTCCCGACTGTCTGACCGCTGGTAGAAAAGAAATACCCAAAATAAACTAGTCCGGTCAGTACCGGCAAGGTGGCTTCCGATAGATCCCCGCCGTAAGCATTGACCCCGCCGGCCTGGAGAATCCGGCTCAGGCCGTAATCGAGCATTGTGAGCACGACCCAGTCGATCAGGTAGGCGGCCAGCCGCAGGGGCAACCCCACCGGCGCGCAGCCTGTCTCGGCCATCCGGACCACTCCCCTCACCGATTCCTATTCGGGCCGGAGAGCGGTAATGCGAGCTAGCCCTTCTTAAACCACCCCTGGACAAAGGTTCGGATTGTGTCCCAGATCACCCGGAACCAGCTCCCTCGAGGGAGATCCTCGGCCACGACCAGGTTGGTCCGGCCAAGCTCCTGACCGCGGAAGCTCAAGATCGCCTCACCAACTGCCTGACCCTTGGTCAGGGGAGCAGTCAGCTTGTCCGGAAGCTTTTTGGACTGGTCGACCTGAGTCGAGGCCTTACGCGGGACCAGAATGTTGACCGGCTTTTCGGCCACGATGTCGACCGCCTGCCTGGCCCCTTTGAGGACCGGAACCGTCCCCTTGACTTCACCGGCCTTGATCTGTTCCAGGACGGTGTACTTGGCGAAGCCGTGGCTCAGCAGAAGGGCCGACTCATCCTCGCGAAGCGGGATGCTGCCGGCACCCATGACCACCGAAATCAAGCGCATCGGGCCCTGAAGGGCGGTGGCGACCAGATTGAAACCAGCCTCGTCGGTGTTGCCGGTCTTCAGCCCATCCACCCCGGGTAAAGCGCCCAGCAGGCCATTGCGGTTATGCTGGGTAATCTTGTTATAGGTAAAGCTCTGGGTGGAATGCAGGGTTAGGGCCTCGGGAAAGTCCCTAATATAGACGGCCGAAAGCTTGGCCATATCCAGGGCCGAGATCCGGTTCTGGGCTGACAGTCCGTGCGGGTCAACGAAGGTAGCGCTGGTCAGGCCCAGGGCCTTGGCCTCTTCGTTCATCATGGCGACAAATCCGGCGGCCGAGCCGCCCAGCAGCTCAGCGATGGCGATACAGGCGTCGTTGCCCGAAATGATGGCGATGCCCTTGAGCAGATCCTCAACATTAACCTTGGTCCCCGGCTCGAGGAACATCAGGGAACCGCCGACCGCCTGAGCCCAGGCGTTCTCGCTGATAGTCACCTCATCGGACAGCCTGATCCGGCCTTCCTTGATCGCCTTGTATGCCAGCCGCAGGGTCATGACTTTGGCCAGGGAGGCCGGCACCAGCGGGACTTCACCGTTCTGGTTGACCAGCACCATGCCGGTTCCAGCCTCAAGCAGCAGGCCGGCCCTGGCTTTAACAGTGAAGGGCGGGGGTTCGATCAGGGGAATGGTCGAAGGATCTCGAGCCGAGGGATGGCCACCCATGGCACCGGCGACGGTGCTGGACAATAGTAGGGTCAGGATTAGGAGCCATAAACAAAAACGCTTCAATTTGGAGACCTCCAGAAAACTAGTTGGTGACGAAAATCCTCAGGGTTAAGGGCCTCAATCAAGCCTGGGATTAACTCGGCCCCCGGCGCGGCCGGCAGAACCAGGTACTGAAAAACGTTCATGACCCGTTCCTGAAATTGACCGGCGGGACGCAGGGCAACCGAAATTGCCTCCAGCCGTTTGAGGGAAACCTCAGAGCGCTTGCGGGCCGCCTGCCGGGCTTTTTCTTCTAGCCGGCCGATCTGGGCCAAGATCTGGTTAAGGTTGTCACGGGCAATGAACTCCAAAGAGGGTTCAAGGGCTTTAGCCAGCTCGCTTATTTTAGCATGCCCCGCCCCGACGGCTGAACGGAACTCCTCTAGGGCCTCGAAGAACCCGGCGGGATCGCCGCGGCGCAGCGCCTGCTCGCGCCGTTCCTTCAGCCCCCCGAAGACCTCTTCCGGAGAGATCCCCTCTTTATCGAGCTGGCGGGCGGCAGCCGGGGGAACGATGGTCAGGCTGGCCCGGGGAAAGATGACCGGCGGCTCCAGTCCCATAACCTTGTAAACCGGGGCCAGAAGGCTGAAATAGGCCACCTCGCCTGGCCCGGCGGCGTAGGCCAGGGTCGGAAAGACGCAATCTTGGGTGAGCGGGCGGAGAACGACATTCGGGCTGAAGCTCCAGGGCTGCGACCGGGCCAGGCTGATCAGATCCTGACGGGTCCAATTATCTCCCGAGCCACGGTTAAAAAACACATCGCCTTCCTGCCACAGGAGCCGTCGCTCGCCGTCCTTGTAGATGAAAAGGCAGGTGGCCCCCGGCTTGACCTCGACGGTAGTCTCAAACCCCAGCGAGCGAACCCTTTCGAGGGCCCGTTCAAGGTGGGGAGCCGGATCGGGCGCTGATTCCAGGGCTCTGATGAAAACCGGGGCTTGCATTCTCCTGATTTCGTAATCCATCGGGTCGACCAAAACCAGCCCGGCGCCGGCGAACAGGCGGGTCATAAGCCGGGCGAACCATTGGCTCAAGGTCCGTGAGCCGGAGAGTTCGGTCAAAACCAGGTCTCGCATCCGGTCGTTGGGCGGGCCCGGGGTGAGAGCCTCAAAGAACTGATTGACCAATCCGGCCGCCTGGGCCCCCGGGGGAAGGTCGCCAGCCGGGACCCGCCCCGCCGGCCGGTAATCCGAGCCGAGTTCGAGGACCAATTTCTGAAGACCACCCTCGCGGTTGAGCAGGCTGAGTCCGGCCACCTCGCGGTAGTCGTGGTCTTCGGAGGCAACCCAAAATACCGGTACTACCGGCTGGCCGAGCCGGGCCTCCCAGATCCGGGCTAAAGAGATGGCCGTCACGGCCTTGTAAATGGCATACAGGGGTCCGGTCAAGACCCCGGCCTGCTGACCGGTGATCACCGCCAGGGTTCCATCCTGGCCCAGTCGCCTGGCGTTGGCCAGAACGGGATCCCCGGCCCCGAGCGAGCGGTTATACGCCTCCAGGACTGAGGCCAGTTTCCTCCGGTCGCCCTTCCAGCTCCGGTTCAGGTAAGCCGCCCGCTCCCGGAAAGATTCCGGGCAGGCCGGGTCAAAGCGAAACAGGCCAGCCACCCTAGTGAAGTCGCTCACGAAAGCGGCCGCCAGCCGGTTTTCAGGCAGAATTCCGGGGAGGGGCTTGAGGATCAAAGCGCTCATAGCGCCTGATCCAGGGCCGCCCCGACCAGGCTGTATTCAGCCTGGCTCAAGGTTCTGGGGTCAAAAAGCAGCAAGTCTTTTTGAATTCTGGCCAGCACCGGGGGATCGCCCGCTCTCAAGCCGGCCTCGACGGCAGCCAGGCTCTTGGATTTTGGGCTGACGGCCACCAGGAAGGTCGGTATCTCCAGACCCGGGAGCGAGCCGCCACCGGCTTGGGAGGTTCCCTCGATAACTTCGACCGCCGCCCGGTCAGCGACCAGGGATTCGATCGCGGCGATTAGGGCTCCCGCCCTGGCCTTCAGGTCTTCCAAGGTAAGGCTCAACATGCGCAGGGTCGGAATTTCAGCCAAGGCCCTGGCCGGGTCAAGATAAATTCTCAGGGTGGCCTCCAAGGCGGCCAAAGTCAGTTTATCGATCCGGAGCGCCCGGGTCAAAGGATGACGCCGGCAGGCCTCGACCAGGTCGCGCCGGCCGGCCAGGATCCCGCCCTGTGGCCCGCCCAGGAGCTTGTCCCCGCTAAAGGTCACCAAATCAATCCCGGCGGCCAGGCTCTCCTGAACTGTAGGCTCGTGCTGCAGGCCGAGCCCTTCCAGCGGGAGCAGCACCCCGCTGCCCAGGTCTTCGATGACCGGCAGGCCGAAGCGCCGCCCGAGGGCCACCAGGTCGGTCCGGCTGACGCTCCCGGTGAAACCGGTGATCTTGAAGTTGCTGGTATGGACCTTCATCAGGGCGGCTGTGGCCGGTCCGATCGCCCGCTCGTAATCGAAAAGGTGGGTCTTGTTGGTCGTCCCCACCTCGCGCAGGATGGCTCCCCCTTGCGACATGACCTCCGGGACGCGGAAAGATCCGCCGATCTCGACCAATTCACCTCGGGAGACGACCACCTCGCGGCCCGAGGCCAGGGCGGCAAGGACCAAAAGGACAGCCCCCGCGTTATTATTGACCACCATGGCCGCCTCCGCACCGGTCAGACGGCAAATCAGATCCTGAACGTGCGAGTACCTCGACCCCCGCTCCCCGGTGTTCAGGTCAAGCTCAAGGTTGCTGTACCCCTCCGAAACGGCTGCCAACTGCTCGTAAGCCGCTCGAGCCAGCGGGGCCCGGCCCAGGTTGGTATGCAGAACCACGCCGGTGGCGTTGATCACCCCCCGCAGCCTGGGGCGGGACCGCTGCTCAAGCCGCTCGGCCGCTCTCCCGGCCAGGGCGACCGGGCTGAGGTCAATTCCCTCAAACTCTTCCGGGGAGGAGGCGGTCAGGATGCTTCGCCGGAGATGGTTAAGGGTCTCCCCGACCAGCTCAGTGACCACCTCGTCGGAACACCTGGCTTTGAGCGGATCAGCTTCAGGACAGCCCAGGACGAGGTGGACGGCCGGCAGGGAACGTAATAGGCTTCGCCGCCAAGTTTCAAGCTCATTCATTAATCCTTGACCACCTCGACCAAGTTGGTGTGAAAACAAGCCCCGCCCCCGTAGTCGGCCTCCCGATCAGTGGTCAGAGCGTTAACCCCTGACCCTCCAGGGGTGTCCCGGTTCCACCAGAGGCCGGGGCTGACGGCGGTACCAGGGCTGGCCGTATCAGCCACCTCCGCCCGGAGGAAGCACCGCCCGCGGTCATTATATACCATAACCTGGTCTCCGGACGAAATACCCCGGGTGGCCGCGTCGGCCGGGTTGATAAAGACAGTTGGCCGGCTTTCAAGGTTTTTCATTCGGTCCAGGTGGCTGAAGGTCGAATTAAGAAAGTGCTTGGCCGACGGGGTTAGGAGCTGGATCGGGTAGCGGGCGAAGAGCTCAGGCGATCCGTCAGGGCTTTCGGCCGGAGGCTGGTACCCCGGCAGGGGATCGAGACCAGCCGCCTCCAGGGTAGAGGAATAAAACTCAATCTTTCCGGAGGGCGTCCGGAATTGGCGATCGTCGAAAACCGGCCGGTCCGGCGGGGGGTCAGCCACCCGGCAGTACCCCTCTTGCATCAGGCGCTCCAACGTAATCCCCCTGAGCCCCGGGTGATCCCAGTCGAGCGACTGCTCCAGGAGTTCCCGGTCGTTATCATACAGACAGATCTCCTGGTAGCCCATCTCCTTGGCCAGCAGCCGGAAGACGCCGGTATTGGGCTTGGCCTCGCCCAGCGGGGAGATAGCTGGACGGCCGAGTTGGAGGTAGCTGTGCCAGTAAGAGGAATAGATATCCCAATGCTCCAGGCTGGTCGTCGCCGGCAGCACGACGTCGGCGTAGCCGGCCGTTTCGGTCATCATCTGTTCATGGACGACCGTAAAGAGATCCTCCCGGGCCAGGCCCTTGAGCACCAGATTCTGCTCCGGGGCGACGACGGCCGGGTTGGAGTTATAAACGTAAAGAGACATTACCGGTGGCTCGGCCCCAAGCAGGACCCGCCCCAGGTGGATCATGTTGATCTGGCGCGGCGTCCCTGGGGTGCCGTCCGGTCCGGGGACCAGGTCCGGGCGCTCCATGGCCCGGTTGCGGAAGGGAAACCCTCCGCTGTTGGAAAGGGTCAGACCGCCTCCCACCCGCCGCCAGGCCCCGGTCAGGGCAGGCAGGCAGGCGATCGTCCTGACAGTGGCTCCCCCGTTGGTGTGGCGCTGCAGGCCGTACCCCAGCCGGATCAAGCTCGGGGAAGATCGGGCGTAAAGCCTGGCCAGATCGACGATCTCAGCCTCGGGCAAGCCGGTGATGGCGGCCGCCCGCTCCGGAGCGAACTCCCGCACGCGTCCGGCCAGCCCCGCAAACCCGAGTGTGTTCCGATCAAGGTATTCCTGGTCGGCCAGACCCTCACTCAGGATGACATTCATCATCCCCAGGGCCAGGGCGGCGTCGGTGCCCGGCCTCGGGGCCAGGTGACGGTCGCAGCGCCGGGCTGTCTCGTGGCGGTAGGGGTCGATGGCCACCACCTCGGCTCCCCGGCGGCGGGCTTCTTGCAGAATCGGCCACTGGTGGATGTTGGTGGTCAGGACGTTAATGCCCCAGAGAAGGATCAGCCGGGCCTGAGCCATCGCCTCGGGCGCCACCCCGATCTTGGCCCCATAAGTTAAGACCAGCGCCTCGCTCCCGGCTGTGGAGCAAATTGTCCTGACCAGGCGAGAAGCGCCCATCCGGTGAAAGAACCGGCGGTCGAGGCTGCCAAAATTGAGCTTGCCCATAGTTCCGGCATAGCTGTAGGGAAGAATCGACTCCGGCCCGTGGCCGGCGATGATCCCCTTCCAGCGCGAGGCAATCAGCTCGATGGCCTCGTCCCAGGAGCACCGCCGGAATGAACCGCTTCCTTTGGGACCGGTCCGGACCAGAGGGTGAAGGATCCGGTCGGGGCTGTAAACTCTTTCCTGGTAGTTCTGGACCTTGGGGCATAAGAAACCGCGGGTGATCGGGTGGTCGGGGTCGCCGGTGATCCGTTCGACCCGACCCTCCCTAACGTGTGCGATCATCCCGCAGGTGTCCCAACAGTCGTGCGGGCAGACTGCCCGAACCCTCTCCTCTATCTCGGTTCCCCCCTAAAAGTCGACTGAACGGGTAATGCTGAGGCCGCTCTCCGTGGAAAGGTCGATCACCGCTCCCTTTGACCCGTAGCTAAGCCCGGCACCGTCCTTCAAGACCTTGACGACGGGACGGTCGAGCGCCTCGACGTTGACCTTAATGACTAGGGCTGTCTCGCCGCTGCTCAATCCGACCGTGGTCGCAACTGGATAGGGTACCAGGTGGCGGATCAGGCGGTCGACCACCCAGGGGTCGAGCAGGCGCCCGGCCTCGGTCTGGATGGTCCTCATGGCCAGACTGGGCGGCAAGGCCGGTTTATAGACCCGGTCGCCGGTCAAGGCGTCATAGACGTCGGCCACGGCGGCCACCCGCGCGAACTCGATGATGCCGTTTCCCTTGAGCCCTCTGGGATAGCCAGAGCCATCCAGGCGCTCATGGTGTTGGAAGGCCACGTGAGCGGAGAGCAAATTGACCTCCATCTCAGAGCGCAGGGTTTCAAACCCTCTTGAGGTGTGGGTTCTGACGTGCTCAAACTCCTCCGGGGTGAGGCGGCTGGGCTTCTGGAGAATATCCTGATCGATCAGGCACTTGCCCAGATCGTGCAAAATGGTGCCAATCGCCAGGTCGACGAGTTGCCCACGGCTGTAGTCGAAGTCCTTTCCCACGATGACTGAATAGATCGCTACGTTGACCGAATGGACAAAGGTATAGTCGTTGAGCGACCTGAGATCGATCAGTCCGACCATCAGATCCCGAGAGTCCAGGATCTCATCGACGATGTTTTCGACGTCGCGGCGCAGCCTTGAGAGGTCTCGCCGGCCGCCGGATATTAGGCTGGTCAGAACCGTCTTGGTGGTCGCGACCGCCCGAACCCGGGTCTCCTGGCTGATCACCTCGGGAATGACCAGGTCGTCTTCGATTCCGTCGGCAACGTAGACGGAGGCATAGCCTTTTTCCTTGAGGCGCCGGCAGTAAGATGAGTTCAGTATTACCCCGGCCGTTAGGAGAACCTTGCCGTCAGCGTCAATGATCGTTCGCCCGAGGCGCATTCCAGGTTTGACTTGATCCAAAAGAACCACCCGCAAGCCAGCACCTCCAGGGCTTCAGAGATGAGCAGTCGGTAACAAAAAATTGCGCCACAACTTTAGGAGCTTGTGGTCCTTCCGGGATTTCAGCGCTATTCCGTAGAAAGCCCGCCGCAGGGGCAGGCAACTGTTAAGTAAGACAGCCACTCTTCCGGCCTCGGCCGCCCGGGCGGCGGCCAGCGAGGAAACAAAAGAAAGACCAAGCCCGGCCTCAACCGCGGCGATGACTGCCTCGGTGCTGCCGAACTCACCGGCCACGTTAACCGCCCCCGGATCAAGACCACAGAGGGTCAAAGCCTTCTCCATGGCCAGCCGGGTTCCCGATCCGGGCTTCCTGAACACGAAATCCTGCCCGCCTAGGTTATTCGAGCACCGAACCGGCTCAGCGGGGGTTCCCGGGGGGGCGATCAGCCACATTTCGTCTGAACCGAGCTCCAATGAATCAAAACGAGCCTCGTCCGGAGCCGCCCCGATGACCCCGAAATCTAGCCGGCGTTCAAGCACACCCTCAACGATTTCCGAG
>JBGFRN010000225.1:0-9755 GCA_041695105.1 Bacillota bacterium | reverse complement strand
CGCCGGACGCCGGGCCATGGCCACGACCAAACACGTCGGATTGAACGTGGCCTCGGACTCATTTTTCTATGCTATTTATACCGGGATGCAGGCCGGCCTGGTCTTCATCAACGCCGACGACCCCGGCATGCACAGCTCTCAGAACGAGCAGGACAACCGCCACTACGCCAAGTTCGCCAAAGTGGCCATGCTTGAGCCCTCTGACAGCCAGGAATGCTACGACTTCACCAAGATGGCCGTCGAGCTGAGCGAGATGTTTGATACCCCAGTTGTGGTCCGGACGACCACCAGGATCAACCACTCTCGCAGTATCGTTAATGTCGCCGGCGATGGCCAGGGCAACCCCCTGCCCCCCGCTCCGGCCGAGGAAGTCACCAGCTTTAAGCGCGACCCGGTCAAGTACGTGATGATTCCGGGTTTTGCCCGCCGCCGCCACCCGGTGGTCGAGGAGCGTCTGAAGAGGATCTCCGAGTGGGCCGGGACCTGGCCGGGCAACCGGATCGAACCGGGTGACGACTCGGTCGGCATCGTCTCGTCCGGCATCGCTTACCAGTACGCCCGCGAGGTCTTCCCGAACGCGACCTTCCTCAAGCTTGGGATGGTCTGGCCGCTTCCCGACCAACTGATACGCCAGTTCGCCGCCCGAGTCAAGAGGGTGGCAGTTATCGAGGAACTTGATCCCTTCTTCGAGGATTACCTTAAGGCCATGGGCATCGACTGCGTAGGCAAAGAGTTTTTCTCGATCCTTGGGGAGTTCAGCCCCCAAAGCGTCCGGGAGTCGGCCATTCGGGCCGGCCTCCTTCCAAACGTTAGGTCAGAGGAGGGGACTGGCACCGGCCCGGCCAGATTCGAGGCAGCGGCCGCTCTGTCCGAGGCCGATCTCCCGCCGCGCCCGCCGGCCCTCTGCCCCGGGTGTGCCCACCGCCCGGTCTTTCATGTCTTGAAGAAGCTCCGGGCCGTCGTCAACGGCGACATCGGCTGCTATACCCTGGGAGTCATGCCCCCGCTCTCGGCCATGGACACCTGCGGCTGCATGGGGGCCGGCATCGCCGTTACCCACGGGATGAACCTGCTCCCCGGCAAGGAGAAGAAGGTGGCCGTCATCGGAGACTCGACCTTCTACCATTCCGGGGTGCCGGCCCTGATGAACATGGTTTACAACCGGGGGAACGGTCTGGTGATCATTCTCGACAACAGCATTACCGCTATGACCGGACACCAGGACCACCCCGGCACGGGTCAGACACTCCAGAAGCGTGAGACGGTGGTGGTAGATATGGAGGGCCTCTGCCGGGCCATCGGGGTCAAAGACCTAACCGTGGTGGACGACCCATATGATATCAAGAGCCTCCAGAAGCTGATCAAGGAGAAAATGGACGCCTCCGGGGTTTCGGTGATTATCGCCCGGTATCCGTGCGTGCTGCACATTAAGGAGAAGAACCCGACCCCGCAGGTCGATCCGGATGCCTGTACCGACTGCGGGATCTGCCTCAAGATCGGCTGCGGCCCCCTCCAGCAGGCTGAGGGATACGTTACGATTGACCAGGTCCTGTGCAATGGCTGTGGTCTGTGTGTTGACGTATGCCCGTCTAAGGCGATCTCGGTCGAGTTCGGCGCCAAAGGAGGCCAGGACTAAATGGCTACACCGATCAATTTCCTCCTGGCCGGCGTCGGCGGGCAGGGCATTATTTTGGCCAGCGACATCCTGGGCGAGATCGGGATGCGTTTCGGCTACGACGTCAAAAAGTCCGAAGTTCATGGTATGTCGCAGCGTGGCGGCATGGTCGAGAGTCACGTTCGCTGGTCTGATAAGGTCTACTCGCCCCTGACCGGAAAGGGCGAGGTCGACTACCTGGTCGCGCTTGAGACCCTTGAGGGGGCTCGTTGGGGATCCTGGCTCAAGCCGAGCGGGGTGGCCCTGGTCAATCGTTATCAAATCCCGCCCCTTTCGGTTTCCAGCGGCGAGAAGGAGTATCCCCCAGCCGAGGCGCTCAGGGCGACACTAATGGCCCGCACTCCCCATCTTTGGATGATCGATGCCTTTGACTTAGCTCAGGGGCTTGGCAACGCTGCCCTGGCTGGTGTGATTATGCTGGGAACGCTTTCTACCCTGATGGACGTCGATGAGTCGGTTTGGCTGGCTTCAATCGAAAGCCTGGTTCCGGCCAGGTTCCTGGATTTGAACCGGAAGGCTTTTATGGTGGGTCGTAGCCTGCAGAATCAAGCTGGGGGGAAGAAATATGGCGCTTGAGGCTCGGGACCTTAGCAAACCGGTCAAGATGTGGGATCCGTACGTCGAGGCGATGCCCAGGGGGGAACTGGCGCGCCTCCAACTTGAACGCCTTCAGAATATTGTTGAGTACGCCTACAACAACATTCCCTTTTACCGGCGGCACTACGACCAGCACGGCGTCAAGCCGGGCGATGTCAAGCGGCTGGAGGACATCCACAAGCTCCCCTTCATCACTAAGCAGGACCTGCGCGACCAGTACCCTTTCGGGATGTTCGCCGTTCCGATGGAAAAGGTCGTTCGGATTCACGCCTCGAGCGGAACCACCGGCAAGCCGGTCGTCGGAGGCTACACCCGCAACGACCTCGACCTCTGGTCAGAAATGATGGCCCGGACCCTGACCTCGGCCGGGGTCACCCACCGGGACGTGGTCCAAAACGCTTACGGCCACGGTCTGTTCACCGGGGGCCTGGGATTTCATATGGGGGCGGAACGAATCGGGTCGACGGTGATCCCGATTTCAGGCGGCCTGACCAAACGGCAGTTGATGCTGATGGAGGACTTCGGAACGACCGTCCTGACCTGTACTCCTTCCTATGCCCTGGTCATCGCCGAGGAGGCTGAAGAGTCGGGCATCGACCTCAAGTCCCGCATGAAGCTGCGGGTCGGGGTCTTTGGCGCCGAGCCCTGGACCGAGGAAATGCGGCAAGAAGTAGAGGAGAAGATGGGCATCGAGGCCTACGACATATATGGCCTGACCGAGATCATCGGCCCGGGAGTGGCGGTTGAGTGCCCGTACCACCAAGGTCTGCATGTCTTCGAGGACCACTTCTTTCCCGAGATCATCGACCCCGACAGCGGCGAGCCTCTGCCCAGTGGAACCAAGGGCGAACTTGTCTTCACCACCCTGACCAAGGAGGCCTTCCCGGCCATCCGCTTCCGCACCCGCGACCGCACCGTCCTGAACCACGAGCCGTGTCGCTGCGGCCGGACGCTGGCCCGAATGAAGAAAGTCACCGGCCGGACCGACGACATGCTGATCATCCGCGGCGTTAACGTCTTCCCGTCGCAGATCGAGGAGATCCTGCTGCGCCACCGGGAGGTTGAGCCGCAATATCAGATCATCGTCGACCGGTCCCAGAGCCGTTTGGACAACATGGAGGTTCGGGTCGAGGCCTCGGCCGCCACGGCCGCCCAAGGCCACGCTGCCATGGAGGAGCTGTCCAAGAAGATCGCCGATGAGATCCTCCAGATCTGCGGTGCCTCGGCCAAGGTCAAGGTAGTCGCGCCCCATTCGATCCCGCGGAGCGAGGGCAAGGCCAAGCGGGTCTACGACCTGCGAGAGATCGACAAGGGCTAATGCCGGAACAGAAAGGGAGTCTTTGTAAGGAATGGGCATGACGCTGACCGAAAAAATTCTAGCCGCCAAGGCCGGGTTGAGCCAGGTCGCCCCGGGGCAGATCATCAGCGCCAGAGTTGATATGGTTCTGGCCAACGAGCTATCGGCGGTCACTGCCATCCCGGAGTTTCGCAAGATCAGGGGTGCCAAGCGCGTCTTTGATCCGGCCAAGGTGGTTATCGTTCCCGACCACTTCACCCCGAACAAGGATATTCAGTCGGCCAAGGTGGCCAAGGCCGTCCGGGAGTTCGCCCAGGAGCAGGGAGTTATCTATTTTGAGGTCGGCCGGATGGGCATTGAGCACGTCATCCTGCCCGAGAAGGGCATCGTCGGCCCGGGCGACCTGGTCATCGGCGGCGACTCGCACACCTGCACCTACGGGGCGCTCGGGGCGGTGGCCACCGGGGTCGGATCGACCGATGTAGCTGTCGGCTGGGCCCTGGGCGAGGTCTGGCTCAAGGTGCCTCCGAGCATCAAGCTGGTCTATCATGGCCGGATGCGCGGCTGGCTCTCGGGCAAGGACTTGATCCTGGCCACCATCGGACGGCTGGGCGTTGAGGGCGGCCTCTACAGCGCTCTCGAGTTCGTCGGTGACGCGATTGACGTCATGGAGATGTCCGACCGCTTCACCATGGCCAACATGGCCGTTGAGGCCGGGGCCAAAAACGGTATCTTCCAGGCCGACGACAAAACCCTGGCCTACGCCCGCGAGGCGGCCCGGGAGCGGGCCGCGCTGGGGCTGTCCCCGCTTGACTTCAAGGCCTGGCGCTCAGATTCTGACGCCGCTTATGCCCAGGTGTTCGATTTTGATGTCGACGCCCTCGAACCGCAGGTGGCCTTCCCGCACCTGCCGGAGAACACCAAGCCTCTCTCACAGGTCGGGAACGTTGAGATTCAACAGGTGGTGATCGGCTCCTGCACCAATGGCCGAATCGAGGACCTCAGGGCGGCGGCGGCCGTGCTCAAAGGGCGCAGGGTTCATCCGAACGTTCGGACGATAGTCATCCCGGGCAGCCAGAAGGTCTACCTCCAGGCGATGCACGAGGGCCTGATCCAGACCTTCATCGATTCGGAATGCGTCTTCTCGACCCCGACCTGCGGGCCGTGCGTCGGCGGCCACATGGGCATCCTGGCGGCCGGGGAGCGCTGCGTCTCGACCACCAACCGCAATTTCGTCGGCCGGATGGGCCACACCGAGAGCGAGGTCTACCTGGCCAGCCCGGCGGTGGCGGCCGCCTCGGCCGTGGCGGGGCGGATTGCTCATCCTGAAGAAGTCGCGGGCAAAAAGGAGGGTGCCGCTTAGATGATCCGCGGTCGAATCTGGAAATACGGCAAGAACGTCGACACTGATGTCATCATCCCGGGGCGCTACTGCAACCTCTCCGACCCGGCCGAGCTGGCCAAACACTGCCTGGAGGACCTCGACCCCGGCTTCGTCAAGAAGGTCCGCCCGGGCGACCTGATCGTGGCCGAAAACAACTTCGGCTGCGGCAGCTCGCGCGAGGTGGCCCCGGTGAGCCTTAAGGCCTCGGGCATCGCCGCCGTGGTAGCCACCTCGTTTGCCCGGATCTTTTACCGTAACTGCATCAATATCGGCCTGCCGATCTTCGAATGCCCCGATGTCCACGCCAACTCCGAGGAGGGAGACGAGCTGGAGATCGACCCGGCGTCCGGGACGATCAAAAACCTCAGGACCGGCCAGGTCTTTCAGGCGGCTCCCTTTCCGGAATTCATGCGGAAAATCATGGCCAAGGGCGGGCTGATCGGCTACGCCGGGGAGAGACTGGAGGAAATCAAGCGTGCATAAGATCGCGGTCTTTGGGGGCGACGGCGTCGGTCCCGAGGTGGTCCGGGAGGGCCTTAGGGTCATCGAGCGGGCCTCGGAGATCTTTGGTTTCAAATACCAAATCAAGGACTTCCCCCACAACAGCCAGTACTACCTAGACACCGGCAAGCTCTTCAATGAGGATACCTTGAATGAGGTCAAGGCCTTGGACGCCGCCTACCTCGGGGCCATCGGCGACCCGCGCCTGGAGCCGGGCTTCATTGAGCGCAGCGTGATCATGGGGCTGAGGTTTGGCCTTGACCTATACGTCAACCTGCGCCCGGTCAAGCTCTACGCCGAGCACCTCTGCCCGCTCAAGGGCAAGGGTCCGGAGCATATCGATATGGTCTTCATCCGCGAGAACACCGAGTGCGGCTACACCGGCATCGGCGGGATTCTGAAGAAGGGCACGCCGGACGAGGTGGCCATCCAGGAGATGGTCTACACCCGCAAGGGAGTAGAGCGAGCCGTCAGGTACGCCTTTGAACTGGCCCGCAAGCGCAACAAGCAGAAAAAGGTCACCCTGATCGACAAGGCCAACGCCATTCGGGCCCATGACCTCTGGACCCGTGTCTTCGAAGAGGTGGCCAGGGAGTACCCCGACATCCAGACCGATCACGCCTACATCGACGCCGCCTGCATGTGGCTGGTCAAGAACCCCGAATGGTTTGACGTGGCGGTGACCACCAACCTCCTCGGCGACATTATCACCGACCTCGGGGCGATGATTCAGGGCGGCCTGGGCATCGCCGCCTCGGGCAATATCCACCCCGGCAGGGTCTCGATGTTCGAGCCGATTCACGGCTCGGCTCCCAAATACGCCGGCAAGAACGTGGCCAACCCGATTGCGGCCATCAACGCCGCGGGCATGATGCTTGACTACCTGGGAGAGACCCGGGCGGCCGGGGCGATCGAAAGCACCATCAGTTCGCTGCTGGTCTCCAAGCGCATTCCATCGCTCGGGGCCGACAGCGGCCTATCAACCAGCCAGATCGGCGACATGGTCGTGGCCGAGCTTTCGGTACAGGCTGAGAAAAAAGGAGGATCCCAAGAGTGAACAAACCCGAAGTAGTCATCGTCAACGGCGCCCGTACCGCCTTCGGAACCTTTGGCGGAAGCCTGAAGGATTTCTCGGCCACCGAACTAGGCGTGGTGGCGGCCAAGGGGGCGCTCGAGCGCTCCGGGGTCGAGACCGGGCGCATCGATAATATCGTCTTCGGCAATGTCGTCCAAACTAGCGGTGATGCCATCTTTTTGCCCCGCCACATCGGCCTGAAGGTTGGCTGCCCGCTGGAAACCCCCGCCCTGGGCGTTAACCGCCTCTGCGGGTCGGGCCTGCAGGCGGTCGTGACGGCCGCCGAGTCGATGATGGTTGGAGACTCCGAATGGGCGATCGCCGGAGGAACCGAGAACATGAGCCAGGCCCCCCATGTCATCCGCGGCGCCCGCTGGGGCCTCGGGCTTGGCCAGGGACAGCTCGAGGATATGCTCTGGGTGGCCTTGATCGACACTTACGTCAACGCCGGCATGGCCATCACGGCCGAGAACGTGGCTGAGAAATATAATATCAGCCGCGAGGAGTGCGACCATTTCGCTTTAGAGAGCCAAATGAAAGCTAAGGCCGCCATCGAGTCGGGCCGGCTGGCTGAGGAGATCGTCCCAGTGATGGTCAAAGATCGCAAGGGAAACGATGTGCCCGTGGACCGCGACGAGCACCCGCGTCCTGACGCAACCCTGGAAAGCCTGGCCAAGCTCAAGGCTCGTTTCCGGGCCGGTGGGGTGGTTACTCCCGCCAACGCTTCAGGAATCAATGACGGTGCCGCCGCCGTAGTAATGACCACGGGCCAGGCCGCCGGGAGGGCCGGCCTGAAGCCGTTGGCTCGGATTGTCTCCTGGGGCGTCTGCGGATGCGACCCCAGCATTATGGGAATCGGCCCCGCTCCGGCCGCCCGCCAGGCCCTGAAGCGCGCCGGTCTAAAAATTGAAGACATGGATATAGTCGAGGTCAACGAGGCCTTTGCCGCTCAGTATCTCGGCGTCGAGAAAGATCTCGGGCTCGATCGCTCCAAGGTCAACGTCAACGGCGGCGCGATCGCCCTGGGTCATCCCTTGGGAGCCAGCGGCGCCCGCCTGGCCCTGACCACCGCCTACGAACTGCGCAAGCGTAAGGCTCGCTACGGCCTGGCCGGCCTGTGCATCGGCGGCGGCCAGGGTATCGCCGTCATCTTCGAGAATCTGGGCTAACCACGGCTGCCGCAAATACTCTGGGCTAACCCCGCGGAGGGGGTAGACCCGGCCAGGGGCCTGTCCACTGGGGAAGGTCCTCAAGAGACTCCAGCCTAGTATAAGGAGGAGGAGCGCCGGTGATCCGTGAACCGATCGAACAGCTAATTAATAGTCCCCTCGTCTACACCCGGGGGATGAATTTTCCCAAGCCAGAAGAAATTAGGATTTACGATTCAACCCTGCGCGACGGGGAGCAAACCCCGGGAATCGCCTATACTCCGGAGCAAAAAATGGAGATCGTTAAGCAGCTTTCTGATATCGGGGTGCACATCGTCGACATGGGGTTTCCTGGGGTATCGGAGTCGGAGCGCCAGGCCTTAAGGCTGATCATGCAGGCCAAGAAGCGGGGCGAGATCCGGGAGGATTTTGAGATCGTGGTCATGTGCCGTTCGAACCAGCGGGACATTGATGCTACGATTCAGGTTCTTGACGACCTGAAGCTAGCCCCGAGCGAAGTAACCTTCTTCATCTTTACCTCTGGTTCAGATCTGCACGTCAAGTATAAGCTCGGCAAGACCCTGCTCAAGGCCGGCGGGCGCTCGGAGGACGAGTGGCTCGACACTCCGGTGAGCTGGTATCGCGAGGCCAACCTTAAGCTGCAGTGTGACGCCATCAGGTATGCCCGCAGCCAGGGAGTCGCGCAGGTTGAGTTCGGGGGCGAGGACGGCAGCCGGGGTGACATTCCTTATATCACTGAGATCTTCAATGCCGGTATGAAAGCCGGGGCAACCCGTCCTTCGTTTTCGGACACGGTGGGCTGTCTGACTCCGGAGGCCACCCGCCAGCAGATCGGCTATGTCGTCGAGCACTTGGAGCCGAAGGGTACGCCGCTGCTGGTCCACTTCCACAATGATTATGGGTTGGGTACGATCAACACCATCACCGCCCTGGCCGCCGGGGCCAAGGCTTTCTGCGCTAACGTCAACGGTTATGGCGAGCGGGCGGGTAACGCGAATTTGGCCGAGGTGGTCACCGCCCTGAAGTTCCTCTATGGAGTCGAGATCCCCGGCTTCAAGTATGAGAAACTGAACGAACTCTCCCGGTTTGTCGAGCGGATGGCCGGCCTGCCGGTTCAGGCCCACGCCCCAATTGTTGGGATGAACGTCTTCAGCCATGAGAGCGGCATCCACACCCACGGGGTGCTGATCGACCGCCGGATCTATGAGGCTATTCCATCCGAGGCGGTCGGCGGGCAGCAGCGCTTCGTCTACGGAAAGCACAGCGGCGGTCAGGTAGTCGAGCACGGGCTGCGGGCGCATGAGTCCGACCTGCGTGCGGCCGGGGTTTCGTTGGACAACGAACTGATCGTCAGAGTGACTGAAGAGGTCAACTCCCTCGGCCTGAGCGAGGACGACCTGGTTACGATCGCGATTTCACTGGCCAAAAGCGGGGCTGGAGCCGCCTAAGGAAGCGAGGTTAGAGAGTGCCGGCGAGCAACGGCAACGGAAGAATCCGCACCCAGTCGCTCCTGATCACCCTTTATGGGGATTATATCCGTCCCCGTGGCGGGGAGATCTGGGTCGGCAGCTTGATCAAGCTCTTGTCTCACTTCGGGGCCACGGCCCAGGCCGTACGCAGCTCGCTTTCTCGAATGTGCCAGAAAGATTGGATCAAGGCGCGCCGCGTTGGAAGCAAGAGCTTCTATTCACTGTCTGCCGGTGGCAAGGAATGGATGGATAGCGCCGCCCGGAGAATCTTCGCTCTTCAGGATCAGACGCCGTCCTGGGATGGCCGCTGGAACCAGATCACCTACAACATCCCCGAAGAAAAACGGGAACTGCGGGAGCGGCTGCGCCAGGAACTGGGCTGGCTGGGCTTCGCTCCCCTCGGGCAGAGCACCTGGATCAGCCCGAACAATAAGGACAAGGAAATCGACGACCTGGTCAAAAAACTTGGTCTAGTGGGGTGGGTTGAGTCGTTTACCTCGACCCACCGCGGGTACAGCAGCGACCGGGAGCTGGCCGGGCGCCTGTGGGACCTGACCGGCATCAACCGCCGTTACCAGGAGTTTTACG
>JBGFRN010000053.1:0-9776 GCA_041695105.1 Bacillota bacterium | reverse complement strand
CAGCAGGCCATTGCCAACAACCTGGCCAACGTCAATACCCCCGGTTTCAAGCGGGCACGTGTCGATTTCGAGGGGGAATTGAGGAAGTTCATCGAGGAGGGGTCGGGCGGCCTCCGGCTGGCTGCCACCCATCCGGGTCATATCGGTTATACCAGATCTCCGGCCACGGGTGCCGATCCCCTTCGAACCGGCCCGCGGGTTGTTCGTGATAATTCGACAACCATGAGGAACGATGGCAATAACATCGATCTTGAAACCGAAATGGTCCTCATGTCAGAGAACTCGATTTGGTATGGTGCGCTCACCCGCCAACTGGCCGCCAAGTTTAGCGGCCTGAAGCACGCGATCAGCGAGGGGAGGCGGTAATCGATGAGGCTGTTTAAGGCCCTCGAAATCAGCGCTTCAGGACTCACGGCCGAGCGCCTGAGGCTCGACGTCATAGCCAACAACCTGGCCAACGCCAATACTACCCGGACGGAGGCCGGAGGGCCTTACCGCCGCCAGGTTCCGGTCTTCGCCGCACGCGAGGCCGAAAGCTTCGGGACTGTCCTGGCCCGCTATGGTGACGCTAACGTCTCCGGTGAGCCGGCTGGGCAGGGGGTACGGGTAGTCGAAATCGCCCAGGATCTAAGCCCGTTTAAAGTCAAGTACGATCCCAGCCATCCAGACGCCAACACCGAGGGATACGTTTCCCTGCCGAACGTCAACGTGGTTAGCGAGATGGTGGACATGATCAGCGCCACGCGCGCGTACGAAGCCAATGCCCAGGCCGTAAACGCTGCCAAATCGATGGCCGTCCGGGCCCTAGAGATGGGGCGCGGCTAATCCGAGGAGGGTATTCTAATTGGTCTTGAAGATCGGTGAAGGGGCTCTAGTTCCTTCGCTCACAACCCGGGGTCTCCTAGGTTCCGGGGAAGGAGCCGAATCCTCGCAAGCCGGCCGGTCGTTTCAGGAAGAATTAAAACTCGCCCTGCGCGAGGTTAACCGCCTCCAGGGGGAGGCGAGCCGTCAGAATCAGCTTCTGGCCACCGGTGAGGCCAAGGATCTCCATTCGGTGGTCATCGCCGCTGAAAAGGCCTCTATCGCCTTTCAGTTGACGCTTCAGATTCGTAACAAAGCCCTGGAAGCCTACCAGGAAATCATGAGGATGCAGGTGTAGCCGGATGCTGGAAAACGCCAGGACCGGTCTGTTTACACTCTGGAATGGCCTCAACTCGCGGCAGCGGACCTTGGTTGTGGGGTCCGCCGTCCTGTTTTTGATTTCTTTAGTCGCGGCGACGGCGTTGGTGACCGGAGGCGCTGACCATGTCAAGCTTTACGGCGGCCTGGACGGCTCAGAGGCGGCCGCTATCACCAAAAAGCTGGGCGAAAAAAAGATTAATGTCAAGCTGGCCGACAATGGCGGGACCATTCTGGTGCCCTCGCGGGACGTCGATAACGCCCGGCTGACCCTGGCGGCCGATAACCTGTTGCCCAAAGGAGGCAGCGGGAGCGTTGGGTTTGAAATTTTTGACAAAACCAAGATTGGATCGACTGAATTCGAGCGCCGGGTCAATTATGTCCGGGCGCTTCAAGGCGAACTTGAGCGCACCTTCCGCCAGATGGAAGGGGTGGATGCCGCTCGGGTCATGGTCGTCCTTCCGGAAAAAAGCCTGTTCGTTCAGCAGGTTAAGCCAGCCACGGCCTCGGTTTGGCTCAAACTCAAGCCGGGCGTCAGGATGGACGACGGTCAGATCAGGGGCATCGTCCGTCTGGTCAGCCACTCGGTCGAGAATCTCAAGCCAGAAAACGTCACGGTCGTCGATGTCAATGGGCGGATCCTTTCGAGCGGTATTGATTTTGCTGCGGTTGACGCCGGCGGATCCCCGCCGGCCGGAGGGCGGCTGGATGTCACCAAAAGATTCCAGTCGGATTTGGAGAAGAGCCTGCAGGGCCTTCTAGAACAAGTCTTGGGCCCAGGCAACGTCGTGGCCCGGGTAACCGCCGAGTTGAACTTCGACCAACGGGTTACCGACAGCACGCTATTTAAGCCTCAGGCCAACGGTCAGGGTATCCTCCGCAGCGTCGAGGAGCTTTCCAAGACTTTCAAGGGCACCTCGGGTTCGGGCGGCCGGGTCGGGACCGACGCTAACACCCCGGGCGGAGGTGGCGGCGGGGGCACCCCGGCTGTGCCGCAGTATCCGTCTTCGAGCGGGGGCGGCTCGACCGATTCCGAAGAAACCTCGCGCCGTGCCAATTATGAAATTGACTCGGTCAAAGAGCGTCTCGTCGTGGCCCCGGGGGCCGTGAAGCGTCTTTCGGTGGCCGTGGTCGTAAACAAGGAACTAAAGCCGGAACAAGTGACCGGCATTGAGAAAATGGTGGCCGCTACCATCGGGCTCGACCCCAAACGTGATGACCTGATTAACGTTACCGGTCTAAAGTTTGATACGGCGGCGGCCGATGAGATGAAGACGGCTCTAGACGTTGAGACCAAATCCCGCCAGGCCAACACCCGATACTTATATATCGGGGCTGCGGTGCTGGCTGTATTGGTTCTGTTTGGGCTGATGGCCCTGATCCGCGGCGCCGGTCGGGTTTCGGGTGAGGTGATCATGGCCGGGCACGGTCCGGTGGCCGGTTTCCCGATGTCCATGACGGAAAGTAAGCCCGGGTCCGAAGAGACGGCCCGGGAGTTAACCCCAGAAGAAAAGGCCAGGCAGAAGCGAGAGAAGGAGATTCAGAAACTGGCTGGCGAGAAGCCCGAAGACGTAGCCAACCTGATCAAATCCTGGCTGACCGAGGATAAATAACCATGCCTAAGGCCACGACACAAAACCAGCCGATTCACGGCAGGCAAAAAGCGGCTATCCTAATGATCTCCCTTGGCCCAGCGCTATCGGCCAAGATCTTTAAGCACCTGAAAGAAGAAGAAATTGAACAACTGACTCTTGAAATAGCCGCCACAAGCCAGGTCTCTCTCGACATCCGGGAATCGATTCTGGACGAATTTCACCAAATGGCCCTGGCCCACGAGTATATTTCTCAAGGCGGTATTGATTACGCCCGGGAGCTATTAGAGACGGCTTTCGGTCAGCAGAAAGCTATGGAAATCATGCAGCGCCTGACCGCCTCGCTTCAAGTCAGGCCGTTCGACTTTATCCGAAAAACCGATCCGTCTCAACTCATCAGCTTCATCCAGAATGAGCACCCGCAGACGATTGCCCTGATCATGGCTTATCTCAATTCAGATCAGGCAGCCCTCGTTCTTTCGGCCCTCCCGCCCGAAGCCCAGGCTGACGTTGCCCGGCGGATAGCTATCATGGATCGCACCTCCCCCGACATCCTTAAAGAGGTGGAGAAGGTGCTGGAGCGCAAACTATCCTCTTTGGTCAACCAGGATTACACCGTGGCCGGCGGCATCGAGACGGTGGTCGACGTTCTCAACCGTGTCGACCGGGCGACCGAAAAGACGATCATGGAGTCGCTCGAGGTTCAGGATCCCGAATTGGCCGAGGACATCAAGAAGCGGATGTTCCTGTTCGAGGATGTTACCCTGCTCGATAACCGCTCGATTCAACGCGTCTTGCGCGAGGTGGATGCCTCCAAAGATCTGCCGCTGGCCCTTAAGGTGGCCTCGGAAGAAGTTAAGAAGAAAATTTTCGCTAACCTGTCCAAGCGCGCCGGAGAAAACCTCAAGGAGAACATGGATTTCCTCGGACCGGTCAGGCTGCGTGACGTCGAAGAAGCCCAGCAGAAGATTGTCAATATTATCCGTCGTCTGGAGGAACAGGGCGAGATCATCATAGCCCGCGGTGGAGGTGACGAGATCGTTGTCTAGGGTAATTAAGGGAGACAACCTAGTCTTCGGCGCTTATCCCCCGAATCTCCAGCGCCCGGGCAAGGCGGTTGCGGCCACCGCTGAGGGTGCTGAGCGGATCCTGGCCGCGGCCAGAACCAAAGCCCAGCGCATACTGGATGACGCTCAAGTCAAAGCCGATTCCATTATTGAGGAAGCCCTGAGAGGGGCCGGTAAGCTGGTCGAAGAGGCCAAGAACGAGGGTCGCCGGATGGGCTGGGATGAGGGTATAGCCCGGGCTCGTGAAGAGGCCGAGTCAATCTTGGGCGACGCCGAGAGCCTCAGGGAAAGAGCCCGGCATGAGGCCGAGCAGATGCATATGCAGTCGCAAAGAGATATTGTTAGGCTGGCTGTTTCAATTGCTGAAAAAATTCTACGCTGCCAGGTCGAGGTTGACCCGGCCAGCGTTGCCCCAATGATCTCCGGTGCCCTGCAGCGGGTCCGCGGGGCCGGCCGGGCGGTGGTCAGGGTGGCTCCGGAAATGGTTGAGGCCGTCGAGGCCAACCGGGACCAAATCCCGGCCTCCGATCTGGGAATCCGCGATCTAAAGGTCGAGGCCGATCCGACCCTTGAACCCGGCGACGCGGTAATTCAAACTGAAATCGGCGCGGTTGACGCCCGGCTGCGGCGGCAGGTTCAGCGAGTGACCGAAAGTCTGAGGCCGGTGATCGGAGATGAGTAAACCGGCCTTCTCTCTTCTTGATTGGGAGGCTTTAATACAAACCGTTAGGGAGTCAGAACCGACCGCCCTGACCGGAGGGGTGACGGCGATCGTCGGCCTGGCTATTCTCAGCCAGGGCCCGGCGGTCAGCCTGGGCGAGCTGTGCTGGCTTTATCCCAAGCGCGGTCGCGATCCGATCCCGGTAGAGGTAGTCGGCTTCCGGGACGGGCAGGTAGTCTTAATGCCGATTGGGGATATGGAGGGCGTCGGTCCGGGATGCGAGGTCGTGTCGACCGGCGGCTCGCTGTCCGCCGGCCTTGGCCCGCAGGTTGCCGGGCGGGTGTTGGATGGTCTTGGCCGCCCGATCGACGGGCTTCCACCGTGGAGGGCGGTTAGGCGTTGCCCAATCAAGAACCGCCCGCCCGAAGCGATGAAGCGGCAGCGGATTTCCCAGACCCTTTCCACCGGGGTTCGGGCCATTGATGGGTTGCTCACGGCCGGCAAGGGCCAGCGCCTGGGAATCTTCGCCGGCAGCGGGGTCGGGAAGAGCACCCTATTGGGCATGATCGCCCGCTATACTTCGGCCGACATCAGTGTTATCGCCCTGATCGGCGAGCGCGGGCGAGAGGTGCGAGACTTCATTGAGCGCGACCTTGGCCCCGATGGCCTGAAACGTTCGGTTGTCGTGGCGGCAACTTCGGATCAACCGGCCTTGGTCCGGCTTAACGGCGCCCTGATGGCGACCACCATTGCGGAGTATTTCCGGGATCAGGGCAAGGATGTCGTCCTAATTATGGATTCGGTCACCCGCCTTTGTATGGCCCAACGCGAGGTCGGCCTGGCTGTGGGTGAACCGCCGGCCACCCGGGGCTATCCACCGTCGGTTTTCGGCCTCCTTCCCAAGGTTCTGGAGCGGGCTGGGTGCTCGGATCAAGGTACGATCACCGGATTCTATTCGGTGCTAGTTGATGGCGACGACATGAACGAGCCGATCACCGACGCCGCCCGCGGTATTTTGGACGGGCACGTTGTCCTATCTCGGAACCTGGCCGCTCAAAATCACTACCCGGCGGTTGATGTATTGGAGAGCGTCAGCCGCGTCATGCCTGATCTGATCGACCAGGATCATAAACGGGCGGCTGGCGCCCTACGAGGGGTTCTGGCCACCATGAGAGAGGCTCAGGATTTGATCGACATCGGGGCCTACCAGCCTGGGGCCAACCCCAAGATCGACTTCGCCTGCAACAAGATCGAGCAAGTCCGCGCTTTCCTGCGTCAAGGGGTCGATGAACCGGTGGTGTACCCCGAGGTGAGAGACCAACTCTGCCGGTTATTCGGAGGGGTTAGCTGGTGATCAAGTTTAGATTTAAGCTTGATAAGGTGCTCAGAGTTCGCCAACTCAAGGTTAATCTGGCCAAAAAAGCCCTGGCCGGCGCGTTATTTTGTTACCAGAACGAGCAGGCCAGGCTCGACCAGACGATGGTGGTCTACCTGCAGGCCTCCGAGACTCTTTGCCAGCGCGAAACTGCGGGCATTACGGCCGGGGATCTTAGGGCTGCCAGGGTTTACCTCGACCGGGTGGCTGAGGAGGTCGCCGTAAGGCAAGGGGCGGTTAAGGCAGCGCTATCGCGGGTCGACGAGTCACGGGGTCGGTTGGTCCAGGCGATGAAAGAGCAAGACTCCCTGGAAAAACTTCGTGATAGGCGGCATCAGGCCTACCGCGAAGAGATCCAGCGGCAGGAGCAGAAGGTCTTGGATGAGGTCCGGACCAAATGAGCACCAGGGCACTCCCGGCAGGATCCAAGGCTTCCCCCCAGGTCGATCCGGGTAAGGGCGGCGGGATCTCCTGGGGCCTGATTTTACTGCTGTTATTGTTCTTACTCATTGCCAGTGGCGCGGCGGCTTACTTTTTCTACCCCCCGGCCAAGGGACTGATCGCTGACTATGCCCGGAAAATTCCGATCGCCGGCCAATTATTTCCCGCCCCCCCGCCCAAGGCTGGGACGGGCGGAACCCCAACGGTGCCGGAACCGGACCCGGCCGCGGTTTTGGAGGCCCAGCGCAAGCTGCTGGCCGAATCCAAGTCCAAGGTTGAAGAACAGGAACAGAAACTTAAGACTGAACGTGAAGCACTCGATAAGATAAAGAAAGATCTCGAGGTTAGAGCCCAGCAAATTGAGGCCGAAAAGGCCAGGCTTGACGGCAAGCTCGCCTCTTACAGCAACCTGGCCAGGATTTACAGCCAGATGAAGCCGGTTGATGCCGCCGGGATCTTGTCTAACATGGACCAAACCACAGTGGCGATTATCTTTGGCCGGATGGACGAAACACAGGTGGCCAAGATTCTGGCCAATATGGACCGTGTCAAGGCGGCCACCCTGTCGGCCCTGCTCAAACCGGCCGGCCAGACTCCGGCTAATTAACCGATTCCGAAGCTTGCCGGGTTTACCGGCAGGATCAATCACTTCGACCGGAAAGGAGGTGATAAGTTGAACGCAGTGTTTAATTTGTTGATGCGGCCCGATGCCCCACCGATCGGCTCCCAGGGAAGCGGACCGGTTGCCCCGTCCAAGGAGGAGCCAGCCGCGTCCGGGTCGGGCGAGACATCCTTTGACGCCATATTGGCGATGATTCAGGCCGGCGGCTTGATCCCCGTCCCGGTTGCTGGTCAGGCCCAGATTACCGAGACGGTGGGGAACTCCAGTGAAGGTAACTCCAGTGAGGGTAACTTCAGTGAGGGTAACTTCAGTGAGGGTAACTCAGCGGCTCCGGCCGCGGTGGCCCTGAAGCTTGAAATCACGGCCCAGGGGCCATCCGCCCAGGCACCTCCCATCCAACACCCATTCGGCCTGACCGGTGGGTGGAGTCCTCTGATTCCGGGACCCGGAACTGCTCCGGTCGAGTTAGCCCCCGGCTTTGAAAAGCAGACCCAGCCCTCCGGCGAGAAACAGCCGGTCATCCAAGCTGCCGTCCAGGGCCTCCTCCCGGCTGATCATGCACCCCCCGGAGTTCCGGCCAATCCTGAGGGCACGCACCCCGAGACAATTGGGGCCGAGCCTGCGGGACCTTTAAGCCGTAGCGGGGGATTCGGGGCTCACCACGCCTTCCGGACGGCGGCGACGTCTCCGGAGGATCCGGCAACGGCTCCGGAAGATCCGGCAACGGCTGGAGCTCCGGCTGAAACTAAGTCCGGTCCGGCGGTTAGGACCGAGGCCGGCGGGGGAGGATCGGGCCGTCCCAGCCATCAGGAAACCGCCAGCGGTGACCGGGAGCAGTTCTCTCAATCGCTTTTCAATTCCCCGGCGACTGGTGCCCAACGCGAGGTTTTCACTGTCCAGGGAGCGAAGGCCGATGAGGGGCCGCAGGTCAGGGATCCGTTTCGAGTGGTTGATCAGTTGGTCAAAGCCCTCGAGAACCACAAGGCATCATTGGGTAGCGGAGGGGCCAAGGAAATTGAGATTCGCCTGCATCCGGAGCACCTGGGGCGGGTTAACCTCAAGCTCAGCTTGGAAGAGGGTGTGCTCTCGGCCCGGATCACTGTCGCCAGCGCTTCGGCTCGAGAAGCGGTCGACCAGGGTCTGTCCCAGCTCCGTCAGTCATTGGGCCAGCATGGGTACCAGGTCGGATCGCTCGACGTCAACTTCGGTGGGGCTTCGCCTTTCTGGCGAGATCACCGTCAGGACAGGCCCCAAGAGCAGCGGCTGTGGAAACGCGGGTACGAATCTATCGTTCCCTCACCGGTAACGCAGGCAGCGGCCGGGATCAATCCCGGCGGGGCCCGCCTACTCGACTATATCGCTTAAGTTCTTGGCCAAGGAGGTGCGCTTAATGGAAGTGACAGCCGCCCGATCAGCTCCTAAAACCAATTTTTACGGTAAGGCCAGCGCTCAGGCCGGCCAGGGCGTCAACAAGGAGTCGTTTCTGAAGATCCTCACTACCCAGCTCAGGTTCCAGGATCCGTTAAGTCCGATGACCAACGAGGATTTCGTTGCCCAAATGGCCCAATTCACCTCCCTGGAACAGATTCAGAATCTAACCGGCATCAGCCAGCAGGCCCTGGCGGTCGGCTACCTCGGTCGCATGGTCGAAGGGGTCGACCAGAGCACCAAGCAGCCCTGGTCGGGACAGGTTCTGGGTGTCAAGGTGATAGAGGGCCGCCCGGTTCTTCGCCTGGAGAACCGTGAAGTCGAATTGAAAGAAGTCAGGAGCGTGAGTTAGAGGGGGTGTGCATTCGGTGACGCCTTTTGATCCCAGGGTGATCGGTCCCCAGAGACCCGGAACCGCCGGCCCCAAGCCGGCAGCCCCGGGACCAAAAGCTCCGATTCAACCGGGCAACTTCCAAAAAGCCCTGCAGGGCGAACTGGCCCGCGACGCCATCAAATTCTCGGCCCATGCCCAGCAGAGACTGACGCAGGGCCGGACCCAGCTCACCCCGGGCCAGATGGAGAAGCTCAAGGAGGCCGTTGATCGGGCCGAGCAGAAGGGCGCCCGGGAGTCCCTGATCTTGATGGATAATTTGGCCCTGGTGGTCAGTGTCAGGAACCGTACGGTCATCACGGCCGTTGACGGGGAGCGGATCAAGGATAATATCTTCACCAACATTGACAGCGCGGTAATCATTTAGTCGCCGCCAGCAAGGGGCTGGACCTCTCTGAGGAAGCCCCGGGTTTGCCGAAGGACAGAGGCAACCCACGGTCGTCCTTGATTATAGCCTTAAGGAGGTCGAAAAAAATATGATGCGATCATTGTTCTCAGGCGTTTCTGGCCTGAGGAACCACCAGGTGCGACTGGACGCCATCGGCAACAACATCTCAAACGTCAACACCATCGGGTTCAAGTCCAGCCGCGTTAACTTCCAGGAGGTCTTTAGCCAGACCTTGCGGGGTGCCTCGTCGCCGGGTGCCACCGGGCTGGGCGGCACCAACCCGCAGCAGATCGGCCTGGGCATGTCGGTTTCGTCGATCGACACAATCCATAACCAGGGCAACCTTCAGGTTACCGGCAAGATGACCGATATGGCCATTCAAGGCAATGGCTTTTTCATCCTGTCCGACGGCAGTTCAAAGGCCTATACCCGGGCCGGCACTTTTGATATCGACGCCCAGGGCAACCTGGTCAACCCGTCATCGGGCCTGAAGGTTCAGGGCTGGATCGCCAATGCCGCGGGTGCCTTCGGCGTGAAAGACGAATCCAATCTTCAGCCGGTCAAGATCACCCTTGGTCAGCCGATCAACGCCCAGGCCACTACTCAGGTCAGCCTGAGCGGCAATCTCGATT
>JBGFRN010000284.1:0-9795 GCA_041695105.1 Bacillota bacterium | reverse complement strand
CAACGGCGCCGGCTGCCGCCTCAAGGATATTCATGACCTGTTTGCCGACACCGGCATTGGCCGCGAGGGCTATTTCATCATTGGCCAGGGGAAGATCGATGAAATCCTGTCCCACCGGCCGGAGGACCGGCGCGGTCTGTTCGAGGAAGCGGCCGGGATCGTCAGGTACAAGAACCGCAAGCGGGAGGCCTCCAAGCGGCTCGAGGAGACCGAGGCCTCCTTGCTGCGGGCCGGCGATGTGTTGGGTGAGATCGAGATCCAGGTTGAATCACTGTCGGCCCAGGCCGGAACGGCCGCCAGGTATCATGAGTTTAAGGGCGAACTGGAAGGGATCGAGGTCGCCGGGCTGGTCGGTGAGATCGATCGGGCCGCAGCCTCGTTGGCCGCCGCCCTGGAGCGGATCGCCGCCTACTCGGACCGGGGTGCCGGGCTTTCGGCCGAGATCGCCAAATCCGAGGCCGAGCAGGAGGTCGACCGGCTCAGGCTGGCCGACCTGGAGGGCGAGGTCTCGGCCCACCAGTCGCAGCTCCTGACCTTGACCGCCGAACGGTCCAAGCTTCAGGGCGCGATTGACCTGGCCCGGGAGAAGGCCGAAGGCTCGGCTCGCGACGCCAACCGGGTGCTGGGAGAGGTCGATGGCCTTCGGAAAAAAGAGGCTGAACTCGGATCCCAAATCGAGAAGCTCAGTAGGCGCGCCGCCGAAATCGCCTCCGAGCGGGAGCGGCTGGCCTCAGAGTTAAGCCAGTCCGAGGCTTGGGTGTCCGGCGAGGCGGAGGAAATCGCCCGGGCCGGCCAGGCCCTGGAATGGGAAAAGGAACGGCTGGTTGACCTCAACCGCCGCCTGGCCGACAAGCAGGGATGGCTCGGCAGCGGTCAAAAGGGTCGCCAAGAGGTTCAGGAGCGCCTGGATCGGATCCGGGGCGAGCGAAACCTGGCCCTGGAAGCCCGCGCCCGCGAGGATTCTGAACTGGCGGCCGTTCGGGCCGAGGTTGAGGAGCTCGAAGGGCAATCGGCCGGGATGCGGCGGCGGATGGGCGAAACCGCCGCCGAGCGGGAGCGCCTGCTGGCCCGAGCCTTGGAATTGGACGCCAGGGAACGCAAGCTGCAGCAGGACCTGGCCGCCCTGCAGTCCCGGGTTAGGGTGTTGGACGAGATGCACCGCGACCACGAGGGCTTCGGCCGGGGGGTCAAGGCCCTGATCCAGAGGGCGGAGAAAGACCCGGCCCTGGGCCAGGGCATCTGCGGCGTGGTCGCAGAGCTGGTCAAGGTGGACAAGAAGTATGAACTGGCCATTGAGACCGCCCTCGGCGGGGGCCTTCAGAATATAGTCACGCGGAACGATAGAGACGCCCAGCACTGCATTGAGTGGCTCAAGGCCGCTGGTGCCGGCCGGGCAACCTTACTGCCCTTGAACACCCTCCGGCCCAATCCCTTGCGACCGGAAGAGGTCAAGGGGCTGGACTCCCACGGGGTCGTTGGGCTGGCCGTCGACCTGGTTAGTTTCGAGGAGCGTTACCGCCCGGCCATGACCTTCCTGCTGGGGCGGACGGTCGTCTGCCGTGATCTGAAATCGGGCGTGGCCATGGGCAAGGCGAACGACTTCCGGTTCAGGGTGGTTACCCTGGACGGCGACCAGGTCAACCCGGGGGGCTCGCTGACCGGCGGAGCCCAGACCTCCAAGGGCGGCGGGATTTTGGGCCGTGAGCGCGAGCGCGACGAGGCCCGGACGGGCCTGGAACGACTCTGGCAAGAGACCGAGGCGGCCGCGGCCGAGGCCGCCCGCCTACGCGAGCGCCTGTCCGGACTTGAGGAGTTATCACGGGCGATGCGCGAGGAACACCACCGCCTGGAGCTGACCCTGGCCGGTCGGGAAAAGGACCGCGCCCGCCATTTCGAGGAGCGCTCACGCTGGGATGAGACGGCCACCCGGCTCGACCTAGAAGAGGTCGAGCTATCGGCCCGCCTTACCGGTGGGGCCCGGATGCATGAGCAATGGACGGAAGAAATTGCCCTGATCCAACAACAGATTAACGAACTGCAGGCCAACATCGAAATCGGGACGTCCGCCCTGGCCGAACGATCCCGGCTTAGGGAAGAACTGATCGAGGCGGCCACCGGGCTCAAGGTCCGCCAGGCAGCCCTCGAACAGGAGGATAACGCCCTGGCGGCCGAACGGGAGCGCTGCCGGGCCACCGAATCCGAACTGAGCGACCTGTTCAGCCTAAAACTGGCCGAGGTGGAAAGGCTAAACTCGGGTGCCGGTTACCACCGGCGCGAGGCCGCTGGGTTAGAGGTCAAGCTGGGGGCCACTTCGGAGCGGCTTGAGGCCATCGAGGCGGAGCTTCACCAGTGGGCGAGCGGCCGTCAGGCTCTGATCGCTAGTACCTCACGCCGGGAACACGACTTGCGTGGGCTGCGCCGGGCGGAATCCGAGGCCAATGAGGCCTTGAACGCCGCTCGACGCGATGAGACCAGGAGCCTGGTCGAGATCGAGGCCGCCGGGCGCCGCCTGCAGGAAGATCACCATCTCGAACTGGAACCGGCCCGGGTCCGGGCGGCCCAGGTGCCGTCGATGGAAGACCACAAGACCCGTGAGGCCGAGCTTCGCCAGGCGATCGAGGATTTGGGACAGGTCAACCTGGGCGCCATCGACGAATACCGCCGGGTGCTGGAGCGGCGAGATTTCCTTGGCCAGCAGAAATCGGATCTGGAGGAGGCCAAGAACTCTCTCTACCGGGCCATCGCCGAGCTGGACGAGCGAATCAGGACCCGTTTTCTAGCGGCCTTCGAAGCGATCAGGCAGGAGTTCGCCCAGAGCTTTGCCCGCTTCTTCGGGGGCGGCCGGGCCGACCTCCAACTGCTCGACAATGGAGACCTGCTTGAGGCCGGGGTCGAGATCGTGGCTCAGCCTCCAGGCAAGAAGCTTCAAAGCCTCAGCCTGCTCTCCGGCGGCGAGCGGGCCTTGACCGCCATTGCCCTGCTCTTTGCCATGCTCAAGGTCAAGACCGTGCCTTTCGTGGTGCTGGACGAGATCGAGGCCGCTTTGGACGAGGCCAACGTCGACCGCTTCTCCCGGGTGCTGAAGGAGTACGGCCGTCGATCGCAGTTCATCGTCGTCACCCACCAGAGAGGGACCATGACGGCCGCCGATATGTTGTATGGAGTTACGATGGAGGAACAGGGCGTTTCCCGCATGGTCTCGGTCCGCCTGACTGGGGCCGGGCACGAGGAGCAGGAACTGGCCAGCTAATTCCGGGAGCGTCGCCGGCGGCGCGGCCCGTGGGGAGGATTCAGGTTGTCGTTTTTCGCTAAACTCAAGGAGGGCCTGGCCAAGACCCGTCAGACTTTTGTCGACAAGGTCAGGGAGACCGTCAGATTCCGTAAGAAAATAGACGAGGAACTGTTTGAGGAACTCGAAGAGACTCTAATCCGGGCTGATGTCGGTGCCGAGGCCAGCCTCAAGCTGGTTGAGGGACTGCGCCAGCAGGTCAGGGAGAAGCGGGTCGAGGATCCAGGCCAGATTCCGGAGCTGCTTAAGGAGCAGATCCGAAACCTGGTGGCCAGCGCCGCGATGACCAACGCCATTGCCAGCGCTCCAGAGGGTCCGACGGTGATCATGGTGGTCGGGGTCAACGGGGTTGGCAAGACGACCTCGATTGGCAAGCTGGCGGCCCAGTACAAGGGGGAGGGTAAGAAGGTCCTGGTCGCGGCCGGGGACACCTTCCGGGCGGCCGCCATCGACCAGCTCGAGGTCTGGGCCCGACGGGCCGAGGTCGATATCATTAAGGGGCAGGAGGGCTCAGATCCCGCCGCTCTGGCTTTTGACGCAGTACAGGCGGCCAGGTCGCGCCGGATGGACGTGGTCATTATCGACACCGCCGGCCGCCTGCACACCAAGTCTAATCTGATGGAAGAGTTGAAGAAGATCAAGCGGGTCGTCTCGCGCGACCTTCCGGAGGCCCCGCACGAGGTTCTGCTAGTGCTTGACGCCAGTACCGGGCAGAACGCCATCCAGCAGGCCAAGATCTTTGGCGAGGCGGCCGGCGTCACCGGTATTGTCCTGACCAAACTCGACGGATCGAGCAAGGGCGGGGTGGTAGTCGGCATCACCTCCGAGATGAAGATCCCGGTCAAGCTGGTCGGTGTGGGCGAGAAGATCGACGACCTTAGACCTTTCAATCCCAACGAGTACGTCGACGCCCTTTTCGGCTAAGCGTGGATAGACTGCTTAAACCAGCGTTGGCCGAACTGGAGCGCCAGGGAAAGCTCGATCGTCTGGGGTGGATCCTCGAGGCGGTCCACCGTTCAGGGTCGTTAAACCGGGCGTCATCCGACCTTCGGATTTCCTACCGTCACGCCTGGGGCCTGGTGGGCCAAGCCGAGAAATTGATCGGCCGGCCTTTGTTGGTCCGGAGGACCGGTGGGGCGGGCGGTGGAGGGGCCGAACTGAGCCCGGCCGGGTTATCACTCCTTGAAGTAATCCGCCGGCGTCAGGCGGCAATCGAACATCAGGCAGGGGCAGCCGTTCCGGACGGTTCGGCGGCGCCTCTTTTGCTGGCCAGCACGATCAGTCCGATTGAGACGGGGCTCCTTGGCGCCCTGGAGGCCGCCTACCACCGCCATACCGGGCGATGGGTCAGGCATATTGCGGCGGGGAGCGGCCAAGCCTTGGATCTGGCCCGAGCCGGCCGGGTGGATCTGGTCCTATCCCATGCTCCTGAAATCGAGGAAGGTTTTGTGGCTGAAGGCTGGGGCACAGAACGCCGGCCGCTGATGCGAAACGACTTTGTCTTGGTCGGGCCCGGGGCCGACCCCGTCCTGGCTGGCACTACCCCGTCGGTTCTGGAAGCCTTGCGGCGCGTTGCTGGGGGTGGGAAATTCGTCAGCCGGGGGGACCGCTCGGGGACCAACCTGAAAGAATTAGCGCTCTGTTCAGCGGCCGGAGTGCGGCCAGAAGGGGCTTGGTACCAGGCCTACGATCGGGGCGGGCAGGGAAGCGCGGCGACGCTGTCGCACACCGCTGCGATCGAGGCCTACACCCTGGTCGACCGGGCCAGCTACCTCATCTGGAAGAGCTCGGAGCGCCCCCGAGGGGGTTCGAACGGTCTGGAGATCCTGGTTCAGGGCGACCTGGGCCTGGAAAACCTGTTTTCCTTCGTCAAACTTAACCCGGAACGGTTCCCGGGCCTTAAAGACCAGGAAGCCCAATCCTTTGTGGCTTGGGCAACCGGAACCGAGGGGCGGGAACTGATCGGGCGCTTCGGCGCCGATCGCTTCGGGGCACCCCTTTTCCATCCGGTTTAGCGAACGACAGTCATTTACGCAGGAATCCTAGCTCCCAATCTCGTATGTCTTCGTTATGCCTAAATGGGCAGAACGTCAGTGGAGGGAGAAGGATGAAATATGATCCCAATTAGAAATCTCAGGCTAGCCGGTTCCAATGGTCTATGGATTATGGTAATAATACTGGGGTTGGTGGCCCTTGCTTCCGGTTGTTCCAGCCAGCCGAAGAACCTGGATGTTATTCTGGCTACGACAACCAGTACCCAGGACAGCGGGCTCCTCGACCAGCTGATCCCGGCCTTTGAGAAGAAATCCGGTTACCGGGTCAAGACCATCGCCGTCGGGACGGGTCAGGCCCTGGCCATGGGCGAAAAGGGAGAGGCCGACGTCCTGCTGGTTCACGCCCCGGCCTCTGAAAAACCTCTGGTCGAAAAGGGCCTGGCGGTCAATCGCCGGCTGGTGATGCACAACGACTTCGTTCTCGCCGGCCCGCCCGGCGACCCGGCCGGGATCAAGGGGACCAAGGCTTCGGGCGAAGCGCTCAAGAAAATCACCGCGTCCAAGAGCCTGTTTGTCTCGCGAGGGGATGAGTCGGGGACCCACAAGAAGGAGAAAGAGCTCTGGTCCAAAACCGGCCTCAAGCCCGAGGGCACCTGGTACCAGCAGTCCGGGTCCGGCATGGGTCAGACTCTGAACATCGCCTCTGAAAAAGCCGGGTACACCCTGACCGACCGTGCCACGTACCTGGCTCTAAAAAAGAACCTGAGGCTTGAGATTGTCCTTGAGGGAGACGCTCCTCTGCTGAATATCTATCACGTCATGGAGGTTAACCCGGCCAAATTTGGCAAAGTAAATGCCGGAGGGGCCACGGCCTTTTCCAAATTCCTGCTGAGCCCAGAGGCTCAAAAAATAATCGCGAACTTCGGGGTCGATAAATTCGGCCAGCCGCTCTTTTTCCCGGACGGAGGCAAAAAAGAAGAGGATCTGGTAGTCAAGTGATCCTTGAAGGGCTGTCCAAGGGAATCGGGATGCTCTTTTCGGCCGACCCGGAGCTGTGGGGGATCATTCTCCTAACCTTACGGGTCTCGGGTACGGCTACAGCTCTCAGCGTCGCCCTCGGGGTGCCGCTAGGGGCTTTTCTAGCCTTGTCCAGCTTTCCGGGCCGCCGGGGGCTGATCAGTTTGATTAATACCGGGATGGGCCTGCCGCCCGTGGTAGCCGGTCTTTGGGTCAGCCTCCTGCTGTGGCGCTACGGCCCGCTCGGGTTTCTCGGGCTGATGTATACCCCGGCCGCCATGATCGTCGCCCAAACCAGTCTGGCCCTGCCGGTGGTGGCCGGGCTGACCCTGGCCGGGATCGGAGGCCTCAACCCCAAGCTCTCGCTTCAGATTCAGGCCCTGGGGGCCTCGCGCTGGCAGATGTACTGGCTGCTGATCCGCGAGGCCAGGTATTCGGTCCTGGCGGCCGTGATCGCCGGGTTTGGGGCGGCCGTCTCGGAAGTCGGCGCCTCGATGATGGTTGGCGGGAACATCCTGGGCCAAACCAGGGTCATGACTACCGCCACGGTGATGGAAGTCTCCAAGGGGAGCTTCGACGCCGCCCTGGCTCTGAGTCTGGTCCTGCTGTTCCTGGTCTACGGGGCCACCGCCGTCCTGACCTGGGTTCAGCAAGGGGGACGGGCCCGATGACCGGAATCATGCCGGGGAAGCCGGTGGTGAGCGTCAAAGACCTGACCGTCAGGCGCGGAGGGCGGGAGGTGGTCCGGGCCGAGGAGATATCTGTCCGGCCGGGCGAGATCCTGGCTGTGATCGGGCCGAACGGTGCCGGCAAGAGCAGCCTGCTGCAGGCGTTGGCCTGGCTTATCCCAGCCGGGTTCGCCGAGTACCGCTTCGGGGGCGAGACGTTCGGCCACGGGCGGCGGCTTGGGGCTAGGGAGATCCTGGACCTCCGCCGCCGGATGGCGGTTGTCTTCCAGGAACCGCTATTGCTCGAGGGAACGGTTCTCGGCAACGCCGCGCTCGGTCTAAGGCTGAGGGGCCGGTCGCCTGCCGAGGCGGAGGGGGCCGCCAGGGTTTGGCTCGAGCGGCTCGGGGTGGCCGGGTTGGCCGAACGCCCGTCGCGCCATCTTTCGCATGGCGAGGCTCAGCGGGTTAGCCTGGCCCGGGCCCTGGCCCTGGAGCCCGAAGCCATTTTCTTGGACGAGCCCTTCGCCTCGCTTGATTCAGTCACCCGGCTGGCTTTGGTGCGCGATCTCAAGCCAGTATTAAGAGAATCCGGAGCGGCGGTCATCCTGGTTACCCATGACTTTTCTGAGGTAGTCATGCTGGCCGACCGGGTGGCGGCGGTGGAGGAGGGACGCCTGTGCCCCTTGGGAAGCCTGGCCGGTCTGAATTCAAGCCTGGCCTCGCCTAAACTGCGTGAGATGTTCCAGGCAGCGCAACAGAGTGCGGCTGCCTTGATTAACTGCCTCACCCGGAGTGAGGACCTCACAACCTGACGCCAACCTGTCAACGGACAGTGAAAATGTCACCCTAGGCTTGGGCAGCGGCTGGGACTTAGGGTTTTGGTTCGCAGGTCCGATGATCAGCCGTTTCGGTGGGTCGGGATTATTTGAATTTACGCAACGAAAAAATGTAGCACGCCAGGCAGTGCGGAATTTCTGTTCGTTCTCGCCGGATTCCTGGATTTGTCCGGTTATTGTGAACCCCAGCCGGGGCCTGACGCAATATTTTAACGTCCGGAGCCTGGTTTGCTGTTAAAATATTGCGTGAGAGCTTCCGCGCGCCCAGAGGGGATTGACTCCCTAACCCCAAGACCCCAAATCACCTCCTACTCTTGATCCCGTCATGCGCCTGATTATGACCGGCGTTCACAGACCGACACAGTCTCACGTCAAGTCTCACGACACCAGCCTGACACCAGCCTTGTTTTTTGCCTGCGACGCAAGTAAAATAGACTTGCGTGAGTAATACTTAACATTCGGGGCCACATGGGTTTTGGGTGCACAAGGGTGCCGGGGGTGGTCGGGCTTGAAAGAGGACAACCCGCTGCGAAATGCTTTGCGCCGGCGGCGGCTAGAAAAAGGACTGTCCCAGCAGGAACTGGCCCAACTGGCCGGGGTGACGCGGCAGACGATCAGCGGGATCGAGGCCGGGTCGTTTTCGGCTTCGGTCTCGGTCGCCCTCAGGTTGGCCAAGGTCCTCAACAGCCGGGTTGATGAACTTTTTTGGTTAGAGCAAGAGCCCGAAACGGTCGAGGCCCAATGGGCCCGATCGCCGGGAACGCCCGCCGGGGCCAGCGGGGTGCGGGTTCAGCTCGCCCGGATGGGCGGGAGGCTCCTGGCCTATCCCCTGGAGGGGAACCGCTGCTTTGAGACCGTTTTCCTCCCGGCTGACGGCGTGGCAGTCACGGCCGGGGCTGGCGGGGCCGGAAACTCCGGCCCGGTCAGGGTTAGGCTGATGGGAGACGAGGCGACCCCTGGGCGCACGGTGGTCGTGGCCGGATGCGATCCGGCCCTCTCGCTGCTGGCCGAGCATACCCGAAGGCGCTTTCCCGGGGTGCGGGTAATTTGGGAGATGCTCGGGAGCAGCGCGGCCCTGGCTGCCCTGGCCCGGGGGGAAGTCCACCTGGCTGGCAGCCACCTGCACGACCCGGCCTCGGGCGAGTTTAACCTCCCCTTCATCAGGGCGGCCCTGGGCGACCGGCCGGTTATGGTGATCCAACTGGCTTACTGGGAGGAGGGCCTTTTAGTTCCTCGGGGCAACCCCAAGGGGATTCATACCATGGGCGACCTGGCGCGGCCCGATGTCCGGATTACTAACCGCGAGCCGGGTAGCGGGGCCCGCCTGCTGCTTGACCGGGGACTGTTCGCCGCCGGGATCTACCCCTCCCGGGTGGCCGGGTACGAGACCGAGGCCTTCAGCCATCTGGAAGTGGCCCAGGCGGTTTCGTCCGGGCGGGCCGGCGTCGGGATCGGGGTCGGGGTGATCGCCCGGACATTCGGTCTCGACTTCGTACCACTGGTCAGGGAACGGTACGATCTAACCGTCCCGAAAGAGAACCTGGAATCGGACGCCGTCCAGGCCTTGCTGGAGACACTAAACCACCGGGGTTTCAGGAACGAGCTCCAGGCCCTGGGCGGGTATGATACCAGCGGAACCGGGAGGGTGATGGCCAGTGAATAATGTCAGGAGGGCCCGCTTGATTCATGCGATAAGGCTTGTGGCTCTCGCTTTGTTTGTGTGGCTCCCGATCGGCTCCCTTCTAACCGGCTGCCTCGGCCCCCGGCCCCAGCCCCATCGAGAGCTGGTGGTCTTTGCGGCCTCCTCCATGATGGAATCACTCAATGAACTCGGCCCGGCCTTTAGCCGGGAAAACCCAGGTGTCCGGGTGGTCTTCAATTTTGCCGGGTCCCAACAGCTTCGAACCCAGCTCGAAGGCGGCGCCGCGGCCGACATCTTCATCTCGGCCGACCTGACCAATATGGAAAAGGCCGCGGACCTGGTTGAGGCG
>JBGFRN010000033.1:0-9809 GCA_041695105.1 Bacillota bacterium | reverse complement strand
CCGGCCGGACCGGGATACGCCGACTATTACCACGTCCTGCGCGAGGTTGGGGCCGCTTCGGTTCTGGTTGAACTTGAGTATCACGACCACCCTGATGGCGAGTTGCTGCTGCTGGAACCCGGGACGATGGACATCCAGGCCCCTCAAGCCCTGGCCCGGGCCATTACCGGGTTTCTCGGAATCGGCCCGGCGGCCTTACCAGCCGCAGGGACGCCGATTGCCGGAAGTCCCGCGGCCAGCCTGGCCCAGGCTCGGGAGTGGCTGAAGGAGAAGGCCCCGGGCTGGGAGCACCTGGCCGACCTATACTACTCTACCGGTCCGAAATACAACATCCGGCCGGATGTCGCCCTGAGCCAGGCCTGTAAGGAAACCGGCTTTTTCAAGTTCGGGGGTCAGGTTCAAGCTTGGCAGAACAACTACTGCGGCTTGGCTGCCACCGGGCAAGCCAGCAACGGCCGGACCCCACTGCGCGGGGCCGACCCCGGCCGGGTGCGCTTTCAGGCCGGTGTCCACGGGGCAATCTTCATCGACCCACCGACCGGGGTCGAGGCTCATGTGCAGCACCTGTACGCCTACGCCTGCCCCGACCCGCTGCCAGCCGGGGCCACACTTCTCTCACCCAGGTTCGCCCTGGTGAAAAGGGGCTCGGCGCGGATTGTCGAACACCTCGGGGCGGCCGGAAACCCAGTAGGGGTTGGTTGGGCTTATCCAGGGCGCGACTACGGTCAGAGCATTGTCAGGGACTACCTGGCCGCGCTGATGGCGGTTAAGACAGCCGAAACGGAGGCCATCAAAGTTGAGTTTGAAAGGTGCCGGGCGGCGCTCAGCCGGGTAACGGCTGAACGCGACGAGCTGGTGGTCAAAATCGGCCGGATTAAGGATTTGTTGGGGTGAGGCAACCGCCTGGAACTGTAATCCTCCATCATCCCTACCAAAGAATTAGTCAAAGAATTGCCTTACAAATCGGAGGTATGCTTCGGAGTATGTCGAAAGAACCAAATTAACGTGAACCACTCCTTGCCACTGAAAATCTCGATCGCTTATCTCCTGGCCGGAGGCCTATTGATTACGGGGTCCGATGCCCTGCTCGGAATCCTGTTTTCGGACGGGCCAAGCCGGATCTTGCTCCAGTCTCACCAGGGCTGGGCGGTACTGCTTTTCTCCGCCGTTCCCCTTTACCTGTTGGTTCAAAAGGGATACCGGTCGGTTCTGGTATCTGAGGAGGCGCTCCGCGAATCCGAAGCGGCTTTGAGGGAAGCGGCTGGCGGGGTTTCGGCGTTGGAGGGGGAGAACGTGCTCCCGGAACTGGTTAACTATTTGGCTCGTGCCCTTGGGGTTGACCACGCTTTCGTCGGCCGGATCAGCCAGGACACCCGGAATGTGGCCACGGTCGCCTTGTGTTCCGGCGGCCGGATCTTGGACAACGTCCAATACGTCCTGGCCGGCACACCCTGCGAGTCGGTTTTGGATGGGGCCGGCTATTGCTGCCACCCGAAGAAGGTCCAGCGGCTGTTCCCGGAGGACCATATGCTGGTTGATTTGGGAATCGAGAGTTATGCCGGAATCCCGTTGGTCGCCTCCTCGGGCCAGGTCATTGGCCTGATGGCCGTGATGGACGGCCGGGAGATCAAAAAAGCCCGGTATGTCGAGTCGATCCTGCGGATTTTCGCGGCGCGGGCCGCGGCCGAACTTGAGAAAAAGAGCGCTGAGGACAAGGTGGCCTACCTGGCCAACCATGATGTCCTGACCGGACTTCCCAACCGTGCGCTGGTTAACGATCGCCTGAACATGGCCCTGGCCATGGCCAAGCGTACGCGGAATATGGTGGCGGTGATGACGGTCGACCTCGACCAATTCAAGAATATTAACGACACGGTGGGCCACCAGATCGGCGACCGCCTGCTCATGATGGTGGCCGGCCGCCTGCAGGGGTTGGTCCGGCAGGACGACACTGTTTCCCGGACCGGTGACGACGAGTTTACCCTGGTGCTGCAGCAGATCGCCCAGGGCGAGGACGCGGCCCGAGTCGCCGAGAAAATCCTGGCCTCTACCGGCTCACCGTTTCCGATTGACGGTCATGAGTTTCACCTCACGGTCAGCCTCGGCATCTCCCTTTTCCCCAACGATGGACAGGATGCCCAAGGCCTGTTGAAGAACGCCGAGTCAGCCATGTACCGGGCGACTGAATCGGGGGGGAACGGGTATCAGTTCTACACCCCGGCCATGAACTCCCGGGCCCTTGAAAGGCTGAGCCTGGAAAAAAAGCTTCGTCGCGCAGTGGAGCGCGGCGAGTTCCTGCTGCATTATCAGCCTCGAGTCAAGATTGATACCTGGGAAGTGGCGGGAATGGAGGCCCTGGTCCGCTGGCAGGAACCTGAGACCGGGCTGGTTCCCCCGGCCCAGTTCATTCCTTTGGCCGAGGAGACCCGCCTGATCATTCCCATCGGTGAATGGGTTCTGAGGTCGGCTTGTCACCAGTTGGTCCAGTGGCAAGAAGCGGGGCTCCCGATCAATAAGGTCTCAGTCAATCTCTCGGCCCGTCAGTTCCAGCAAAAGGACCTGGTCGAGATGGTCAATTGGATCCTTAATGAAGCAGGGCTGAGCCCGGGCAATCTCGAGCTTGAGATCACCGAGACCCTGGCCATGCACGATGTGGAGTATACTATCAAGAAGCTGGGGCGTCTGAAAGATATGGGCATCGAAATCTCTATCGATGATTTTGGGACCGGATACACATCCCTCAGTTACCTCAAGCGCTTCCCGATTGACACCCTTAAAGTAGACAAGTCGTTCGTCCAGGAAATCGCCAATAACGCCAGCGATGCCGCCATCGTTTCAACCGTAATCGGACTCGGGCGGAGCCTGAAGCTAAAAGTAGTCGCCGAGGGGGTCGAGACTGAAAACCAGCTCGAATTCCTCCGCCGGCAGCGGTGTGATGAAATGCAGGGCTATCTTTTCAGCCGCCCACTTCCGCCTGGGGAGTGCGCTCCCGTGCTGGCGGGCCAATCCGGCAAGGTCTTCAGACGACACTAACGCGGTACTCCCGCATCCAGGAATCGATCTGGGCCAGGTGGGCCAGCCACTGGGCATCGGTCATTAACTGGCCGAAAAACGGCTGGTAGATGCCGCGCTCAGCGCGTTCCATGGCTCCGGAGGCCAGTTCCCGGACGGCGGCGCCGTTGATTAGGGGAACCAGCGGCGACTCAGGATCTTCCAGGATCCTCAGAACCCAGCCGCTGACCGCCTTCAGATAATTTGGATGGTGAGTCTTGGGGTAGGGGCTCTTGCGCCGCCAGAGGACGTCCTCGGGAAGGACTCCGGCCAGGGCGTGGCGCAGGAGGCCCTTTTCGCGTCCCTCCAGGCTCTTGATCTCCCAGGGGACGTTCCAGACGTACTCCACCAGGCGGTGGTCGCAGAATGGCACCCTGACCTCCAGGCCTACGGCCATGCTCATCCGGTCCTTGCGGTCGAGGAGCACCGGCATCCAACGGGTGAGGTTGAGGTAGAACATCTCCCGCATCCGGCGGTTGGTCGGATCCTCGCCGGACAGCCGCGGGACCTCGTTCAGGGCCTGGCGGTAGCGGTCGGCCACGTACTCCTCGGCGCGCATCATCCCGACCAGCTCGCGGGAAAGCAATCCCAAGCGCTCTCGAAGCCGGATCGACCAGGGGAAGGTTCCGGCGCCCAGAGCGTCCTGGCGGTAAAACCAGGGATATCCCCCGAAGACCTCATCGGCGCATTCCCCGGAAACGGCCACGGTGGCCTCTTTTTTGATTTCAGCGCAGAACAGGAGCAGCGAGGCGTCGACATCGGCCATCCCCGGAAGGTCCCGGGCCCGCATGGCCGGGGCCAGGGCGCCGACCAGGTTTGGCGTGTCGATGACTACTGGATGGTGGAGGGTCTCCAGGTAATCCGAGACCCGCTTAGCCCAAGGGGTGTCGGAGTTGGGCTGGAAGTCGCTGATCTTGAAATAGCGGTCGTTATCCAGGTAATCGATCGACCAGGTATGGATCGGTTCGCGATTGTCGCGCCGGTAGGCGGCGGCCGCGAAGGCGGTCAGGGCGCTTGAGTCGAGCCCGCCCGAGAGCAGGGTGCAGATCGGGACATCCGAGATCAGCTGCCTCTCGACGGCGTCGGCTAGCAGGCCGCGAACCCGGGCCGAGGTCGTCGCCAGATCGTCTTCGTGGGGGCGGCTGACCAGGGTCCAGTATGGCCAAATTCTCAGGCCCCGGCGGTCATACTCGAGACTATAGCCCGGCTTCAGTTCTGAAATGCCTCGGAAGACACCGTGGCCGGGAGTGCGGGCCGGACCGATGGCAAAAACCTCGGCCAGCCCCTCGGCGTCAATTTTGGCCGGAACCGAGGGGTGAACCAGCAGCGCCTTGAGCTCCGACCCAAAGAGGAACCGACCGGCAGCATTGGGGCCCCCCGAGTGGGCGTAGAACAGGGGCTTTACTCCCAGACGGTCACGGGCCATGAACAGGCTTTGCTCGGCCTGGTTCCAGACGGCGAAGGCAAAAATCCCGTTAAAACGCTCGACGCACCCCGGTCCCCACTCGATAAAAGCGGTTAGCAGGACCTCGGTGTCCGAGTGCCCGTTAAATGAGTAGCCACGAGAGATTAGCTCATTTCTGATTTCAGCCGTGTTATAGAGCTCTCCGTTGTAAACTAGGATGTAATCTTGGCCGGCCCGGCGGCGGATCATTGGCTGGCCCCCGCCGCTCGGGTCGATGACCACCAGGCGACGGTGAACCAGGGCCGCCCGGGGCGAAACCCACATTCCTGAGGCATCGGGCCCGCGGGAGGCCAAACTGTCGCGCATGGCCTCAAGAACCGGGCGCTTCCCGGTCAGGTCGGTCTCCCACTCAACCCAGCCCGCAATTCCACACATCTTGTATGCAGTCCCTCCCCAGCTTCCCTCCCGGCTTTCCGGGTCTGCTACATGTTACTGAGGAGGTGGCCGGGGCGGTGCTTGACCATGCCACTTATAGTGATTTCAAGACTAATCCGGATGGTGTTGCAGGAGAGCGACGCATCGCTGGAGTATTTACAGATCGGCAAGGGAGGCGGTCAGATGACGGGGGAAATACCAAAAAGCGAGGTCGAACTTCAGCCGAGCGAGCGCTGGCTGCTCAATGTGTTGCAATCCCTCCACGTTGGGGTGGTCGTTGTGGACACCGATGAGGTTATCCGCTACGCCAACCCAGCCTACACCCGTACCCTCGGGGTGCCGGTGGGGAAGGTCATCGGTAAGCGGCTGGTCGATATTGAGCCCCAGTCGCAGATCCTGAGCGTGCTTCGAACCGGCCAGAGCCTCATCGACCAGACCTGCCGCATTCACGGTCTCGGGATCGACGTTCTGGCCAACATCACTCCGGTGATGGACGGAGGTCGTATGGTTGGTGCGGTGGCCGTCTTCCGGGACATTAGCGAGATCATCGCCCTGAAGGAGGAGGCCTCCCGGTATCTGAGCGAGCTTCAGGAACTCAGGGCCAGGTTTATCGAGGCCGACCAGGTGGTCTTCAAGGGCCATGTCATGAAGAAGGTCACCGAACTGGCCCTGCGGGTGGCTCAAGTCGATTCGACCGTCTTGATCACCGGGGAGTCGGGGACCGGCAAGGAAGTTCTGGCCAAGATGATCCACCGGGCCGGTCCGAGGCGAGACGGCCCATTCGTAGTCGTCAACTGCGGTGCCATCCCCGAAAACCTGCTCGAGTCAGAGCTTTTCGGTTACGAGCGCGGGGCTTTTACTGGGGCCGCGCGCCAGGGCAAACCCGGACTGGTCGAGGTGGCCAACGGGGGAACCCTGCTCCTGGACGAAATCGGGGAACTCCCGCTGAGCCTTCAGGTCAAGCTCCTGAGGATAATTCAAGACAACAGCTTTCTCCGGGTCGGGGGGGTGGAAGCGGTCAGCGCGGATGTTCGATTTATTGCGGCCACCAACCGCGATCTCAAGGCCATGGTCAGGGAGAAAACCTTCCGGGAGGATCTGTATTACCGTCTGAACGTCATTCCGATCCATATCCCGCCCCTAAGGGAGCGCCGGGCGGACATACCGGTTCTGCTACGCCACTTCATTGACAGATATAACGCCAAATATGGCCGCGCTAGGAGGATACTCCCAGCGGCACTGCGCCGACTTGAGGCCTATTCCTGGCCGGGCAACGTCCGGGAAGTCGAAAATCTGGTCGAGCGCCTGGTCGTATCATCAGAACAGGACAATATTGGGCTTGACAATACCGTTCTGCTCGACTTTTTGGCGGAGGCCGGGCAGCTTCCAGGCCCGGTGGTGGTGGGCGAGGTGATCGCCCTGCGCCAGGCCCAGGAGATGTTGGAGCGGGAACTGGTCGGGATGGCACTGGCCCAGACCGGTTCAACCCGCCGGGCGGCCAAGCTGCTCGGGGTCGATCACTCGACGGTGGCCCGCAAGGCGATCCAGTATGGCCTGCGGGATGGCGGTGCGTGACTGCCACGATCCACGGCCGGGCGTGGCGGCAATGCAACATAAACTAGGCTGTATGGGGTGCCGAATCCTTTAGCTGCAACTGTTTTTGACATTGGCACGAGTCTTGCTACTCTTTTCAGGCATGCACAGACATCTCCATTGAGTGAACCTTATTGAGCGAACTTCATTGAGTGAAAGGCAGGCTGATATTGCGAATGACCAGTAACGGAGCCAGAAGCGCCTTTAATGGCGGCCAGCTTCCCGGCGAGGCCAAACTCAGTCACTTATTCCAACCCGGGAAGATCGGCAAGTTCACAACGACTAACCGCGTCAAATACGGCTCGTGCTGTGTGTCGAACTACAATAACCGCGACGGGTCGATTACCGAGCGCGAGATCGAGCGCTGCCGGGTAATCGCCCAGACCGGGGCCGGAATTATCACTAACCAGGGTTCCTACCCCGACGAGCTCGGAGAAGGGAAGGCCTACTATCGCCAGACGGCTATCTTCCACGATCGGTTCATCCCCCAGTTCGAGCGGATCGCCGAGATGTTCAAGTCCAACGGTGCCATCGCCATCCAGCAGATCCTACACTGCGGCCGCTACGGCGGGATCGACATCGGCTACTGCCTGCAGCCTTCGACTGTTCCCCAGACCCTGCCCCACTTCCGCCCCCCCCGCGAGGCGACCAAAGAAGATATCAAGCGGGTGATCCAGGACTACGTCGACGCCTCCCGCCGGGCGCTCAGGGCTGGGTTTGATGGGGTCGAGATCACCAGCTTCATGGGCTATCTGTTGGCCAACTTCCTGTCCCCGTTCACCAACAAGAGGACCGATGAGTATGGAGGTTCGCTTGAGAACCGTTGCCGCTTCATGACAGAGCTAATCTATGCCATCAAGGCCGAGATCGGGTCGAACCCGCTGGTGGTGCGCCTGAACGGCGCTGAGCTGATGGACCGCTACGGCGGCAGCACCGAGGACGAGTGCCTGGAGTACATGAAGATCGCCGCTGACGCCGGAACCGATATGATCAGCGTCACGGTCGGTTGGCAGGAGTCGCCAGTGTCCTCGATTGGCCGCGACGTCCAGCCGGGCTACTGGGCCCGCGTGTCAGATCGCGCCAAAAAAGAGATCCCAAACGTGCCAATCGCCTTCGGCAACCGCCTGCCCGACCCGCGGATGGCCAACGAGTACCTGGGCGAGGGCAAGTTTGATTTCTGGGAGGTCTGCCGCCCGATGCTGGCCGACCCAGAGCTTCTGCACAAGGCCCGGGAGGACCGCCTGGAGGAGAAAAAGCCCTGCGTCGGCTGCCTGCTCTGCCTGTCGCGCCTCTTCCGCGACCTTCCATACATCTGCACCGTCAACGCCGCCCTTGGGCACGAGGTTGAGCCCGAGTACCACATCAAGCCCCCAGCCTATAAGAAAAAGATCGTCGTGATCGGCGCCGGACCGGCCGGTCTCGAGTTCGCCGCCACCTCGGCCCAGCGCGGGCACGACGTCAGCGTCTACGAGGCCTCCGACCGTCTGGGCGGGGCGCTGGCCTTTTTGGCCGACGCCGACCTGGCCAATAAGCAGGATCTCAATGACTTGATCGGCCACTGGGAGGCCGTCCTTAAGCGGCTCAAGGTGCCGGTCCACCTCAATACCCCGATGACCGCGGCCCTCTTCAAGAGCTTTGACCTGACCGTCGACGTGGCCGTCGTGGCCACCGGTGCCGAGCCCGACCTGAAAGCCCTGCCCAAGCCCAGCCAGGAGGGCCTGGTCACTACGCCGGGCATGATCTTGCTCGGGAAGGCGAGTACGGGCCAAAAAGTGGTCGTCATCGGCGGCGGCAAGGTCGGGCTGACCACGGCCGAGCACCTGGCCTCTCAGGGGCACGAGGTCACCATAATCGAGGCCACCAAGCGCATCGCCGAGGACGTCATGCCGACCTGGAAGTGGCGCCATACCTCTTGGGTTGAGGAGCTCAAGATCAAGGTCCTGACCAAATCTCGCGTCAAGGCGATCGGCGACGGCGGGGTGACGGTCGTCAACGACGCCGGCGAGGAGACCTTCGTCGCGGCTGACACCGTCGTGGCCTCCGACCCGCTCAAACCGCGCCAGGAACTGCTGCACGCCCTGGAGTATATGGTTGACGAGGTCTTCATCATCGGGAACGCCGTCAGCCCGCGGGGCATCTATAATTCGATTCATGACGGCTACCGGCTCGGCTGCCGGGTCTAAGGCCCCGCGCGAGAGCTAATCACAGGGGGAAAAACCATGTTAAACTGCGCCCTGATCGAGGATCTGGGCCTATGGAACCGGGTGCTGGAGGGTCAGGCTAGCCTGCTCCGGAGCGTGGCCCAAGGGGGAAGAATCGGGCTGATCCCGAAACAGGAGCTCGAAGCGGCCGAACAGAAAATGGTCGTCTGGGAGATCGAATCCGGCAAGGCCACGGCCGGACACCGGCCCTTCCGGGGGTTTCGCGACACCGAGGTCGACGTCATCTTTGTCGCCGATCAAGAGGCTCTGGGCCGCCTCCGTCAGGACAGTTCCCTGCCCGAATTCCGGACGCTGATCCGCCACGGAAACATCATTTTTTACGTCATGAAGCGGCGGGATGAGCTTTTCGCCAAGGGATACGAGGACCTGCTCGAGGCCCTGGGCATCCCCTTTATGGGCGGGTGCCATTAGAACGGGTGCCATTAAAACGGGTGCCATTAGAACTTGACCGGGAGCCCCCTTCCGAGATAACCTAAAGGTGGATCTTGAAAGGGGGCAGCCATGAGCAAGGACTCTTCTTTCGACATCGTCTCCAAGGTGGACATGCAGGAGGTCAAGAACGCCGTCACCCAGGCTCAACGTGAGATCGAGCAGCGCTTTGACTTCAAGGGCAGCAAGTCCTCGATCGAACTGAACGAAAAGGACGCCAAGCTGATCGTAGTTTCCGACGATGATTTTAAGTTGCGCAACGTCACCGATATTCTGGAGGCCAAGCTGGTCAAGCGAGGCATTTCCCTGAAATCGGTCAAGTACGGAAAGATCGAGCCGGCCGCCGGGGGCACCGTTCGCCAGGAGGCGACGATTCAACAGGGCATCCCTCAGGAGAAGGCCAAGGACATCAGCAAGATGATCCGCGACACCAAGCTTAAGGTCACTGCCCAGATTCAGGGAGATCAGCTCCGGGTGACCGGGGCCAAAAAAGATGACCTGCAGGCTATCATCGGTCTGCTGAAACAGCAGGACTTCGATCTCGACCTGCAGTTCGTCAACTACCGGTAGTTCCGGTAGGGTAGTTCCGGGTCTGAAAACGGCGAGAGATGAATTAAGGAGCCAGCCTCCCTGCTTAAGGCAGTTGTTTATCAATGTTCTGTGCCGCAGCCGAT
>JBGFRN010000313.1:0-9949 GCA_041695105.1 Bacillota bacterium | reverse complement strand
CGGGAACACGTCGAAAGCCTCGGCCAAGACCGGGGTCAGGGTGATCCCGGTGCTTTCCGAGGGCTTCAAAGGCAATAAGGCGGCCGGTTACCGGGCCGCCTGCGAGGCTCTGCTGGAACTGATCGGAACCGGCGGATCGCTGCTCAGCCCGCCAGATTCGCCCTTTCACCTAAACGTATTGGGCGAGTTTAATGTGGCCGGGGCCCTCTGGGCGATCAAGCGCTATCTCGACAAGATGGGCGTGACAATGGTGGCCTCAATCACCGGCGACGGGCGGGTCGATAAGATCGCCGGCAGTCACCAGGCCGGCCTGAACCTGGTTCAGTGCGCTGGGTCGCTGACTTACCTGGCCAAAAAGATGGAAGAACGCTACAAAATCCCGTTTCTCCGGGTGAGCTTTTTTGGGCTCGACGATGTCCGGGCGGCCCTGACCGAGGTTGCCCGGCACTTCGACTCTCCCCTCTTGATGCGGCGCGCCTACCGGATCATCAACCGGGAACTGGCGCGGGTCGAACCCGAGCTTAAATTCTACCGCTCCCGCCTGGCCGGGCGGCGGGCGGCCGTCTACACCGGCGGGGCCTTCCGGGCGATCTCCCTGATCAAGACCTTTCAGGACCTGGGGATGGAGGTGGTTCTGGTCGGAACCCAGACCGGAAAACAAGAGGAATATGAGGAGATCCGGGGTGCCCTCGGGGCGGGGGCGGTGATCGTCGATGACTCCAATCCGATCGAACTGGCCCAATTCATGCGCCAGACCGGGGCCGAGATCCTGGTCGGCGGGGCCAAGGAGCGCCCGCTGGCCTACAAGCTCGGGATCTCTTTCTGCGACTACAATCACGAGCGGAAACGCCACTTCGAGGGGTTCGACGGGCTGCTGAACTTCGCCCAGGAGGTCTACGCCACCCTCTGCAGCCCGGTCTGGGACCACCTCCCCCATGAACGGTACCCCCGCCAGCGAGGTGAGGCCCAGTGAACTACGTCACCGTCAACCCCTGCCGGATGTGCCAGCCGATTGGAACCGTCTTTGCCTTAAAGGGCATCGAAAAATCAATGCTCCTGCTCCATGGCTCCCAGGGCTGCGCCACCTACATGCGCCGTCACATCTCCGGCCATTACAACGAGCCGGTCGACATCGCCTCATCGGCCTTGCACGAAAAAGGGGCCATCCACGGGGGAGACGCCTTTTTGAAGCAAGGCCTCAGAAACGTTATCGCCAAGTACCGACCCCGGGTGATCGGCGTGGCCACCACCTGCCTCTCGGAAACGATCGGAGACGATATCCATCGCATTTTGGCCGAATTTGAGGAGGAAATGGCGGGCGACCCGCTGGTTGCCGGCCTCCCGGAGGGTGAGCGGCCCATCATCTTCCCGATCCGAACCCCGAGCTATGCGGCCAACCACCTGCGCGGCTTCGACGCCGCCCTGCTGGCCGCGGTCGAGCGCCTGGCCCCCTCACGAACGAGCCAGGCTCTGGCAGCCGGCGGCGCGCCGAGCAGCGGTCAGTCAGCCGGCCGGGATCGGATCAACATCCTCCCCGGCAACCTCTCCCCGGGCGATCTCCGCCACCTCAAGGATGTCCTGGATGATTTCGGGGTTTCGCACATCCTCTTCCCCGACTTCTCGGAGACCCTCGACGCCCCAATGGGCGACGGTTATCAGCTGCTCCCCGACGGGGGCACCGGCCTGGACGAGATCCGGGCAATGAGCAAATCTAAAGCCACCGTGCGCTTCGGCGCCCCGGTCGACCCCCAGGCCTGCCCGGCCTGCTTCCTGGCCGAGGAACACGGAGTACCGGCTCATACCATCCCGGCACCGATCGGGTTGCATGCAACCGACCGGTTTTTGGAGCTGCTTTCTGACCTAACCGGCCAGCCGGTTCCCGCCCGCCGCCGGCGAGAGAGGGGACGCCTGCTGGATGCCCTGGTCGATGCCCATAAGATTGTCTTCGGCCGGCGACCGGTCATCTTCGGCGACCCGGCCCTGGTCGAGGGTATAACGAGCTTCTGCCTTGAGGTCGGGATGGAACCGGCCCTGAGCGTCACCTCTGAAGACGGCCTCGACTTTTTTCAGATCCACGCCCTGACCAAGGAAAAGGGCGGGGATCTACTCCTGGGTCATGACGGCGGGTCCTTCATCGCCGGCGACCTGGGCCTTCCCCTGATTCGGGTCGGGTTCCCCATCAGCGACCGGCTGGGCGGCCAGCGCCAGGTGGTCACCGGCTACGAGGGCGCGATCAGGCTTTTGGACCGCATCACCGACGCCATCCTCGACCGGCGCGATCGCGAGGGGCCGTCGGTGGCCGCCTGTTGAACCGATGAACACAAAGATGAGATGAACGCAAGGTTAAACGCAAAAACCGGCCCTCCAAAAGGCCGGTTCACTTTTTATGGAGCGGAAGACGGGATTTGAACCCGCGACCCTCGCCTTGGCAAGGCGATGCTCTACCGCTGAGCCACTTCCGCATTTCAGTTTTTAATGGTGCGAGGGAAGGGACTTGAACCCTTACGTCAAAAGACACAGGATCCTAAGTCCTGCGCGTCTGCCAATTCCGCCACCCTCGCGGATGAATCAATGATGGTGGGCCATGATGGGCTCGAACCATCGACACCCCGCTGAACAGGCGGGTGCTCTGCCACTGAGCTAATGGCCCAAACTGGCTGGGGCGGCAGGATTCGAACCTACGCATGCGGGAGTCAAAGTCCCGTGCCTTACCAACTTGGCTACGCCCCAATAATAATTGGGGTGACTGAGGGGACTTGAACCCCCGGCCCCCAGGGCCACAACCTGGTGCTCTAACCGCCTGAGCTACAGCCACCACACAACTATAGTATTATAAACAAATTGATCTTTAATGGTCAAGAATATATAATTGGCAGAATATATAATTGGCGCGCCTGGCAGGAATCGAACCTGCGGCCAACCGCTTAGAAGGCGGTTGCTCTATCCTCTGAGCTACAGGCGCAAGTTTTTCAAAAACCCGCCTTGCGGCGGGTTTTTTCAACAGATTGGAGCGGGTGATGGGAATCGAACCCACGCGACCAGCTTGGAAGGCTGGGACTCTACCATTGAGCTACACCCGCGCGTTTATCGGTCGTGAGACCACTGATCAACTGGTCGGAGTGGCGAGATTTGAACTCGCGACCTCCTGCTCCCAAGGCAGGCGCGCTAACCAAGCTGCGCTACACCCCGAAAATCTTGAACTTCGCTAAAAACTTCGCTAAAAGATTGTATCTCAGCGGCTGTGACGGTGTCAAGAAGTCTATTCTTCCAGGGTCTATTCTTCCAGAAAGATTAACAAGGGTATCAGTTTCCTGACATTTATGTCCAACACAGCGCAGCTTCCTTTATTATCACCACGCGGCAGGCTCGGGCTTCCCGGATTGATATAAAGCACCTCGTCATGCCAAAAGCTTTTGGCCTGGTGGCTGTGCCCAAAAATAACCACCTGGGCCCGCGTCTCCTTCGCCCGGTGGTAGAGTTTCTCCATCCCCCGCTTTATCTGATAGCGGTGGCCGTGAGATAAAAAAATTCGAACACCGCCCAGAGAGAATAGCTCCTCGAGCGGCCCCTGTTGGATAACATCACAATTTCCCCGGACCGCCTTGACCGCTGTGGCCGGCAGGTGGGCGACTTTAGCCAGGTTCCAGGAATCCTCGTAAAAATCCCCGGCATGAACCAAAACCGAGATTGGTCCCATGGATGCCAGGGCCTTCTTGCCAGCTTCTAGGTTCCCGTGAGTGTCACTCATTATTCCCAAACGCATGTAAGCCATTCCACCGCCTGCTGCAAGGCTTTGGCCCGGTGCGAGAGACGGTTTTTCTCCTCCAGGGTCAGCTCCGCCATCGTCCGGCCCATTCCTGAGACCTCAAAGAGCGGGTCGTAGCCGAACCCGTTCGTTCCCTGGGAACGAAAGCCGATTCTGCCTTCGCATACACCCTCGAAACTGGCCAGCAGCCGGTCGGGCAGAGCCAGGGCCATGACGCAACTGAACCGAGCGGTCCGTTCCCCGGCCGGAACCCCCTTCAAGGCATCGAGGAGTTTGGCGTTATTGGCCTCGTCGGTCGCCTCATCACCGGCATAGCGGGCCGAACGCACACCAGGCAGGCCGCCCAGGGCCTCGACCTCAAGCCCGGAGTCGTCGGCCAAACTCAGGCACCCGGTGAACCCGGCGACGGCCAGGGCCTTGATGGCGGCGTTCTCGGCGAAGGTCGCCCCGCCTTCTTCGACCTCGGGCAAGCCGGGGTAATCGGCCACCGACCGGACCTCAAAATCAAGACCGCCGAGCATGGCGCGGATCTCCCTGATCTTGCCCTGGTTGCGGGTGGCGATGACCAGAACCCGGTCCATGCTAGCCCCGGGCCAGACCGAGGCCGGCCAGATCGTCCGCCAGAGCCAACCGCTGCAGCTCTACCAGCCGGGCAATTCCCAGCCGGCCAAGGTCGAGCAAGACCGACAAGTCTTCCTGGCCGAAGGTGCCGCCCTCGCCGGTTCCCTGAACCTCGACGAATTGATTCGATCCGGTCATGACCAAATTCATGTCGACTCTGGCCCGGGAATCCTCCTCGTAGCACAAATCAAGGGCCGGGCCATCCTCAATAACCCCGACGCTGACAGCCGCCACGAAGTCTTTGAGTGGAGCGGCATTCAATTGGCCCGACCTCTTCAGGCTCGACAGGGCGTCGGCCAGGGCAACGAACGCCCCGGTGATTGAGGCGGTCCGAGTGCCCCCGTCGGCTTGGATCACGTCGCAATCGAGCCAGATTGTGCGCTCGCCCAGGGCCTTGAGATCAACCGCGGCTCGAAGCGACCGCCCCAAAAGGCGCTGAATCTCCATCGTCCGGCCCCCGAGCTTGCCCCGGGAGGCCTCCCGCACCGTCCTGACCTTGGTTGCTCGCGGCAGCATGGCGTACTCAGCCGTAACCCATCCTTGCCCGGTCCCTTTGAGAAATGGCGGGACGGTTTTCTCGTCGACGGTGGCGTTACAGATTACCTTGGTGTTTCCTACTTCAATCAACACCGAGCCTTCGGCATATCTTATGTAATTGCGCGTAATAGTTACCGGCCGAAGCTGGTTGGGCTGTCGCCCGTCAATCCTGGGCATCGGTCAGCTCCTCCATCGCCATCACTGGTTTTGCGCCTCTGGTGCGGTTTGAGCCAGGTCCAGCCCAGGGGTCATCAAGATCTGAAGCCGGCTCAGAGATTTGATCAATTGGTTGCGTTCCTCGGGCATGATTTGGGAGAGGATGGTAAGAAGGTAGCGCTTGCGAGCCTCCAGCACTTTGTCAATGATCCCGAGTCCTTTTTGAGTAATCTTCAGGCGGATAACCCGGCGGTCGGCTTGATCCCGCTCCCGGGCGACCAAACCGTTGCGCTCAAGGCGGTCGCAGAGGTCGGTGGCCGTGCTGCAGGCCAGATACATCCGTTGCCCAAGTTCTCCCATGGTCAAGTCGGGGCATTCCTTTAAGTAAACCAGAGCGTCGAGCTGCGGGGAGGTCACGCCGGTATCGGCTAGAATCTCGCGGCCGCGCCTGCGAATAACGTGGCTGACATGACGTAGGAGGCCCTCAATGATTTCCACCTGAGAAACGAACCGTTCAGGCATTTATTTCGACCTCCTAAATACACCGCTGGATAAGAGAATAGCAATCCCGGCAAATGACTGTCAAGGTTAGGACTTCGATTTGTCATAAAGTTATGTTATTATAGGTTATATAGTTTCCAAATACAAGATCCCTAATCGGGCAGTGGCAATAATTCCCTCAGGGGTGTGAGATGTGGCCGAGATTCGCCCTGATGGTGGCCCACGCCTTGGGCCTTTTTCTCTTGTTCCTGGCACCGGTTCTCGGGGCGGGTTATTCGTCATTTCAACAGTACCAACGTGAATGGATGATGGCTCTGAAGAAAGAGCAGGCCGAAAAGACCGAGATCTTTGCGGCCCGGCTTTCTGATGAGTTGGTTAACTCAGCCGCCACCTTAAAGCACATGGCTCAAAAAAACCAGATGCACGATCTCATCAGGCAAGGCGACTGGAAATCAATTAGCCTCCTGTTGGACGAGGCTCGTGAAATGGAAACCCATTACTATTCGATCGGATTTGCCACCAAAGAAGGAGTCTTAACCGCAGTTAGTGGCGGCATGGTTCTATCGGACAGGGCAGACTATGATAAGGATCTCTGGCTCCCCTTGATCCGCTCGCCATCCTGGCGCTTGGCCACCGGACCTGAAGCCAGCGACCTCAGCCGATATGGAACCTACTTTTGGATAGTCGCCCCGGTCAGAGATCCTAGCGGGGAGTTCCTCGGTGCCATAATTGGAGCCCACAGCTTTCTTTCCCTGCATAACTTTACCTACGACTTCAGCCGGGCGGTTACAGTAGATTTCCAAATCTTCGACGAAAACGACCGTCTTGTCCTCCATTCTCAGTTTGGACGAGGCAAACCCAATTCCGAATTGGGGAGTTTGGGTGCCCGCCTAACCCCAGGAGTTACAACAGTCACCTCGCCTGCCAGTGGCATCGATTACTTGGCCTCAGTTACTAAAATCAAAGGATCCGAATGGACCTTAGTCGGATACCGGCCCACGACCAATGCTTTTGCCCGGGGTTTTGAGATCGCGAACCAAACCCGGCTGACGCTAGGCACCCTATCAGCCTTGGGCTTCATTTTTGCCCTGGCCTTGGCCTATTACATTAATAAGACCAGAAAACTATATTCTGAAGTGGTATTGAACAACGTTCAACTCCAGCTCTTAATTACTAAGGAGAAAGAGGCCGTCGAGAAACTTCAAGAGGCCGATCGGGCCAAGAATACTTTCCTGTCAGCCGTCAGCCACGAGTTAAAGACTCCCATCACCCATATCATGGGTTACGCCGGAACTCTCCAAAGGCAAGGATCGACAATTGACCCGGCCCTGCTTCGCCGGGCGATAGAAGTTATCAATGACTCCGCAGCCCAGTTAACCCGGAGAGTTAACGATCTTCTGGACCTGGCCCGATTCCAGGAGGCACGCCTGAGGCTTAATCGGAAGAAAGTCAATCTTGACGAGCTGCTGTCAAAAGTAAAGTATTTGTTTAGTCATAATGTGCAGAAATGGCCAATCCGACTTCACCTGGCCCCGGGTCTACCACCTATCTATGCCGACCCTGACCGGTTGGAACAGGTGTTTTCTAACCTGATCGATAACGCCATCAAGTACTCCCCTGAGGGGGGGCCGATTGAAATATCGGCCGTGGCCAACGGCGGCTCGGTTAAGGTAGCTATCCGGGATCATGGAATTGGAATTGACGCTGAACTGGCAAGGAGGATCTTTGACTGGTTTTACCGGGCTGACTCCGATATTGCCTCTGGATTGGGCCTCGGCCTAACCATCGCCAAGGCTTTAGTCGTTGCCCACGGGGGTTCGATCTCGGTGGAAAGTCAACGCGACTGTGGGGCAACTTTTTTGGTCTCGTTGCCCATTGCACCCGAGGAACGGTCCAGCCGTCTTAACTTAGAAAACCTGATCTCGTAGCCGGATGGCACCTGAATCCGCAAAGGGGGAGCAGATATGGACAAACCAATAGTTTTAGTTGTCGACGATGATCCAATTATTTCCGAGATCCTGGCTATGAATCTTGAAGGCGAGGGTTACAGCGTTTGCCAAGCCCACAGCGGGGAAAAGGCCCTGTTCATGGTTGAGTCCATTAATCCAGACTTGGTCCTGCTTGACGTAATGATGCCCGGGCTTGACGGTTGGGAAGTATGCGGTCGAATCAAGTCCATCCCACAGTTTAAAGACCTTCCGGTGATACTATTGACCGCCATGGCGGCTCAGGATGAAGATGCGCGTCGAAGTAAAGACCTTGGTGCCCATGATCTTGTTCAGAAGCCGTTTGACCCCGATCAACTGATGTCCCTGGTGCGGAAAACCATCCAGTCATATCAAAACACCAATTGAGGAATCTTTATGAAACGTGGTTCGGTACAGATCAGATGCACCGACCTGAAAGACGGTATTCGTCAGGCGCTTAACATTCTTGGCAGCCGTGAGGAAGACCTTGACATTCAGGTTGTCGACGCAAAGGCCGGCTTCCTTGGGCTGGGTAAGCGTGAGATGATTATCAACGCCTCCATCAAACCTGCCTCAAGAGCGTCGGTTCTCGAACGCGAGTTAGATCGGCTTTTGGAAGATGTCGGGCAGCAGATTGGCGACACCAACGGCTTCTTTACCGTTACCCCGCAGGCTGACGGCTATTATTTGGCAGTTTTCGCCCCCACCGGCAAAGGCCGCCCGGTGGCACTCAGTGAGGTCATAAAACAGTTGTCCACCCTGGGTGTTCAATCCGACCTGGATAAGGTTGAACTGGCCGTTAGTGAAGCCACCGGGTACGCGGTAAAAGTGGCTGATTCCAGCCGCGCCGCCGAAGGCCCTTGTAATGTTGTGATCACCTTTTCCAGGGACAACCAGGAGGCTTTTGCCACGGCCGAAGGACCGAGGCTGCCAACAACTAAGGAAATCCAAGATGCCCTGGCCGCTTCCGGGGTGATTTATAAGCTGGACTGGGACGCCATTGAAAACTTGAGTAAGTCTGGCCCTTTGGGCCATCCGACGGTGGTCGCCCGGGGACTTCTCCCGATCCGGGGAGCCGATGGTCATATTGACTATCATTTTAATACTGACAAGGCTTTGAAACAAATACCCAGCCGCGGTATCGGTCACCTATTCACCCTGGCCGACGCTCCATATTTCAGCAAAGGTGCCCTCCTGGCGACTAAGGTTCCACCGACCCCAGGAACCCCGGGCATGACCGTTATCGGTGAAATCATCCCCTCTAGCCCTGGGGACGATCAGGCCATTATGCCGGGCACAAATACTGTCCTCAGCGATAACGGTTTCCAGTTGGCCGCGGCTACCGATGGGTGCGTAGCCCTTATTGAAGGAGTTATTCACATAATTCCGGTACTCAAAATTTCGGGGGACGCCGATTTTAATACCGGACATGTTAATTATGACGGGAATGTTGTCATCGAGGGTAACTTGGTGAAAGGTATTTCGGTACAGGCAACCGGTGCGGTCGTTATCGGCAAGACCATCCAGGGTGGCTCAGTTAAGGCTAAAGGACACTTAGTTGTAGTTAAAGGCATATTAGGGGCTGAATCCGCCTCCGTTCACAGTGACAGTGATATAATGACATCTTTTATTGAAAACGCCTTAGTATCTTGTGGAGGCAATGTCATCGTCTCGAAAGAAATCATGCACAGCACGGTAATCGCCAGGGGCGAGATCTTGGTCAACAGTGAGTCAGGGGTTATAGTCGGGGGAGCGGTCCGTGCCGGAGGCCGGATAGGAGCCCAAAAAATCGGCTCGGTTTTCGGAACCCAAACCACGGTGGAGGCTGGGATCTCATTCGAGGCATTTCAACGGATTTCGGAGTTAGAAGGAAGGCTGGCCGTCACTAATTCGTTCTTGGGAAAAACTAAAGAAGCCTTGTTGGTCCTGGAACAGCTCAAAAAGGAAAAGGGAACCCTGCAGCCCAAGCATGAGGCCGCCCGAACCCGTTTAACGGTTACCATGTCAAAGATACAAGGGGAAATCGGCCAAATAAGTGACTCCCTGGAGAATGCGCGCAACAACATATCCTGGGTCCCTTCAGGGCAAGTGGAAGCCTGGGGAGCCGCTTATCCGGGGATCAGGGGAATCATCAGCGGTTCACCCTTTGAAATCACCACACTCCAAGAGAACGTTAGAATCAGAAACGTATCCGGACAAATCAAAATGGATCACCTTGGACAGTCCATTATCCGTGCACCTTTGAACCAATCAAAATAAAATGGGCTTTCGGGACAGCCCGTGACGTACTCCGCCGGCTGAAAGTCAGCGGCATCTCAGGCGGCAAGAGCCACCTTCGACTTGGTTTCGTGGACCGTATGCCATCCGAGGCGGATTGGCAAGACCACGGGCCGCGCCACAC
>JBGFRN010000332.1:0-10065 GCA_041695105.1 Bacillota bacterium | reverse complement strand
CACGCCGCCAGCGTTCGTCCTGAGCCAGGATCAAACTCTCCATAAAATCTTTACAGAGAGCCAATTGGCTCATAGTTACTTATTTGTTGTACGCCTATCAAGTTCCTCGGGCTCTCGCCCGCGAACCCAACAGGGTCCTTCACAAGCCATCACAACTGTTCAGTTTTCAAGGATCAGTTTGGCTGGCTTTCGCCGTCCGGGCTTTGCCGGAACTTTAATGTACCATACTGCGTTTTCAGAGTCAACCTCTTTATTCACGCTCTTTATTCGCGCTAGTTTTTGGTACATCGGCACTCTACTAGGGTGCCTTGCAGTGGATCTTCATTTAAAACGCCCTCGCGTGAGGGCGAGATTGATACTAACACGGATCATAGCGCCGAAGCAAGCTGAAGACTTTGGTAAAGTTGGTTGGTTAGATTACTATTTCATTGAGTTTCTAGCCATTGCTTCGTTTTTCTCTCGTTTTTTGCTCCGGTGCTCCGGCGCGGAAGATGAGCATAACACTATCACTGCGGTTAAACTAGACCTTAAACTTTTCCAATCGCACAGAGTTCGGCTAGATACTTGGAAGCTTCGTCGGTTTTGAATTCTTCGAATGAATAGTAACCCTTCTCGCCCTCTCTGGCGACTTTAATCGTTTGATTGGGCGGGAACTTGAGGTTGGTCGGGCAAGGCGTATAGATCTGGACGTAGGTAGGACCAACCTCTCTGGCTATCAGAATGGCCTTTTTGACGGCCTGTCCAACCTTCCGGGGACTGGCTACCGTCACCCTGGCCGCGTAGACGCAGCCGGAGGCTTTGGCCAAATCAAAGACCGGTATCTTGGGGAACTTCTTTCCGGTCGGGGCCATATTCAGCACCTTGCCCTGAAGGCTCATTCCGCTTTCCTGCCCGCCGGTGTTCCCGTAAACTTCATTGTCGACCATGATCGTCGTTATCTTTTCGCGACGGAACCAGGAGTGGAGGGTCATATCCAGTCCAATGTCGGCGATTCCACCGTCTCCGACTAGAACGACCACGTCTTTGTTCTTGTCTGGGTATCTAATTTGAAGCATTCTCTTCAAGCCGCTGGCTACCGCGTTCTGGTTTCCAAAGGCTGTGTTGGAGTAGTTAACCGCAGTTTGGGTCAGCCCAAAGAAAGAGCACCCCGGGGTTCCCACAATTAGGGTATCTTCCGGAGCCGGAAACGAAGCCGCCGCCAGACGAATCCCCAGTGAGACACCACAGCCGGCGCAGTGGGGGTGCTCTTCAATGATCTCTTTGAAAGTCCCTAGATCATCGACACCCTTTCGTTCGTTAAAAGGTCCGTTAGCGACCAGCTGGCGGTATTCCTCGGGAAGCAATTCGGCAAATTCCTTTACCGGGGTGATAATGTTCTTGGACACGGCCAGCCTCCTTCAACAAATTACCCGGCCGCCTGCTTCAGACGACCGCTCAGGGCTCTTTTGATCTCGCCGGTAATCAGTTCTTTGGGCATCGTCATCCCGCCAAACACCCTTGGCCCGGCGACGACCCGGCGGTTGCGATCCAGCGAAGCCTTGATTTCCCGGGCTAGCCATCCACCGGCGTTAAATTCCGGTACCACGATTAACTCGGCTTCGGAGGTTGCCGCCTCAAGTTCTTCGACCGGAAACGGTCGGATTGACTTGATCTTGATGAGGCCGACGTCCAAGCCCTCTTGCCGCATCACGCTGACCGCTTCCCGGCTTTGAGAAACAGCCGTGCCCGAAGCAACAATGAAAATCCGGGCGTCGGGGTTTTCGACTTCCAAGAGCCCGCCAAGGTAATGTTTGATGTGCTTGCGGGCCCGGTCGGCCGCCGCCAGAATTTCCTGGTGCCAGGAAGCGTTGGAGGCAAAGCTGATGAAATTACTCTTATTTAAAAGAGGGTCTCGGACAATTCGCATCGGAGGGGTCTCCATGTCAAAGGTCGGGACCGGTGCCGAACCGGGTGAGTAGGGCGCTAACTTGAGGTCTTCCGGAGGAAGAGCGACTTTTTCACGGGTATGGGTGACGAAAAAACCGTCGGCAAAGACCCCAACCGGGAGGTGTACTTCCGGTTTTTCCGCAATTGCGTAGGCTTTAAGAATCATATCGAAAAAATCTTGGGGATTTTCGGCGTGAAACATGATCATGCCGGTATCCAACAGCATACCCATCTCGATATTCTCAGGCTGGATCGACGGTGGAAGGGAAACACCCCGGCACATGAAGGCGCAGACAATCGGCTGGCGGGAACCGGCCCAAACCGGAAACATCTCCATCGCCCTCAAAGTGCCCGGACCGCTGGTGGCGGTGAAAACTCTGCCTCCTCCAAGGGAGGCCCCGTGGACGGCCGCCATAACTGCGAATTCATTTTCCGCCCGGTAATAGTCCTTAAGGTAGCCCCTGGCATAAAGATCTCCCACCAGGTGCATGCTCTCGCTCTGTGGCGTGATCGGAAAAGCAATCGCCATGTCAACGTTGGCTCTCTTGACGGCTTCGGCCACCGCCTCGCTGCCGGTGATGAAGGCAGGCTGCCGGGGGGCCTCAAACAGTAGGTAGCTAGGATCGACCGGGCGCTGTTCGGGGCTCACTTCACCATCTCCTTTCGGGGCTCAGACCGGGCTTTCGAGAGCCATGGCGTCCCGGTTGCAGGCCTCGACGCATAGACCGCAGCCCTTGCAGCGACTGGCGTTTACCGTGACCTTTTTACTTTCCTTTATGAAATTCAGGACGTTCGGGTCCGGGCAGGTGAGCACACAGAGCTTGCAGCCATTACACTTAACCTCATCGACCTTAACCGTGACGTACACCGCTCGTAACCTCCCTGACCGATTTGGCCCCTTGTTCGATGATCTCAAGGTTCTTTTCAATAAGTTGGGTTAGCTTGGCGTATTTGCTTTTGACGGCGTCATCCAGGGCGGCGGTCGTGCCGGAGGCCACGAATTTGCCCCCTCCGAATCGCTCAGCCATTGATTCTTGGATGGCCTGGCGCGACACCAGGTCCTTCACTCCAAGCAACCCGCCGAGCATGGCAATGTTTGAAGAAAGTTCGGTGCCCCCAATTTCGAGGGCGATCTGGGTGGCCGGTACGTAGAAGACTCGCGCTTTCAGGCGGTCAATCTGCTTTTGATCATCTTCTTTCAGTTGGAGTGGCTTATCGGAGTTGATAATCAGGCTGCCGCCGGGCTGAAGGCCGTCGAAAAAGGGCATCGTGTAGCACTTGCCCATGGTAATTACATGAGGATGAAAGATCATGATGATGTTTGGGAACAGAACCTCGCCCCGCTCAAAGATCGGGCGGTCGGCAATCCTCACATAGCTTTCGGCCGGAGCCAGGCGTTTCTCGGCCCCGAAAAATGGGTTGACCGTACTCTCAACTCCGTCGCGCGTGGCGGCTGCCCCCAGAATATGGGCTGCCGTGACAACTCCCTGCCCGCCCAGTCCGGACATTCTAATAAAAGTTCTCCGGCTCATTTCTTCTTTGCTCCCTCCTCAGTTTGGGACAGGAAGGCCTGGGCCTCAGGAGTGAGATACTCCCTGACCTGGTAGGTGCCGTCTTTCTCCCGCTGCTTAATTCTGGCTACTGTTTCCTGGGGCTTGAACTTATAGTTGGTCGGGCAGGGGCCGAAAATCTGAATATAGGTCGGTCCAATCTCCCTGGCGATTAGAATCGCCCGTCTGACCATTCTTTCAAGACGTTTGGGATGGGCCGGCGATACTGCTGCCGCATAGGCACATCCGGCTTCTCTGGCGATCTCGGGCAACGATATTTTGGCAAACTTTTTTCCCTTGGGAGCCATATTCAAGACTGTTCCTTGCTGCGACATCCCGCTTTCCTGGCCGCCCGTATTGGCATAGGCCTCGTTGTCCAACATGATGGTTGTGATTTTTTCCTGCCGGAACCACGATTGCATCACCATGTCCAAACCGATGTCAGCCGTAGCCCCGTCGCCGGCGATTACGACCACGTCCTTGATCCGGTCAGGGAAGCGCAGTCTTAGAGCCCGCTTCAACCCCGAGGCTACGGCGTTCTGGTTTCCAAAAAGGGAGTGGATGTTGTGGACGGCCACCTGCTGAAAGGCCAACGAACTGCAGCCGGTCGAACCGACAACCACGGTGTCCTCGGGTTTTGGGAGTGAAGCCAAGATCATTCGAAGTGACAGAGCCAGCCCGCACCCGGCGCAGAGCGGGTGCTCCTCGATCAGCTCCTTGAAGTTTCCCAGATCGGAAACCCCAAACGTTTTTCCGAACGGTCCGCCGTCTACTAATTCACGGTATTCGTCCGGGATAATCTCCTCAAAACCGGGAGAAATCCGAAACAGTTGCTTACTCAAGCCGAGCACCTCCTGATTTCAGAGAGGATTAGTTCGACCGGCATGGTCATCCCGCCGAATACCCTCGGCCCGCCGACGACCTTGTTCGGCTCTTCAACCACCGACTTAATTTCACGGCAGAGCCACCCAACCCGATTGAATTCTGGAACAATTACCGCCTTGGCCTGACGTGCCAAGCATTTGATTTCCTCTCCTGGAAAAGGACGAAGACTTTTAATCTTGACCAAACCGGCATTCAGACCTTCCCGTCGGGCTAACTCAAGGGCCTCGCGGCTCTGAGACACTGCCGTGCCGGAAGCCACGATTAAGACATCGGCCTCTGGGTTTTCGGCCTCTATCAGACCACCGAGGTAGCGATCCAGATATTTTCGGGCTCTCTCGGCGGCGGCCAGGACCTCCTGCTGCCAGGAAGCATGAATGGCATAACTGGTGAAATTGCTCTTCATGATGAAAGGGTCGCGCATCTGCCTTACCGGAACGTTCTCCATATCCATGACCGGAACCGGAGAACTATAAGGGTTGTACGGGGGGAGCTTCAGGTTCTCCGGTGCAATTTTGATTTTATCCCTGGTATGGGTCACAAAAAAACCGTCGGCAAACACGCCGACTGGGATATGGACATCGGTCTTCTCGGCCACGATGAAAGCCTTAAGGATCATGTCATAAAGATCCTGAGCGTTTTCGGCATGGAGCATCATAATTCCAGTGTCCAATAGAAAGGCCATCTCGATAGTATCCGGCTGAATTGTCAAAGGAGAGTTAACCCCTCTGGTCATGAAAGCACAGACGACCGGCAGCCTGGCTCCGGCCCAGGTTGGAAAGGCTTCAAATGCTCGCAGTGTCCCGGGTCCCCCGGTGGCGGTAAAAACTCGTACCCCGCCCATTGAGGCACCGGCTACGGCCGACATCACCGCAAATTCATTTTCACCCCGGTAATACTCCCGGAGGTACCCCTCGGCGAAGATGTCCCCAACCAGGTGCATGCTTTCGGACTGGGGAGTGATCGGGTAAGAAATAGCCATGTCAACATTCGCCCGCTTAATGGCTTCCCTGACCGCCTCACTGCCAGTAATAAAATGTTCTTCTTTGGGAGCCTCGAAAAATAAATATTCCGGCTCAGTCACCGTTTGATTAATCACTAGACTTTCTGCCCCTTCATTTCTTTTAGCCTAGCAGTCAGGTCTTTCAGATGGGACAGGCTTACATCCCTCAGTGAGATCATGGCGTCCTCATGCCCAGCCTCCCCGCACAGGGCGATCGTGTAACAGTCGCTGCCGCCCCGGATGATCTTGAGCGCCAAATTAGCGAAATGGCAGTGAACCCCGACGAAAACGCAAACATCGATCTTGTTATGCCAGATGGTTAGGTTGGGGTGGTTCGGGTTAATTTCGACGTCCGGATTAATCATTGGGTACTTGGGCCGGTAGTCGGGCATAGGAATAATCCTGGCTCCGGCCGCTTCGGCCATTTCTTTTACGGCCTTGGCTTTCTCGGCCACCCCTTCTTTCCAGGCCCACAGAATCAAGGGGCCAGGAAAAAAAACAGGGTTCTTGGCCTCCAGGATCTTTTCGGCGATTCGCTTCATGGCGGTAGCTTCAGGCACGATCTGACCCTCGATCAGGGCCTCGCCCTTCTCCGGCAGTACCACCCCCATTGAGGCGGCCGCCGGAGGCAGGTAACCCTCCGGACCTACTAAAACCCGGTACGCAGCAGTTGCAGACAATTCCTCTCCTCCTCGTGTTAGCACATTAAAACTAAAAATGATCGTTGCGAAGGACACTTACGTCTATGACGTGGACAATCAGGACGATGTCTTTTTCGATAGTTTTTTGCAGTCCCCGCAGCACCCGTTCGGCTACCTCAGGACTGGTAATGGTTACGATCTCGACGTTAGCGGAAAACTCGCTCAAACCTCCATAGTCGCCCTTAATGCCATGCCGGCCCTTTCCGTAGATGTTGCGGTAAACTGTAAAACCGGTCGTTCCGGCTTCCTCCAAAAGGCGAATTATTTTATCTCTATAGGTGTTCTCGACGATAATGCTGATCCGTTTTTTTGCGAACATTTGCATCCTGACCCTACCCCCTCACAGTGTTCATTTAATCGAAGGGTCGATCCATTCTAAAGATAAAGATGCGCTCGCCGGTTTTGGTGCTGAGATCGGTGTGCATGCTGACGACCCGTGAAGAGGTAATCTCGTGAAGGATTTCCTCGAGCTGCGCCCGTCCCTGTTCGACCAGTTCCTGCCTCAGCTTTTTGACCAGTATGGTTCCTTCCAGGTCTCGGGCCAGCCTTTCTTCAGCTATCGAAAATACCCCCTTTAAGGAGACAATGATCATGTCGCGGATGATGTCGGTCTTGCCCTCGGTCGGTCCTCGGCCCATATACTCTTTTTCCCACTGGATAAGTCTCTTGGTGATCACGTCTTCCAACTGGCCTTTAGGCAAAATCCTTCCCCCTCCTACCCCAGCTTGCTTAGGAGCTCTGAAAGATATCTGGCCGCATAATAATATATTGGAATCCCGGCTATAAGATTGAAAGGCAAAGTGACGCCGATTGAAGCCCCAAGGTAAAGAGCCGGATTGGCCTTTGGCAGCGAGATGCGCATGGCAGCCGGGGCAACGATGTACGAGCTGCTGGCGGCCAATACCCCGAGAAGAGTCGTCCCGCCGACGCTCAATCCGACCAGAACCCCAATCAGGATTCCAAGGAGGGCGTTTACCGGAGGCATCACAATCCCAAACAGGGCCAAAAAAACCCCCGTCCTGCGCAGATCGCCGAGCTTTCCGGCCGCGACCATCCCCATTTCGAGCATGAAGAAGCTCAGCATCCCCATGAACAGGCCCTCATAAAAGAATTTTACGCCTTCGGCACCCTTTGGCCCAGTCACGTACCCGACGCCCATGGCACCCAGCAGCAAGACCACACTCTTGCTCAAGACGACCTGTTTAAGAACCTGCCCGAGCGTGACTTCTTCACCGGCGGCCCCGGCTTTTTGTTTTTTGGCCCATGACGCTAGGACCAGGGCTACCCCGATCGCCGGCACCTCCATAATGGCCGGAAGACCGTTGACATATCCCTCATAACCGATTCCCATATTGGTCAGAAAGGCCGAAGCGGCGATAAACGTCACTACGCTGATTGATCCGTAATGCCCGGCAATGGCCGCCGCGTCGTCCGATTTGAGCTTACCAAGGCGCCAAAGGACGAAGAACGAGTAGACCGGGATGACCGCGCCCAAGAAAAGTGCCCCGCTGATAACCGTTAAGATGGAATTCAAGCCAACTTGGGCAATGGCTACCCCGCCCTTGAAACCAATGGCCAAAAGGAGGTATATGGTAATAAAATCACTGACCGGGGCCGGAAACTCCACCTTGGCCCTGATAAGGGTAATGAGTATTCCTAGGGCGAAAAAAAGCACAATTGGTGAACTTAAATTACTGGCCGCCAGCTGCAGCAAATTGTCCACTTGTGTCACGCTCCGGAGTAGAGGATCCTGACCCAGTTCATAGCTTCTTCGGGTTGTTGCGTCATAATCGTGATATGCCCCATCTTTCGGTTAAAGTCCGAACCATTCCTTTTCCCATAAAGATGAACTTTGACGTTGGCCGGGAATTCGGGGATTTTTCTCATCACGGCCGGGAGATCCCCACCCAGGATATTAACCATTACCGCCGGGGCCAATAGACCGGTAGTGCCCAGCGGCAAACCGCAAACGGCACGAATCAACTGTTCGAATTGGGAAGTATAACAACAGTCCAGGGTGTAGTGACCCGAATTGTGGGGGCGCGGAGCCAGTTCATTGACTAGTAGTCCTTCGCTGGTTACAAAAAACTCGACTACTAACAGGCCTACGGCTTCAAGCTTGTCTGCTATTCGGACCGCCATCGCACCCGCGTCGGCCGTTATCTGGTGGGAAAACCGGGCCGGCACAACGGTGAGGAACAGTACATTGTTGCGATGTATGTTCTCTCCGACCGGGTAGACAGCCGTTTCTCCATTTTGCTTTCTGGCCACGATGACCGATATCTCCCCAATGAAAGATATCTTTTTTTCCATGACCCAAGGCCGGCTGTCCCGTTGGATTATAGTCCGGGCCTTCTCCAGATCCTGGTCACTGCTGATGATTAGCTGCCCCTTGCCATCGTACCCTCCGGTGACCGTCTTTAATATGACGGGGGAACCAAGCTCTTGAATGCCCCGATCCAGCTCCTGGGGGCTGCCTATGATGGCAAAAGGAGCCACCGGGAAGCCAGCCGACAACAATTGACTCTTTTCTTCGCGTCGGTCCTGGGAAATAGCCAGAATACGGCTCTTCTGCGGCAGGTAGTACCGATTTTCAAGGTACTCTACTACTCCGAGGTTAATGTTTTCAAACTCATAAATAATTAGGTCCGACCTTTCGGCCAGCCTCTGGGCGGCCCCCAGGTCGTCCAACGAGGCGACAATCTGCTCATCGGCGATTTGAGCGCAGGGACAACCGGGGGTAGGATCCAGGCAGATGAAGTTATAGCCCATTTTCCGTCCCTCAATGGCCAACATTCTGCCCAATTGTCCCCCACCAAGGAGTCCAATGGTTGAGCCCGGCAGGATCTGTTTCATTCAGACCACTCCGTATGCTCCATAACCCCTTGCGCCGCCTTTTCCCGGCGCTCAAGGAGCCGGGTCCGAAGCTTCTCGTCATGCAGGGCCAGAACTTGGGCCGCTAAAAGGCCCGCGTTCTTAGCCCCGCTGGAGCCGATAGCCACGGTTGCTACTGGCACTCCGGCCGGCATTTGAACAATAGATAACAGGGAGTCCATCCCATGCAAATAGGTGGTGGGAACCGGAACACCGATCACTGGCACTAGCGTCTTGGCGGCCACCATGCCCGGAAGGTGAGCCGCCCCCCCGGCCCCGGCTATGATCAGCTTCAGGCCCCTTTGGCCAGCTTGTTCGGCAAAGCTGTACAACCAGTCCGGCGTCCGGTGAGCCGAAACGATTCTCTTTTCGTAAGGAATCCCGAGTTCCTCCAGGATCTTGCAGGCATCCTTCATCACGGGCCAGTCCGAGTAGCTACCCATGATTACTGAAACGACCGGTCGTTCCACTGAAGTCCTCCTTAAAAAGTAAAAAATCCAACACCAAACATTCCCATTGGGACGGTGGCGTTGGATTGCATTTAACCGATAATGGCAACTACCCTTTAAATGACTTCCAACCAGTTGTTACGCTGATGTATATTTGACATAGATCCTAAGAACTATCCTAGCATTACCTCTAGTGACATAGCAAGAAGAATTTAGCCGTCAATCCTCGGCCCTCGGCCTCATCAGCGGAAAGAGGATGACATCGCGGATCGAATCGACCCGGCCAAATAGCATGCACAGGCGGTCGATTCCGATACCCAGCCCGCCGGCCGGCGGCATGCCATACTCCAGCGCCCTTAAATAGTCTTCGTCCATGTCGTGAGCCTCAGCGTTGCCTTTGGCTTTCTCACGGAGCTGCGCCTCAAACCGGCAGCGTTGATCAGCCGGATCGTTGAGTTCCGAAAAAGCGTTGGCAATCTCCCGACCAGCGATAAAGGCCTCAAACCGGTAGGTCAGGCCAGGCTGATCGGGAATTTTTTTGGCCAGCGGCGAGATCTCGATCGGATAATCAAGCAGGAAAATCGGACCGGACAGTTTTGGCTCGACCAGTTCGGAGAAGACCTCATCCATGACCATACCCTTGGTCGCGTTCGGGGGAACCTCGATGCCAAACCGCCGGG
>JBGFRN010000047.1:0-10115 GCA_041695105.1 Bacillota bacterium | reverse complement strand
CGCAGCGCGAGAGCCGGTACGTCATTCCGGTCAAGGCCGAGATGCGCACCAGGATCCCCGGCATCGTCCACGACACCTCGGCCAGCGGGGCCACCGTCTTTATCGAGCCGATGGCCGTGGTCCAGATCAACAACCAGCTTCGCGAGCTGGCGGCCGAGGAGGACCGCGAGGTCCAGCGGATCTTGCGGGAACTGACCGGCTTAGTTGGATCCCAGGCTGAGGCTTTGGGGGAGACCTGCCGGGCGGCCTCCGAATTGGACTGCATCGTAGCCCGGGGACGCCTGAGCTTGGAGATGAACGCGGTCGAGCCCGAAATTAACGGGGACCGGGTGGTTGACATCCGGAGGGGCCGCCACCCCCTTCTGACCGGGGAGGTCGTGCCGGTTGACGTCAACCTGGGCAAGGGCTTCGACACCCTGGTTCTGACCGGCCCTAACACCGGGGGCAAGACCGTAGCCCTTAAGACGGTTGGTCTCTTCACCCTGATGGTCCAATCCGGCCTGCACCTGCCGGCCGCCGTGGGGACGGAGATGGCCGTCTTCGGGAATGTTTGGGTCGACGCCGGCGACGAACAATCAATCGAACAGAACCTGTCGACTTTTTCCTCTCACATGACCAACATCATCCGCATCCTCCAGAGCGCCGGCCGGGATTCGCTGGTCCTGCTTGACGAGCTTGGGGCTGGCACCGACCCGACCGAGGGCGCCGCCCTGGCCATGGCCATCCTCGATGAGCTGCACGGCCGCGAGTGCCGGACGATTGCCACTACCCACTTTTCGGAGCTTAAAGCCTTCGCTTTCACCCGTCCCCGGGTAGAGAACGCCTCGGTCGAATTTGACGTCGAGACCCTCCGGCCGACCTACCGGCTCCTGATCGGGTTGCCGGGGCGGTCGAACGCCTTTTTGATCGCGTCCCGGCTCGGCCTCTCACCGTCGGTCGTCGGGCGGGCCGAGCGCTATCTCGAACACAACGATGCTCGGGTCGAGGACATGATCAGCCGGATCGAGGAAACCAGGCTGAGCCTGGAGCGCGAGAAGGATGCGGCCGAGGCCCTGCACCGTCAGGCCGAACGGCTCAGGGGCGAGTACCAGGAAAAGCTGGCTCGACTCATCGAGGGCGAGAAAGAGACCCTGCAAAAGGCCCGGGAGCGGGCCGATCAGATCCTGGTGCAGGCCCGGCGCGAGGCTGAGGAGGTCGTCAGGCGGCAGCGGGCGGCCCGCGATGAGGCCGATCAGGAAAGGGCGATTCAGGAGGCCCGCCGGCGCCTTGAGGAGTCTCGGGAGCGGCTGGACGGGGCCAGGCCGAACCGGCCGGCTCCGGGCCAGGCTCCCAAGGATCTCCGGCCGGGTGAGAAGGTTGAGATCGTTAGCCTTGGGCAGAGTGGTTTGGTCCTGCAGGAACCAATTGGGGATCAGGTGATGGTCCAGGCCGGTATCCTTAAGATCCAGGTCAGGGTTTCCGATCTCCGCCGGCTTCCAGAAGAAAAGGTGACTGTTAAGGCCACTAACCCGCTGGCCGGGCGAACCTCGTCACTGGCCATGGGAAAGGTACGGGACATGTCGACGGAAGTCGACCTTCGGGGTCTAACCGTTGAGGAGGCCATTGACAAGACCGATAAGTTTCTTGACGACGCTATGCTGGCCGGGATTGGTCAGGTTCGGGTCATTCACGGCAAGGGCACCGGGGCCTTGCGCCGGGCGATTCGAGAGTTCCTGGATTCCAGGACCGGGGTGGCCTCTCACCGGCTGGGCGGTGCCGGGGAAGGCGGTGACGGGGTGACGGTGGTAGCCATCGAATTCTAACAGTTTATTAAATGCAAAACATATTAAGTGGTACGTTAGAAACCAACTATTTCGATTGCATGAGAATGTTTGTTTATGGTATATTGTGATTGACAGAACTTATTTGGTACATGAAAGGGGAGGTTGAACATGTCCGCCAAGGTTATTAAAAACCCCGAGATTGTGAATCGCCTCTTCGAGACCCAGTCGTTCGCCTGGCTCTGGTTGATCGTCCGAGTCTATGTTGGGTGGCAATGGTTCCAGGCCGGTTGGACCAAGCTCTTTAAGCCGGAATGGATGGAGACCGGCGTTGCGCTGAAGGGCTATTGGACCAGGGTCATCGTCGTCCCAACCCAGCCTGGCGCCAGGCCCCCGATCACCTACGACTGGTACCGGGATTTCATCAAGGGCCTGCTTGACGGCGGCCACCACGTCTGGTTCGCCAAGCTGGTCGTCTGGGGTGAGATCCTGGTCGGCGCGGCCCTGGTTCTCGGCCTCCTGACCGGCATCGCCGCTTTCTTCGGAACCGTCATGAATATGGCCTTTATGCTGGCCGGCACCGCCAGCACCAACCCGGTCCTATTCGGTCTGGCCGTCTTCCTGATCATGGCCTGGAAGGTCGCCGGCCACTACGGCCTCGACCGGTGGGTTTTGCCGGCTGTCGGTACCCCCTGGGGTAGGAAAGAGTCCAGCACCTAGAAACACCCATTCTGATAATCGAAAAAACGGGGCTTCGCTGTGGCGGGGCCCCGTTTCGCCGTCCTTGACATTGTTTGACAATTTCTGATAGAGTCAAGATATGGCTTCCAGACCGATTTTCCGGGGGTGCGACGTTGAATCAGATTCCTCAAAAATACCGCCCGGTGGTGGGAGATCCCTGGGTGATCCGGCAGATCTTCGAAAGTACTCGCTTCGCCTGGATCTGGGCCCTGGTCCGGGTCTGGGTCGGATTAGCCTGGTTCGAAGCCGGCTGGAGCAAGGCTAATAGCCCAGCCTGGACTGTCAACGGCGAGGCGCTGAAACGTTTTTGGGTCAAGGCGGTTACGGTTCCGGCTGGCCCGGAGATCGGGTACGGTTGGTATCGCTCGTTCATCATCTATCTCCTTGAGGGAGAGCACCACCGCTGGTTCGCCAAGCTGATCACCTTCGCCGAGCTAGCCATCGGCATCGCTTTGTTTCTCGGGGCCTTAACCGGGTTTGCCTCGTTCTTTGGAGGATTTCTTAACTTTAACTACATGATGGCTGGATCGGCCAGCATCAACCCGGTCCTCTATACTTTTTCGATTCTGCTCCTGCTGGCATGGAAGGTCGCCGGCCACGTCGGGGTCGACCGCTGGCTCCTGCCCTTGCTCGGGACGCCGTGGGGTAAGGCCGGGCCGGCGGACTCCAGCTAAACCCAGGCAGAACCTCAAAACCCTCCCTCGCCATATGATGGGCGTGGGTGATGAATCATTGGACTCACATACGCTATGGGCGATTATCCTAATGGGCCTGGCATCAAACCTTGACAACTTAGGCGTTGGGGTCGCCTACGGCCTGCGAGGAATCCAGGTACCATCCTTATCCAACAGCCTTATGGCTCTGGTCACAGGGGTAACCACCCTGCTGGCCATGGTAGGGGGAGACTGGCTCTCGCAGGTAATGGGCGGCCATGTCGCCCGGTACGCTGGAATCGCTCTGATGGCAGCGATGGGACTTTGGATTTCGCTCAAGGCACTGACCGAAAACCAGGCCAACCGGTTGAAATCTGAATCACAACAGGTTTGGAGGTTTCGCCTAAAAGGTCTCGGGCTGGTAATCTGTGTCTTGCACGAGCCATCCCGGGCTGACGCTGACCGGTCGGGGACGCTGGATCCCGGAGAAGCCATAATACTTGGTATTTCCCTGGCCCTAAACTGTTTGGCGGGCGGTTTAAGCGTGGGCTTGCTCCAGTTCCCGGCCGTGCTGACCTCGTTGGTGGTTGGCGCCGGTAGCTACATCAGCTTTGCTCTCGGAATGACCATGGGGCGGGCCATCGGCTCGGAAAGGCTGGGAGTTTGGGCTGGACTGGGCTCGGGGGTGCTGATGATCGTCCTGGCTTGGTGGCAAACGTATTGAGAGACTCAGTTTCCCGGCGGGGTGGGGCCTGGCCCCTGGGGCGGGAAGGGCGGCGGAAGGGGACCGGACGGGGGTCTCTCGGGCTGGCCCGGCCCAAGGGGCGGCACGAAGCGCGGGTCGGGGTTGAAGGGGCCGGAGTGCTGGTCGCAGTACTTGGTCGGAACCTCATCCTTAGCGTCGGCCGGACCGCGCCCATCGGGGGTAGGCTTCCAAGGCTCGGCGCGCTTGATGAAGACCTTAGTCACCGGGATGCAGGTGCCGGCGCAGTTCGGGCTGTGCAGGAGTTTGTCGTCGTGGAGACAGACCATAACCGGAACATGGATATCATCCAGATCCTTTGGTTCGGTTCCAGCAATAAACAGCTCCTCGCGGATGGTTTCTTTGGGGGTGAACTGGCTGGGCAGCTTGCCCGACTTGGTGTCAATTGAGACCCTGGTTAGCCCCGGCGGCACCGGCCAGTCGTTGGCGGGGATGTTCTTGCTCATTTCGACGACGGTTTGCTTCCAGATGCGGGCCGGCCAGAAGCCGCCGAAGACCTCCTGGTTAGGACGGCGGTCATCGTAACCGATCCAGACGGTACCGACCAGGTCGGGGGTAAACCCGACGAACCAGGCGTCCTTGAATTGGTCGGTGGTGCCGGTCTTACCCGCCGCCGGGCGGCCGGGGTGGGCGAGGCGGCCGGTGGCCCCAGTGATAACGCCTTTCATCATGTCGACCATCAGGTAGGCCACCTGTGGGCTGAGCACCTTGGTCAGGGCCGGTTTATTCTCCTCGAGGATCTTGCCGTTGGCGTCGACCACCTTGAGGATCGATACCGGCTTGGCCCGGTTCCCGTTATTGGCGAAAGCCGAGAAGGCCGCGGTCAACTCAACCGGGCTAACCCCTTCGGTCAGACCGCCCAGACCGAAGGCCAGGTTACCGCGATCGGACCGGGGGCCTCCATCGACCAGGGTCGTGAACCCAAACCGCTTGGCTGCCTCAAAGCCCTTTTCGGTTCCGATCTTCTGCAAGACCTTGACCGCAACCGTGTTGACCGAGAACATCAGGCCGTTGCGGAGAGTCGTCAAGCCGCCGAACTTGAAGTCCCAGTTTTCGGGCCAAGTCTTGCCGCTCACGGTCATGAACGGAGCATCGTCAATAACGGTGCCCGGGGTAAACCCGTTTTCCAGGGCCGTGGAGTAGACGGCGATTGGTTTGAAGGTCGAACCGGGCTGGCGGAGTTCGGTCGCTCGGTTTTTAACTAGCCGGCCCTTATGGGTACGCCCGCCAACGATGGCCCTGATGTATCCGGTCCTGGCCTCCAGGTACACGGCCGCGGCCTCCATGCTCGGTTTATCCTTCTGGATCGGGAAGTCCTTATCGAGCATGGTCAGGGCATCCTCGGCCGCCTTCTGAGCCGCCCGGTCCATGGTGGTATAGACCTTCAGACCGCCCTTGTAGACCTTCTCCTCGCCGTATGTGGCGATAAGCTGTTCCAAGACGTAATCGACGAAGTAGCCGCCGAGTTGGGCCGCCCCCTGGCTCTTGGTTGAGGCTGGTAATACGATCTTAGTCTCCTTGGCCGCTTTGGCCTCTTCGGCGGTGATATAGCCCTGCTGGGCCATCAGGTTGAGGACGGTGGCCTGGCGGGCCTTGGCCTTTTCAAGGCTCTCAATCGGGTTGTAGGCCGAGGGCCACTTAGTGATTCCCGCCAGCATGGCTGCCTCGGCCAGGTTGATCTTATCGACGTCTTTGCCGAAGTAGGCCCGGGAAGCGGTCTGAACGCCATAATAGTTGTGGCCGAAGAAAATCTGGTTCAGGTAAAACTGCATGATCTCGTCCTTAGTATAGCGGCGCTCGAGCTGGATGGCGAACCAGGCTTCCTGGATCTTTCGCTTTAGCGTTTGATCTTGGGTTAAAAAGGCGTTCTTGGCCAGTTGCTGGGTGATGGTGCTCCCACCCTGAAAGCCCCGGCCGCTGGCGATTACCCAGGCTGCCCTCATGATCGCCTTAGGGTTGACCCCGAAATGCTCGTAGAATTGTTGGTCTTCGGTGGCGATGAAAGCCTGCTGCAAGAACTTGGGTATCCGTTTTAGCTCAACCAGTTCACGGTTCTCGGTTCCGTGAAGGCTTTGAATCGGTAGCCGGTCCTTATCGTAGATGATCGAACTCATGTCAGGGCGAATCTGGCCGACCTGATCGAAGGACGGCAGCTCGCGCAAAAGGCCCAGGATCAGACCGGCTCCGGTTCCAAACATGACAATCGAGGCGATCAAAAAAGAAAGAAGCACTATCCGGGACCATTTGAGTTTTCTTTTTGGGGAAGGGGTCACCGGCGCACCTCCTGACAACACAAGTATAATACATTCTCTTCCCCGCGTTGGTTTTCCTGGATTTCTATGATATAATGACGGCGTTTTTGGTGGAGGTTATAAATGTTAAGAGTCAAGGAACAGCTTGAGACAATCAAAAGGGGAGCCGCCGGGATTATCTCGGTCGAGGAGTTGGAGCGAAAGCTGACCGCTTCGTCCAGAGAGGGGCGGCCACTAAGAATTAAGTACGGTGCCGATCCCACCGCTCCCGATTTGCACATAGGCCACGCGGTTCCGATTCGTAAACTGAAGCAATTTCAGGATCTTGGCCATCATGTGATTTTCATCATCGGCGACTTTACCGGGCGCATCGGCGACCCGAGCGGCAAGTCGCAAACCCGGCCTCAGCTTTCCGAGGAGCAGATCCGGGCCAACGCCAAGACGTACGAGACCCAGCTCTATAAGATCCTCGATCGGGAGAAGACCGAGGTTGTCTTTAACTCCTCATGGCTGTCGCCCTTGAATTTCGTCGATGTGATCAAGCTTTCGGCCAAGTATACCGTCGCCCGGATGCTCGAACGGGACGAATTCTCGAGGCGCATGTCCGAGGGACGGCCGATCAGCATCCACGAGTTCATGTACTGCCTGGCCCAGGCCTACGATTCGGTCGCAATCAAGGCCGACGTGGAACTGGGCGGCACCGATCAGCATTTCAATTTCGTGATGACCCGTGACATTATGCGTGAGTATGGACTTGAGCCCCAGGTGACTCTGACCATGCCGCTACTCGAAGGGACTGACGGCCTCCAAAAGATGTCCAAATCCCTGGGTAATTATATTGGCATCAATGAACCCCCAAAAGAAATATTCGGAAAGACGATGTCAATCGCCGATCACTTAATGATTCGCTATTTTGAACTTTGCACCAGCGTTCCGATGCCCGAAGTGCGAGCGCTGGAGGCCGGGTTCGAGTCGGGCGAGATCCACCCGCGCGACCTCAAGATGCGGTTGGGCCGGGAGCTGGTCACACTCTACCACGGGCCGGAGGCAGCCGGGGCGGCTGAGGCCGAGTTCAGGCGGATGTTCCAGCAGGGCGACCTGCCGGATGAGATCCCGGAGGTTGTGATCCCGGCGGCCGAATTGCGGGAGGGCCGGATTGGCCCGGTCAGGTTGCTGGTGCTGGCCGCTATGGCCCCATCGAGTTCCGAGGCCCGCCGGCTGGTCCAGCAGGGAGGCGTCTACCTGGAAGGCGGCCGGATCGAGGACGAACGGGCAGAAATTGAGATCCGCAGCGGGCAGGTTCTTAAGATTGGTAAGCGCCGGTTTATAAGGTTGATTTTGAAATAATCTTGGTCGTTTTGGCCCCTTCGGCCCAGGCATACACTCCTGTGAGGGGGTTGGGCCTATGGGCTGGGGTTCACGGCCGTGGTTTCGATTCTATTGTCGCCACTATTGGCACCGGTCAGCCCTTGGCAGGGCACGCCGTATCAGGATCCGGTCCCGGTTGGCCGTTGGCCGGCCGAGTTTCAACTCCTGGTTGGCTTGGCTGGCCATATTTGTTTTTATTTTTTCGGTTTCCTGGTTGCTCATCTACGCTGACCAGAGGTTCCGACCGGTATTGAAGGCGATTGCCAGGGCTAAAGCAGAGGTTGTGGCCGCCCAGGCCATTAAGGAAGCTGTAAGTGATGAGGTTTTTTCACGAGTCAGGTATGAAAACCTAATTCGGATCGAAATGGATCCAAAGCGGGAGCGCATTCTCATGGTTCAGCCCGATACGGTGACGATCAAAAAGATTGCTGATCAGGCTGTACGTTCGGTTAATAGCAAAATGCAAGATTTAAACCGGCAGCATTTTGCTATCCCGCTCGGTCAGATTCTTGGCATGACTGTATTCGGTGACTCTGGACCGGTAATCAATCTGGCAATAGTTCCAATCGGCATGGCACACGTCAATCTAAAGAGCCGGTTTGAGCAGGCAGGCATCAACCAGGTCCACCACATGATTATCATGGAGACCCATGTCTCAATCCGGGCGGTCGTGCCTCTTGTGACCGATGAAGTCACGGTTACAGTCGAGACCCCTCTAACCTCTGCCGTCATTTCGGGAGACGTTCCAGCCAATTATTGGAATGTGAACCTTGGGGGTACCCGCCTGGCTCCAACCCAATCAAACCAGCCGTCTCATTAGGCGAGAAGGAGTGTGTCTAATGGCCAAAGTTCGTATTCCATTGCCCTGGCGTCGTCTGACCGGCGGGCAGGCCCTGGTTGAGGCCCCGGGCGGCAACCTGCAAGAAGTCTTCGCCAGCCTTGAGAGCCAGTACCCGGGTTTTAGAGAGCGGCTTTTCGAGGACAACGGGGAGATCAAGCGTTTCGTCAACGTCTTTGTTAACGGCGACGACATCCGGGTTCTTGACGGTGCCGCTACCGAGGTCGACGCGGGCGATGAGGTTCTGATTATTCCCGCGGTAGCCGGTGGCAACCAGGGTTCTTGACACGGCTGCCTTTAGAGGCGTAAGATTGCTTTAAGAGGAAATAGGGGTTTGCCGATTGGAAATCTCGGAATTAACCCGGAGGGGCCTGGCCGATGGGGAGCGATCAGCTTTGGCTCGGGCCAAAGTTCTTCTGGTCGGGGCCGGGGGCCTGGGCTCCCCGGCGGCGCTGGCCTTGGCTGCGGCCGGGGTCGGGGTCATCGGCCTGGCTGACGCCGATCAAGTCGAGGTCAGCAATCTCCAACGGCAGGTGTTGCATCGGACGTCCGACCTTGGCCGGATCAAGGCCGGGTCGGGCGGCAGCCGCCTGAAGGGACTCAACCCCAAGGTTCGAATAGTATCCCTGGCCGAGCGGCTGACCCCGGCTAACGCCCTCGATTGGTTTCAAAGTTATGACCTCGTGATCGACGGTTCGGATAATTTTCCGACCCGGTACCTCTGCGGTGACACTTCGGTTCAGACCGGGACGCCGCTGGTCCACGGCAGCATTTTTCGTTTCGATGGACAGCTTTCGGTGTTTTGGCCCGGTCGCGGCCCGTGCTACCGCTGCCTGTTTCCTGAACCCCCGCCCCCGGGCTCGGTTCCGAGCTGCGCCCAGGCCGGAGTTCTTGGGGTCCTTCCCGGCCTGATTGGGAGCCTAATGGCACTTGAGGCGGTCAAGGTCATTTTGAACCGGCCCTCGCTGATTGGGCGCCTGCTGTTGTACAATTCCCTCACGATGGACTTTACTGTGGTCCGCCTCAGGGCCAGCGAAAACTGCCGGGTTTGTGGGGTGAGCCAGCGGTGAGCTTGACCGAGGAACAAGTCTTGAGATACAGCCGCCACATTATCCTCACCGAGGTGGGCGGCAAGGGCCAGAAAAGGCTATTATCCTCGAAGGTGCTGGTTTACGGCCTGTCCGGACCGGGTTCGGCGGCGGCGCTTTACCTGACGGCCGCCGGGGTCGGGACTCTCGGCCTGGCTGAGCCGGCCGGGTTGGTTTTGGAGCCGGTCGATCTAGAGACCTCGATTCTTTTCGACCACTCCGGCCTGGGCCGCGAGCGACTGGACCTGGCACCCCTGGCCCTGAACGATTTGAATCCCGATGTTGCCCTCCCGGTTCACCCCCTGGGCCCCGATCCCTGGGCCGATCTGGCCGCCCTGGCCGCTGGGTACCAGGCGATTCTGGCCACCCTGGCCGGTCCGGGAGACTGGGCCGGGGCCGCCCGGCTGTCACAAGCCTCGGGTTTGCCGGTGGTAGCGGCTGCCGCGGCCGGTTTTTCCGGGGCGGTGACCGTCCTTGATCCGGCGGGGCCGGAAGGGGCTGACCTGACCAAGGACTGGATCGAGCCTTTGCCGACCGGCGGGCCCCCGCTGGCCCCAGTGGCCAGCGCCGTCGGATCGCTGGCGGCGACCGAAGTGATCAAGCTGCTTTTGGGGATCGGTCAGACCCTGCGCGGGCGGCTACTGGTCATCGA
>JBGFRN010000192.1:0-10147 GCA_041695105.1 Bacillota bacterium | reverse complement strand
GGCCGGGTGGCCGGATATAAGCAGGTCCGCGAGGTTGAGTTCACCGACGCCATCCCGCGCAACCCGTCGGGCAAGATCCTGCGCCGGGTCTTGAAGGAGCGGGAGAGGGAGCGCCAGCAGGTGGGGTAGCGGCAGCGGGCGGGGTGGCGTGAAGGACGAAAACACATCTATCTAGAATAATCCCCTTGATACGGGGGTTATTTTTTTATGTTTGACGATCTTACTAGCGAGCACCTCTTGGCGATTGTCAATTCCGCTCACAATGGAATTGTAACCATTGACCGCTTTGGGATTATTACTGTAATCAACCGCGCGGCTGGTCGGATTGTGGGCATCCCGGCCGAGGAGGCGGTTGGCCGCCATGTCAAAGAGGTTATCCCCAACACCGGCCTGATCGAGGTCTTGAAAACCGGCCAGAGCATGATGGGCCAGCGCATGGTCATCGCCGGCCGCCAAATCTTATCCAACCGTTCCCCGGTTGTTGACAGCGGCCAGGTGGTAGGAGCCGTTGGCATCTTTCAAGACCTGAGCGAAATCGAGGAGATTTCAAGGGAGCTCTCCACCTACAGGCGGCTGGTTCAGGAGCTGGAAGCGGTGATTGAGTCCTCTAACGACGGGATTTTTATCACCGACGGCCAGGGCGTGACCTTGCGGGCGAATAGCGCTTACCAAAAGATCACCGGCATCAAGAAAGAAGAGGTCGTCGGCCGGCACATGGCCGAGCTGGTCAAACAGGGCCTGATTTCCGACTCGGCCACCCTCCATGTCCTTAAGAAACGTGAGCCGGTGACCATTATGCAGCGTGTCCGCGGCGATAAAGATTTGATCGTCACCGGGAACCCGGTCTTCGATGAGACCGGGAATATCTCGATGGTCGTGACCAACGTTCGGGATATTACCCGGCTGACCATGCTCCAGCAGGAGCTTCAGGCGACGCGGGCACTCACCTCGCATTATCAGCAACTCTTGGCCGGTCACCTGTTTGGCGGCGAAGGGGCTACGGTGCCGGTGGTCTGCAGCCCCGAAATGAAATCAATTTTTGATTTAGCAGCCCAGGTCGCTCCTTTTCCGACCACGGTTCTTCTTCAGGGCGAATCCGGGGTGGGCAAGGAGGTGGTGGCCGCCTTTATCCACGAGCGCAGTAAGCGTTGCTCGGGTCCATTTCTTAAGATCAACTGCGGGGCGATCCCGGAGAGCCTGCTTGAATCGGAGCTGTTTGGCTACGAGGCCGGTGCCTTCACCGGTGCCAAACGCGAGGGAAAGCCGGGTTTGTTTGAGCTGGCCAACCAGGGAACGATCATGTTGGACGAGATCGACGGGTTGCCGGTCGACGCCCAGGTCAAGCTGCTTCGGGTGATTCAGGATAAGGAACTGACCCGGGTTGGCGGCACCCGGCCGGTCAAGGTCGACGTCAGGATCATCTCGGCCACCAACAAGGGTCTGAAGTCGCTGGCTGACCAGGGCAAGTTCAGAAGCGATCTGTTTTACCGGTTGAACGTGGTTTCAATCCATCTCCCTCCCCTCAGGGAGCGCCGGCTCGATATCGAGCCCCTGGTCAACTTTTATCTCTCCAGGTTCTGCCGCGACTACGGAGTGACCAAAAAGGTTTCATCTGAGGCCATGGATTTGTTTACCCGCTACGATTGGCCCGGGAATATACGGGAGTTAAAAAACTGCATTGAGAACCTGGTGGTCAGTGTTCCCGAGGTAGATCTGACCCCGGCTCACCTCCCCGCCTCGATGCTGGTGACGGGTTCCGAGCCGATGGGCCAAATTACCGTCTCTTCGGTCATTCCGCTCAGGAGGGCGATCGAGCAGCTTGAACGGCAGCTCTTGGAGCGAGCGGTGGCCGAGTCCTGCTCGGTTCGGGGCGCGGCGCGGGCGCTGGAAATCGACCACGCTACCTTGATCCGCAAGATGCGGCGGCTCCGGTGACGCTCGACACCATCGCGGTGTCGTGACGCACCACCACTCTCCGGTCCCATTCATAGCTGGCTCGAACCAACCCTGCTCCCAGCCCTGGTGCGCCCATGCACCGGGGCTGGTGTGGTGTTTGGCCGTTACCTATCTATTTGGCCTATTTTGACCCTATTGGGGGTTGGCACGGTTCTTGCGAGAAGTGTTACATGGCTGGCTGACAAGAAAGGGGGGGGGAGATATTGAACGGGTATCACGGAAAGATCTTGACTGTTGACCTGACCGTTCAGTCCTGGGCGATTGAGACGCTCTCGCCTGATGTCTACCGAAAGCGGCTGGGCGGAAAGGGTTTGGGTACCTATCTGATGCTGGAACGAATTCCGGTTGGGGTGGATCCCCTGAGTCCGGATAACGGCCTGATTTTTGCCACCGGCCCCCTGGCCGACACCGGCATCCACGGATCCAACCGCTACGGGGTCTACTCCAAGTCCCCCCAAACGGGTTTCTACTCTGAGTCGTATTCAGGCGGGAACGTGACCCCGGCCATGAAGCGCACTGGCTACGACGCCATCCTGATCCAGGGGCGCGCCGGCCGCCCGGCCTTCCTGGAGATTTCAGATACCGGCGTAATCTTTCACGACGCTGGCGACCTCTGGGGCAAGGAGACCTACGAAACCCAGGACGCGGTTCTGGCCAGAGTCTCTCGCCCTGATGCCCAGGCGGTGGTCATTGGTCCGGCCGGGGAAAATCTGGTCCGGTTTGCCTGCATCGAAAACAATTACTGGCGTTCGGCGGGGCGTACCGGCCTTGGAGCGGTTATGGGGTCAAAAAACCTGAAAGGCGTCGTCTTCTGGGGTTCGACCCGGGCCAAATTGGCTGATTCCGAAGGACTCAAGTCCTGGGTAAAGTCGTTCACCGGCCGGATCAAGGACTACCCGGCGGTCCAGGCGTACCGTAAATACGGAACCACCCAGTTGGTGGCGATCATGAACCGGGTCGGCGGTTTTCCCAGCGGTTACTGGGAAGAAGGCCGCCTTGAGGGCTGGGAAGCGATCAGCGGGGACGCACTGGTTAATAACTTTGACGTCCGGCCGCACGCCTGCCCTCCGTGTCTCATGGCTTGCGGCAAAATGACCCGGGTTACCTCCGGGAACCGCTCCGGATTGCAGGTGGAAGGGCCGGAATACGAGACGATCTACTCCTTCGGCGGCCTCTGCGGGGTCAAGAGTCTGGAAGATATACTCTATCTCAATGACGTCTGCGATCGCCTGGGGATGGATACGATGTCGGCCGGAAATATCCTGTCTTTTGCGATGTACGCCGCTCGCAAGGGGGGGTTGGATCTGAATCTGACCCCGGGCGACGCCGAGGGACTGGCTGGACTCCTGGGGTTGATCGCCCGCCGGGAGGGTATCGGCGGGTTGATGGCTGAGGGCATCAAGGAATTCAGCCGGGCTATCGGAATGGCCGATGAGGCTATCCATGTCAAGGGCCTGGAACCGGCCGGTTATGACCCGCGCCTGCTCAAGGGCATGGGCCTGGCTTACGCCACCTCGGCCCGGGGTGCTTGCCACCTCAGGGCGACCTTTTACAAACCCGAGCTGTCCGGGATGATCGATCCTCAGACCACTGAGGGGAAGGCCGAGCTGTTTGTGGCCTACGAAGATCGCCTGGCCGTCTATGACGCTCTGATCCTGTGCCGGTTCTACCGGGATCTGGTTCTCTGGCCCGAGATTGCCGAACTGCTGGAACTGACCACCGGGATCCGGTATAGCGAGCCTGACCTGAGAGATCTGGCCTCCGGCATCATCACTGAGACCCGGCGCTTCAACCTCAGAGAGGGGTTGACCCGAGCCGACGACACCCTTCCCCGCCGCCTGATTCAGGAGCCTTTGGGGACTGAGGGATTAACGATCACTCAGGCGGAGTTGGATCGGATGCTGGACGAGTATTACGCCCTGAGGGGATGGAACCAACGGGGCGAGCCATCCTGAACAGGAGGTTATCCGGTGGCTGGATTCAATTGGCACATTCCGACCAAGGTGGTTTTTGGCCAGGGAACCCTGGCCTCCCTGGGGGCTGAGGTAGCTTGCCTTGGGGGAACTAAGGTTTTGATTTTGACCGACCCCGGGGTCTTATCGGCCGGAATCCTTGACCAGATTAAGGCCGCGCTTCCGGCCAAAGTTGCCGTCGAGGTTTTTAGCCAGGTGGTTCCCGAACCCCCGATTAACAACGTCGCCAATTGTGTGAATTTGGTTCGTTCGGGCGGTTTTGACCTCCTCATCGGCGTTGGCGGCGGCAGCAGTATCGACGCCACCAAGCTGGCGGCGGCCCTGGCGGCTAACCCGGGGACACCGGAACAATATATCGGTCTTAATCTCCTTCCCAAGAAAGGCCTTCCGACCATCATGATTCCGACCACGGCCGGAACTGGATCGGAAGTTACCCCAATCGCCATCGTTTCTGACACCAACAACCATCTCAAGGTTGGCGTGGTCAGCCCGTACCTCTATCCGGACGTGGCTTTGTGTGATCCGGCGGTGACGGTGAGCATGCCGCCCTCAGTCACAGCCGCCACCGGAATGGATGCCCTGACCCACGCTGTCGAGGCCTATATTTCCGTCAACGCCTCCCCGATGAGCGACGTCCTGGCCTTTGAAGCGGTTCATGTCATCTCGCGCTGGCTGCGCCGGGCCTACGCCAACGGCAAGGATCTGGTCGCCAGGGAGAAGATGCTCTATGGGAGCCTCTTGGCCGGCATGGCCTTCTCGCAGGCCGGCGTCGGGGCGGTTCACGCCCTGGCTTACCCGCTCGGCGGCCAGTTTTCAGTCCCTCACGGGGTAGCTAACGCCGTGCTGCTGCCATACGTCCTTGAATTCAATCTAATGGCCTGTCTTGAAAAAATGCCAGCCTTGGCTGGGGCGATGGATCAGCCGGCCAAGGGTCTGTCCCCAAGGCAGGCCGCACTGGGCCTGATCTCGGCCGTCCGGGACCTCTCGGCGGATGTCGAGATCCCGTTGGATTTGCGGGAACTGAACATCCCTGAAACGGCGCTGGAACCGATGGCCGAAGCGGCCTCCAAGGTTACCCGCCTTCTGGGCAATAACCCCAGGACAGCCTCAAAGTTGCAGATCTTAGGGATCTACCGGAACGCCTTCGGGCTGCCCCCGGCTGACCCTAAGTGGCAAACCAAAAAGAGTAAAGGAGTGGGTTGAGTGAGGCATCTAAAGTTTCTCAGTTTCTGTCTGGTTATGGTTATGGTTCTAGGGACATTGGCCGGTTGCGGCGGCGGAGGAAACCAGGCTCCGGCGGCCAAGCCCGGCGACAAGGCCCCCGCGGCCGGCTCCGGGCCTGCCAAGGTGATTAAGATCGGGGTCTTGGGCGATATGTCCGGGCCCTCGGCTCAGCTTGGCGACATGGAGCGCAAGGCGGTCGAGAACGCGGTTGAAGAGAAAAACGCCAAGGGTGGGATCAAGGGGGCCAAGATTGAATACATCGTGGCCGACGATAACGCCAACCCGCAGAAATCCCGCGACGCCATCGAGAAGCTGATTGAATCCGACAGGGTGCTCCTGGTCTTCGGACCGGTCAATAGCACCGCCGGGGCTTCGACCCAAGTGGTGTCCAACCAGAAAAAGGTTCCCCAGGTTACACCGATTACCGCGGCCTCCAGGCTGACCGAAAATCAGCCCTATTACTTCCGGGTCGGGGCTCTGGCCGACCGCTATCAGATGAAGACCCTGGCCGATTTTGCGGCCAAGACCAGGGGCTTTAAGAAAATCGCCGTCCTTCATGATGCCAACGTTACGGAACTGGGCTGCTTACCGACTTTGCGACTTACCTGAAGGAGCAGAAACTTGAGCCGGTGATTGTTGAGAAGTATAAAATGGGCGATGTCGATTTCAAGGCGCAGTTGATCCGGATCAAGGACGCCAAACCCGACGCCGTTGCCCTTCTTGGCACCGCGACCGAGATTGGCAAGTCAGCGGCTCAGGCTCGTGAAATGGGCATCACCGTTCCATTCCTTGGCGGTTCCGGCATGTCCATGCCAGATTATGTTAAATTGGCAGGCAAGGCCGCCGAGAACTCCTTCTCGACCGGGGCTTTCACCTCCACCGACGACCGGCCTGAAGCCAAGGCCTTTGTTAACAAGTTCAAAGGCAAGTTTGGGTTTAACCCCGATACTCATGCCGCCCAGTCCTGGGACGCCATTCATGTTGTCTTTGTCGCCCTCGAGAAGGCCGAAATCGGCCTGACCGCTGATTCCCTGACCAAAGATCGCGAGGCGATCTACAACGCCCTGACTACCATCAAGGGCTACAAGGGTCTGACTGGTGAGCAGAACCTCGGTCCGAACGCGACTCCCGAGGACCGCGACGCCAACAAAAAACCGATCTTACTAGAGGTCAAGAACGGCGATTACTTCGCGGTTAAAGGCAACTAAAGGGATTTAATTCAAGCCGGGTACGGCGGGGGCAATCTTAGTGGGTTGCCCCCGCCAGGTCTCGGCTAGGGGGGTATTTATGCTCGCCGATCAGATCATTGCCGGTTTGACCAGCGGAATACTTTATGCCCTGGTCGCGCTCGGATTTACGGTCATTTACGCCGCTCGCGATCTGGTTCACTTCGCCCAGGGCGAGGTCTTCATGCTGGGGGGTTTTTTTGGCTATTTCGCCTTTGCCAATCTGGGACTCTCGTTTTTTGCCTCTCTGCCGGTGGCGATCCTGGGCACGGGTATCCTCGGGATGCTGCTCGAGAGGGTGGTTTACCGGCGGCTGGCCTTGCAGCGAGACCAGACCATGCTTCTGATCTGCACGATCGGGGTTTCGATCTTCCTGATGAACGCCGCCATCATTGTCTGGGGACCCACGCCGCTCCCGGTTCCGAAAGAGGCGGTCAGCGGGGGAGGCAGCATCCAGGCCGGCGGCCTGACGATAGATGCGCTCTATATTTGGGTTTTTGCCCTGTCGGTCGCCATAATGGCGGCATTTACCTATTTGTTTCAAAAAACGAGATTGGGTCTGGCCATGAGGGCGACCGCGCACAGCCCACGGGTGGCCAGCCTGATGGGAGTCGACGTTAATCTGACCTACTTGTTTACCTTTGCCTTGGGATGCGGCTTGGCCGGGGCGGCTGGCTGGCTGCTGGCCCCTCTGGTTTTCGTCCAGTTCAACATGGGCCAGGCCATAGGGCTCAAGGCCTTCAGCGCCGCCGTTATCGGCGGTATGGGATCAGTGCCGGGCGCCATCGTCGGGGGGCTGCTCCTGGGGGTCATTGAGAATATCGGGGCCGGCTTCATCTCTTCGGGCTACAAAGATTTGATCGCCTTTGTCATCATGATCATCATCCTTCTGGTTAAACCGTCAGGCCTGCTGGGCCAGCCCACGGTTGAGAAAGTGTAGGGGAAGCCGTGAAAACTAAAGGATCTTGGCTGGTCGGGCTCTTATCTCTCTATCTTGTTCCCCAGGTCGTTACCAACGACTACTGGCTGCACACGCTCGACATGACATTGATTTTTATCATCGCCGCCACCGGTCTTAATCTGATCTCCGGGTTTACCGGGCAGCTTTCGCTCGGTCACGGGGCCCTTTTCGGGATCGGTGCTTACGCCACGTCCCTAATATCCGTCAAACTCGGTGTTTCTTTTTGGATCTCCGTCCCGCTGGCTGCGATCATCGCCGCTCTGTTCGGGATCATCATCGGAATCCCATCCCTCAAACTGGAAGGTCCCTACCTGGCCCTGACGACCATCGGATTTGGGCAGATCATCGAGATCATTCTTAATGAATGGCAAGACCTAACCGGTGGGCCGATGGGGTTTCAGGGCATTCCTTACCCCAGCCTCGGGTCGCGAACCCTGACCACGGCAGGCGATCAGTACTATATCCTTCTGACTATTACCATCGTCGCGATCTGGCTCATTAAAAACCTTATTGACTCCAAGACCGGCCGGGCCTTCAGGGCCGTCAAGGGCGATAACCGGGCCGCCGGTGTCATGGGGATCAATACTGTTTATTACAAGCTTCTGGCCTTCGTCATCAGCGCCGGACTGGCCGGACTGGCCGGGGCGCTCTACGCCCATCGGGCCGGATACGTCAGCCCGGACACCTTTAATTTCGGCCTTTCGCTTCAGCTCTTGTTGATGGTCGTTTTGGGCGGGATGGGCAGCTTGGCCGGCGCAATTGTCGGAGCCGCCTTCCTGGAACTGGCTTTTGTCCTCTTGCGCGGGGTTGAGGAGTACCAGATGATTTTCTACGCGGTGGCAATCATACTGTCCTCGATGTTCATGCCTCGCGGTCTGGTCGGTCTGGCCCAGGCTCTGGCTGGCCGCGTCATGAGCGGGAGAAAGGCGGCGGTGGGTTAGATGCTGAAGGTCGAAGGCTTAACCATGAGATTTGGCGGCCTCAAGGCCCTTTCTGACGTCGACCTTGAAGTTGCCGGTAAGGAGATCCGCGCTATCGTTGGCCCAAACGGCTCCGGAAAAACAACCTTTTTTAACGTCCTGACCGGGGTTTACCGCCCGGTCGCTGGACGGGTCTTGCTTGAGGGCCGGGATATCACCGGGTTTCAGCCATACGAGATCACCAGGGCTGGAGTGGCCCGGACCTTCCAAAATATCCGTTTGTTCAAAGACATGAGCATTCTGGAGAACGTCCAGGTAGGCCTGCACAACCGGCTCAGGGGGAAGGTATTGGATACCCTCCTGGCTACCAGCCGCAAGCTAGCCGAAGACCAGTGGGCGAGGAACCAGGCCGAAGAGTTGTTGGATTTCGTCGGGATCAGGGGCGATTATCACCAGCCAGCCCACAGCCTGGCTTACGGCAAGCAGCGCCTGCTGGAGATGGCCCGGGCCCTGGCGACCAACCCCAGACTCTTAATGCTCGACGAGCCGACGGCCGGCATGAACGATTCCGAGCGAGACGAGCTCTCGGCCGTAATTAAAAAACTTCGGGGTTCGGGTCTGACCATCATCCTGATTGAACACCACATGAAATTCGTCATGTCCCTGGCCGATCTGGTAACCGTTTTCGATTCGGGCGCCAAGATCGCCGAGGGCGTTCCGGAAGAGATCCAGTCAAACCCGGTGGTTGTCGAGGCTTACCTGGGGAGGGAGGACGGAGAGATTGCTTAAGGTCACCAATCTTGTAACCCGATACGACAACATCCGGGCCCTTAACGGGATCAGCTTTGAGGTTAAGGAAGGCGAGATCGTCACCTTGATCGGTGGCAACGGTGCCGGCAAGACGACCACCCTGAACAGCATCTCCGGGGTGGTCCGACCCGCCTCCGGTTCGATCAGCTTCATGAACCAGGAGATTTCCCGGCTTTTCCCGCACGAGATCGTCAGGCTCGGCATCGCCCAGTCCCCGGAAGGCCGGCAGGTGATCCCCGGTTTCACCGTAGTCGAAAACCTTAATCTGGGGGCATACAACCGTAAAGACAATCAGGTTAAGGCCGACCTGGAGATGGTTTACGGGCATTTTCCCAGGCTTAAAGAGCGCCAGCGCCAGTATGCCGGAACTCTCTCCGGCGGAGAGCAGCAGATGCTGGCCATCGGCCGGGCACTGATGGCCCGCCCCCGGTTGTTGCTGTTGGATGAACCCTCTCTGGGACTCTCGCCGATGATGGCCCGGGAGATTTACCGCATCATCAAAGAGATCCATGCCCGGGGCTCAACCGTCCTACTGGTTGAAGAAAACGCCTATGCCGCTTTGAAGCTGGCCGACCGGGCTTATATCCTCGAAACCGGAGCGATCGTCCTGTCGGGCCTGAGCTCCGAACTGATCCGGGATCAGCGCGTGAAATCAGCCTACTTGGGCATGCATTAAAGCCCGGCCTGCCCGATAGACCGAGCCGTTGGTTCCCAAAGGTGCTCAAAAGCCTGTCTGGAGGGGGAATGAGCAGTTGAAGAACGCCGCCGAATACCGGAACAGCCTCAAGTCTATGAATACTAAGATTTACGCTATGGGCAGCCAAGTCGTCGACTGGGTTGAGCACCCTTTGTTCATGCCACACATCAACGCCGCCGCCTTGACTTATGAGCTGGCTAACCTCCCGGAGCATCAGGATTTGATGACGGCCCAATCGCACCTGTCGGGGGCCAGAATCAACCGTTTCACCCATGTCCATCAAAACGCCTCCGATCTAGTCAAAAAGGTTAAGATGCTCCGCTTGCTGGCCCAAAAGACGGGGTCCTGTTTTCAGCGCTGCGTCGGGCTTGACGGTATGA
>JBGFRN010000153.1:0-10298 GCA_041695105.1 Bacillota bacterium | reverse complement strand
GGGCACCCCAGTAGTTGCCCGAGTAGAGGCTGGTGTTCAGGTAGCGATAATCAACCTTGCCGGCGGCCGAGCTGGCGGCCAGGAACTTCGAGTTGCCGAGGTATATGCCAACCATATTCGGCGAAGAGCTATTTATCGTAAAGAAAACCAGGTCACCGGGCCTCAGATCGGTCTTTGAAACCTCAACCCCGGTACCCGACTGGTATTTGACGGTACGTGGGAGGGCGATACCCACCTGCTTGTACACGTATTGGGCATAGCCAGAGGCGTCAAAACCCGACGGGGTTGTGCCTCCGTATTTGTAGGGGGAGCCAATCAGTCTTTCGGCCATCGAGATTACCTTCGCTGGGTCGACCGCGGCTGAAACGGGAACGGCTGCGAAGAAAGTTGCCAGCATGGTTACTATCAAACTTAGAGCCAGAGTCCTAGTCAGTTTCTTGTCTAGCAGATTCATTACTCAACCTCCTCGGTCTTTCTCGGTCTTTGGATTGGGAGATGGTGGCAGCCATCTCCCGGGGCCAGGGAAAGCTAATTAAATTACCGCTAGTTATTTTATCTGCTTCGCATATTAAATTATTTCTTAGAGGAATTTAAGTCTGAAAAAATAGGTAAACTGGCTCTTGCTTCTACAGGCCCATCACGGCAAGGGATTGAGCGGCTATGGAAATTTAATCTAAACAAAATTAAATACGCCAGGCTATCGTTAATACCCCAAAAAACAGGAGAACCCTCATGACGGACGATTTACAGGCGTCCATCAAGAGGGTTCCAGTTCAAATTTGCTTTTAAGTCAACACCTTTGTTGCTTAACCCAGGAGCAGACCGTGAAATGGTGTCAATTAACCTTCTTGCCCCAGTCAATCATTGCTTCCAAGATCTTGTTCAGGCTCCGCCCCTTTTCCGTTAGGGAGTATTCGACCCGGGGCGGAATCTCTGGGTAGGCCTTTCGAGTGATTAAACCGTCTTCTTCAAGATCCTTTAGCCTTTCGGACAGGGTCTTCGGGCTGATCCCGTTGAGCGATTGGAGTAGGTCGCTAAATCGCCTAGTGCCTCCAAGAAGATCCCGCAGTATCAGGATGACCCACTTCTTGCCGATCATTCCCAGCGTTTTCTCGATCGGGCACCTGGCGGCCGCCGCTCCGCTATCCAAACTCCCCTACCCCCCTTGTCCTGAATGTTTACCTACAATATACATAAGAATGAAGAAGAAATCAAGTATTTTGTCAGATAGTTCTTTAATTATTGAAACCAAGAGCCCTTCGAACGGCCGCCTCGGCCAAAGCCTGGGTCGGATCGATAATCGGCCTCGAAACGGTGCCCGGTTTCAGCACTAGGGGAAACTCGGTGCATCCCGCCAGGATCAGGTCGGCGCCGCGAGCGATCAGCCCCTCAGCCACCTGGGTCAGCAGCCGGCCCGGCCGGTCGAACCTCTGAGCCTTGAGACCATTGACGTAGATAGCGTCCATCACCAGCTCCTGGTCCAATGCCAATGGAGTTAGTGGCTCGAACCCTTCCGCCTCCAGCGCCCGGTGGTACAATCGGGTCTTGATCGTCCCGTCGGTGGCCAGGATGCCCACGCGAACCGGACCAGAACAGGTGCCTGAGCCTCCGGTGGCGGCCGCCCGCCCCGCCTCGACCAGACGCCGCCCGGCTTGGGCGGCTTCTGCCATCATATGGAGCATCGGAACCGAAATTGTGGCCTGTACCCGATCGAAGAAAAAGTGAGCTGTATTGCAGGGCATGACGATGATCTCGGCTCCGGCACGCTCCAGGTTTTGAGCCGTCTCGATCAAGTAGGGAACCGGATCGGGTCCCCGGCCCTCGATAAAAGCCGTCCGGTCGGGAATGTTGGCGTTCGAATCAATAATAACTCTTAGGTGCTCCTGATCGGTGACGGCCGGGGTGGCCCGGATAATCTTCAAAAACAGGTCAGCCGTGGCCTCCGGTCCCATTCCTCCCAGAACTCCGATGACCTTTTTGGTTTTCCCCTCTGGGACTGGCTTCCCCTCCGGGACTGGCATGATTTATTAGCCTCCGAGTGCCGGCGCCTGGCCAGCGTTAAAAGTAAATCACAGTTTGGACACAACGCTGGAGCAACGCGGGCAGAGGGCCGGGTAATCGGGTATGGCGCCCAGTTCTTCGCTGTAGACCCAGCAGCGCTCGCACTTGCCTCCGCCAGCCCGCTCGACGCTGACCTGGACCAGGTCAGGATTGTCGCCGGTGAAGCTGAGTGAGGAAGCGGCGTCTGCCCCTTGCCGCAGTTCGACTTCAGAGACGATAAAGATCCCGGCCAGGTCGGGAAGGTACTCCATCAAAAACTTCCCGATGCCAGGCGAGGCGGTCAGCACCACCTTGGCCTCGAGCGAGGTGCCGATTTCCTTGCGCGCCCGGGCCTCTTCCAGGGCCTTACTGACCTGTTCACGGACCGCCAGCAGCCTCTCCCACCGGGCGGCCAGGGTCTCATCGATGAAATCAGTCCTGACCTCGGGCCAGAGCGCGATATGGACGCTCTCGGGCTCGGTCTTGGTCTTGGGAAGAAAGCCCCAGATTTCCTCAGCCGTGTGGGACAGAACCGGGGCGATGATCTTAGTCAGGACCGTCGCGACCTCAGACAGAACCGTCTGAGCCGAGCGACGCTCGGGCGAGTCCGGGGCCGAGGTGTATAGCCGGTCCTTAAGCACATCGAGATAGAATGAACTTAGGTCCACTACACAGTAGTTATGAATGGCGTGGTACAACAGGTGATACTCGTAACCTTCGTAGGCACGGCCAACCCGATCCAGCAGCTTCTGCAGGGTATGCAAGGCGAAGCGGTCGATCTCTGGCAGGCCCCGGTATGCCACAGCGTCTTTGGCCGGGTCGAAGTCAGAGATGTTACCTAGCAAAAAGCGAATTGTGTTGCGAATCTTGCGGTAGACCTCGGCCAATTGCTTGAGGATGTCGGGTGAAACGCGGACGTCGGCCTTGTAGTCAGATGAGGCCACCCAGAGGCGCAGGATGTCAGCGCCGTACTCCTTGATGACCTTAGCCGGATCGACGGTATTGCCGAGAGACTTGGACATCTTTCGGCCCTCGCCGTCGACGACGAACCCATGGGTTAAAACGCTGCGGTAGGGAGCGCAGCCCCGCGTGGCCACAGAGGTAAGCAGCGAAGATTGAAACCAGCCGCGGTGCTGATCGCTGCCCTCTAGATACATATCGGTAGGCCATTCGAGTTCGGGCCGGGTCTCGAGCACTGCGGCATGACTGGAACCGGAGTCGAACCAGACATCCATAGTGTCCGTATCCTTGCGAAACTCCCTGGCACCGCACTTCGGGCACTCCAGGCTTGAGGGCAGGATCTCTGACGCCTCGTACTTCCACCAGGCGTCCGACCCTTCACGGGCGAAGAGATCCGAGACAACCCTGACAGTCACTTCGTTGATTAGGTACTCATTGCATTTGGTGCAGTAAAAGATTGGGATGGGCACGCCCCAGGACCGCTGGCGCGAGATGCACCAGTCAGTCCGATCGGCCACCATATTGCGGATGCGCTCCTCGCCCCAGGCCGGGATCCAGCGAACCTGGCCGATAGCCTCAAGGGCGGCCTCGCGGAAGCCGTCGACAGAGGCGAACCACTGCTCGGTCGCCCGGTAGAGGATCGGATGCTTGCACCGCCAGCAGTGGGCGTAGGAGTGCTCAAGCTCATCCTGGGCCAGGAGGGCCCCGGCCTCAACCAGGGCTTCGAGCACCTGGGGATTGGCCTTTTCATAGAACAAGCCGGCAAAGCGCCCGGCCTCATCAGTGAACAAGCCGCGCTCGTTGACCGGGTTAATGACGCCCAGGTCATACCTCTGGCCGAGCTCAAAGTCCTCGGGTCCGTGGCCGGGAGCGGTGTGAACACAACCAGTCCCCTGCTCGAGAGTGACGTGCTCGCCCAGGATCACCCGGGAAACGCGGTCATACAGCGGATGCCGGGTCAGGACATGCTCCAGCTCTGAGCCACGGAATTCTTTCACCAGGTTGCCCTCGAGCTTCATGGCCTTCAGGGCCGGCCCGGCCAGATCCTTGGCCAGGAGCAGCTTGCCCTTGGAGGTCTCGTAAAGGCCGTATTCGAACTCAGGATGCAGGGCGATGCCGAGGTTGGCCGGCAGGGTCCAGGGAGTGGTTGTCCAGATAATGATCCTCGAACCCTGCGGCAGCTTCCCCCGCCCATCGGTAACCTCGAAAGCGACGTGGATCGAGTAGGAGCGCTTATCGTTATATTCGACTTCGGCCTCGGCCAGGGCGGTTTCGCAGGCGGCGCACCAGTAGACCGACTTCAGGCCCTTGTAGATGTAGCCCTTCCGGGCCATATCGCCGAAGACCTCGATCTGTTTCGCCTCGTAATGGGGGTGCAGGGTGACGTAGGGGTTTTCCCAATCGCCGAGAACCCCGAGGCGTTTGAACTGCTCCCGCTGGATGTCGATGTACTTCAGGGCGTATTCGTGACACTTCTTGCGCAGCTCAAGCGGCGAGAGTTGGCGGCGGTCCACCCCGAGGACCTTGAGAGCGGCGTGCTCAATCGGCAGGCCGTGGGTATCCCAGCCGGGAACGTAGGGTGAGTCGTAGCCCCGCATGCCGGCGAACTTGACGACAATATCCTTGAGAATCTTGTTCAGGGCGGTACCAATGTGGATGTCGCCGTTGGCGTAGGGAGGTCCGTCGTGAAGCACGAATTTGGGCCGGCCAGCGTGGGCCTTTCTGATTTTGCCGTACAGATCGATCTCGGCCCAGCGCTTCTGAATCTCCGGCTCACGAGCCGGGAGATTGGCCTTCATCGAAAAATCGGTCTTGGGGAGGTTGACCGTCTTGGAATAATCCAACAAAATTCGCCTCCGGGCGTTGTTTTTTGACCTTGGGGAAAATATTATCACAACTGGCTGAGGAACTCCAAGTATTACGGCCTCGCAGATCGGCCACGCATCAGGGCCGACCTCTGAGGTCGGCCCTGATCATTCGTCATATCACAAATAAAGCCTTTCCAAGCACCGGTTGATTTCCTCCGGGTTTAGGCCACGGATCAATACCGATTTGTCGCGACTTTTGTGGCCTGACACAAGTTCAAGGCGGGTCTTGGCCTCACCGAGTACCCCGGCCAAAAGCTCCAGCATCACCCGGTTGGCCTCGCCCCCAGCCGGAGGGGCGGTCACCCTGATGTGCAGGATCCCGTCGCGAATTCCCGATATTTGATTTTGAGAAGCCCTGGGTTGGAGCCTGACCTCCAGGACCGTACCATCTTGGGTTCGCCTCAGCCGGAGCACTGGTTAAGCCGGCTGGGCCTCGCTCTTCTCGATGGGGTCGCCGCTATCTAGCACCTCGAGCTGCGATAGGAGCATCGCCCGGGCCCTGGCCCGGAAGAGGGCCATCTCGCGACGCTTCTCGTCCATCTGCTCCATGACCTTGCGCTGCCGCTCATAGGCTTCCTGAATAAGTTGGTCGGCTTTGGCCCTGGCCTCGGCCAGGGTCAGCTCGGCCTCCTTGCGAGCATTTATCCGAACCTCCTCAGCCGTACCCTGAGCCACCACCAGGGTGCTCTGGAGAGTCGTCTCCAGTCCCCGGTAATGCTCAACCTGGGCCTTGAGCTGGGAAACTTCTTCTTTGAGCAGGCCGTTTTCTTTGATCAGGCCCTCGAAATCTTTGATAACTTCATCTAGGAACTCGTCGACCTCGGCTTCGTTGTAGCCCCGGAAACCCTTTTTGAACTCGCGGTTATGGATGTCCAACGGGGTCAACGGCATCACTTTACACCTCCGAGGGAATTAGCCAGGCTAAAATATCATCATGATGACTTGGTATAAGGCGCTCTGAACGAATTGCATTAACAAGAGAGCAATGAAGGGCGAAAAATCCAACCCCATCGTCTGGGGCAGCATCCTCCGGATCGGACCCAGAATTGGTTCAGTCAAGTTCCAAGAAATATTATCGAGTTGCCCTAGAAAGGTCCCCCGGTGGGGACGGACAAAGGAAAAGATCACCCGAGCCAGGATCAGGAGATTGAAAACCGTCAAAAAGAGGTTAAAGGCTCGGAGTATCAAATAACCGGCGGAGTCAGGCAGTACCGGCACCCCCTGAAGTTATTTTTTCCAAAGATTAACCCGTTCGTCAGCAGTCTTGTCTTCTCTGTCCCGTCCTATTCCGCTAGGAACGTTGGTATTCAACGAAACACGCTTTTCTGGCACCGGCCCGGTGCCGACCCCGCCAGCGAGAAACTCGCCGGGAGTGGGGCCCCGACCGGTCTCCTCGATCCGGGCACCGCCTGTCTTCATCAGTGAAACGTCGACGTTTCCCGGGGCGAAGAAGAAGATGCCGTTGCTGATTCGCTGCATATCCCCGTTCAACGCGTAAATGGCGCCTGAAAGGAAGTTGAGGATGCGCTGGGCGTGCTCGCGTTCGGTTGTCTCAAGGTTAAGGATGATTGGCCGTCGATTCTTAAGGTGGTCGGCGATCGTCTGGACCTCTTCGAAAGACTTGGGTTCGACCACCACTACCTTCAACTGCTTCTGTCCAGGGAGACTGACCAGGGCTCCGCGCTTCTTTCCGCCCGCCCCGAGGTCTTCGACCCACTCCTCGGTAAATTCGGACTTGGCTTTAACCCCGGATGCTCCCCTGACCATCTCAACTTCTTCGACCTCGTCGGTCTCAAATCCGATCCAGCAGAGGATTCTCTCCCAAAGACCTTTTGCCATCGCCAGTATCCCCTTCCTAGTTCCTGGCGCCGAAGATAACGCTGCCGACCCGAATCAGGTTGGCGCCTTCCTCAACCGCCACCTCAAAATCACCCGACATGCCCATTGACAAGTAGCGCATCGTGACACCGGGAACGTTCAAGGCCGATATACGATCTCGCAACTCGCGCAGCCCACGAAAATAGGGCCTCGCTTCCTCGGGGTCGCCGGTCAGTGGGGCCATCGTCATCAGCCCCTCCAAAGACAGTCCTTTCAACCGTGACGCCCACCGGATGAACTCGGGAACCTCACCCGGGGCCAGCCCGTGCTTGGAAGCCTCCCCCGAAACGTTCACCTGAACCAAGGATCTGACTACCCGCCCAGCCTCGCTGGCCCTCTCGGCCAAGACCTCAGCCAAAGCCGGCCGGTCGAGGGAATGGATAAGGTCAAACATTTCAACCGCCAGCTTGGCCTTGTTGGTCTGAAGGCTGCCGATCAGGTGCCAGCGAACCAGGCCCGGGACACATCCTACCTTGGCCTTGGCCTCTTGGACACGGTTTTCACCCAGATCGAGAACCCCCTCCCGAACCACGGCCTGAATCCTTTCCACATCAACCGTCTTGGTCACGGCGATCAAGGTGATCCCGGCCGGGTTCCTTCCAGAGCGGACAGCCGCCAAGCTCACACGCTCGCGGACTTGTCTCAGATTCTCCGGCAGGCTCTCAATTGTACCGAGATTCGACATTTATTGTTGCATCCCTTCCGAATATATCCTTTTAGGGCACTTTTTGCCCCTGTTTGACCGAGGAAGGCTCAATCACGACCATGGTTCCGGGGCTGAACTGGGGCAGGGTCACCCGATCTCCGATGACGGCCCCAGGTTGGACCGGTTTCCAGTAGGCTTGTCCCCCAATGACCACAAAGACCCCGGGCCGTCCATCGCGGGTGGCCAGGGAGGAGACGGGGGCAACCGGACCCTCGGCCCGCCGCAGGACCAGGGTAGCCTGAAAGCGCCGCTGCATCGCCAGTTCTCCGGCCAAGTTCGGAGCACGCAGGATCAGTACGGCCCGGCCGTCGGGATCTGTAGTTCCCCTGCCCTCGACCCGGGCCTCTGCCTCGACACCCGAAGGCAGCCGCACTTTGACCGGAGCGCCTGAGGGCAAAACAGGGGTCTGGACTGGCTCAAGAATAACGGCCAGGTGGAGTTCTTTGGTGTCGACAATCTTGAACAACGGCTGGCCCATTTTAGCCGACCGGCTTTCCGGGTCGGTCAGGGTCTTGGCGGCCAGCCCCAACAGTGCGGAAGCCCTCAGCTCGTCCCTGGATTCAGGTCTAAGTCTTTCTTCTAACCCATCCACCTGGAAGCTGACCACACCGGCCTCAGGGGCCTTCAGCGGGAGATTGGCCCGGTTGGCTGCCTCCTCCGCCCGGGCACGGCGGGCAATCATCTTCGACAGGCGTGATTCAAGGGATTGAAGCTCTGTCTCTTCATCCCGGTTCTCCGAGTTCAGCCGCTCCAAAGCCTCCAGCGCCAGGCGCAAGGCCTTTTCATCGGCCACGGCGGCCGATCTGGCCACCTCATCAAGCACTTCCGAGATACGCTGATGGCGGCTATTGATAGACGCCCTCAAGGCCTCAAGGCGGGCCGCGTTAGCCGTGCTCCAAGAAGACAGGCTGGCCCCGACCTGCCCCCCCACTTGGGGGTTGGTGAGTTCGGCCACAACGAACCCGGCTCTAACCCGTTCACCGTGGGCGGCCAGGCGTCGAAGGTTTCCGCCCCAGGGGGCGACCACGACCTCCTCGCGTCTAAGGGCCACAGCTTGAACCTGAAGGGCTTCTTCGATGACCTCGTACCTGATCTCGACGAGTGCCGTAGGCCCGGGGGTAATCGAAAACCGCAGGGCGGTCAAAGCCGTTAAGCCTGAAACCACCATCATAGCCAGAAGCAAGGCTCGCCTAGTCTTCATCAATTGTTCACCCGGAAGACTCTTAGACGGAGCTTATGTAAATTCCTTCCATGCGATCAATAATCAAGGCTGAGGACAGCCATATTCCGCCCGCAACGCCCGCCCGAGCCTCGGTAGGAATAGAATAAATCCTGCCGGCAGCAAGTGCAGATCCCGGCAACCTGTACCTGTTCCTCAGGAATACCAGTTTCAATCAGGGCCCGGCGATTAGCCTCCCAGAGATTCAGCTTCCAGCGGTCAGGCCCGTCAGGGGTGAAAAGATCGTCGTAATCACCGAAATGCCGGCGGAACCCTTCGCGGACCACCGAGTCCACCTGGTAACAGCAGGGTCCGATGGTGGGCCCGACCAAGCCCCAGAGATCCGGGGGAATGCTTCCGTATTTCCTCTCGATACCCTGGACGGCGTAGCGCGGGACCCTTACCGCCGTCCCTTTCCAGCCGGCATGGCCCAGGGCGATTGTGTTCAGCCGGGGATCGACTACGTAAACCGGAGCGCAGTCAGCGTAAAAGGTGATCAGAGTTGCTCCTGGTACACGGCTGGCCAGTATATCGTACCCCCGGAAGGCGCTGAAGGCATCCCAGGTCCCACTGCCAAAATCGCGCTTTTGGACGTAAGAGATCTTATACCCATGGACCTGGAGCGGCGAGGCCACCTTAGCCGGGTTAATGCCCATCGCCTCGTAGGCCAGACGCCGGTTTTCCCGGACAAAATTAGGGTCGTCGGGGACGTTAAATCCGACATTAAGGCTGTCAAACGGGGCCGGGCTGATCCCTCCCAAACGGCAACTGAAAAGGGCCCTAAAAGGGCCCTTGCTCTCAAGAAAGGGGAAACGAAGCCATGAGATGCCGGAAGCGCTGGTTTCTAACCGGTAATTGCCCTCCATGCCTCTCCTCTTCCGCCGCAATAGTCCGCCAGGTGGCGGCCCTTCGCCTCTATTCTCCCCTCATCAACCATTTTCCTCTTGTCACATCTCCTCTTGTCACATCGCGGTCGCCATTATCTTTCGTTGCGTAGGACTGGAAGTTCTTGATGTCAACCAGTATCACGTCTGGGCCGATACGAACGACCCTTTCCCAGGGGATTACGTAGTCCTTGCCCCCTCCGAAGAGGCCGAAGAACCTACCGCCCCCGGGACAGATGAGGGATACGATGCGCCCGCAGTCGGGATCGACATCAACATCAATAATCACGCCCAGCCGGCGTCCGTCGTAAATATTAATCACGTCGCGATCCCGCAGGTCGGAAAGCTTATACACCCAGGGTCACCTCCCAGGCCGTGAGATCGAGATGGGTACACTCTATATATACGCGGTCTGGAATTGTTAGGTGCGACACGCCTGGACGGCGTCGATGGTCAGGATGACCAAGTATCGGCGCCAAGCCCGGATGGCTGGCAGGGCGCCGATGAAGTGCCGGCGCGAGCCATGGATGGCGGCAGCTTCGGCTGGCGACAACTGGGAGCTGCACCAACTGGGGGCTGGCGACAACTGGGGGCTGGCAACAACTAGGGGCTGGCGATAACTAGGGGCTGGCTGCCTGAACAAGAGTAACTAGAGTTGCCGAGGTTCTTTATTGTGGTTTTGGGGTTTTTGGGGTCTTGGGGGGTTGGGGGGGTGGAGGGTTGGAGGGCAACTCGGGTGCCCG